>CAJTVL010000048.1 GCA_910579425.1 uncultured Lachnospiraceae bacterium | reverse complement strand
ACAATTTACTGAAATTATTACAGCTTCTGGTGAGATGATTGGTATCATTGACAATAATAAAGAAATAGAAAGGTTTGTAAAACAACTGGATATTGAATCTTGGAATGATATGGAACAGTTGCCTGAAGATATAGACTTGGTATATAGTTATATATCATATGAGGTAATTGATGAACCTATATTTTTGCAGGATGGAAAACAGTTAGTTAATAAGAGTACCTTAGAATTATATATTTCCAGTAAAGGTGAATATATTATACGAGATTATAACCAAGAAGCAGAAACAATAGCTAGAATATCAGAAAAGGCGGGACAGTTTCTTAATGTGCCAGAAGACTTAGAGCTAAATAAGAATATAACATCGAAGGACATACTGGATGGGTGGGGACTTGATTTTTATGTGCCAAATAGCGATATTGAAAACACAGATGATATAGAGACTGCCCGATATTATCAAGGAGAAACATCCTTTACAGAAGAGGAACTGCGCAAGACTTCTAAAGAGCAGAAGATACAGTTTTACGGAGCAGACAAAAACACGTTGCTGAATGAAATAGACGATATTTCTGAAATAGCGCAATATCTAAATGGTTTGGCTCTGAATCAGTGGGAATATGCAGATAATGCACCAAATCCCGGAGAAGTTGAATGCCAAATTGTCAGATTTATGTTATCAAGAGATAATAAAAAAGAGTTAAAAGAAATGGATACCCAGATACTTTATAAAAGCAATGGTAATTATTATATTGAGGATATAATTCCGGGTGAATATAGTGATCGGGGAGAATTTATAACATATTATCAGGTGTCAGAGAAGATAGCAAAATATATTTTATCATATTTAGAATGATCCATGGAATAGGTAAAATCTCCAAACACTCTTATGTTTCAATTAAAGGATGCCTGACATCAGCTTAAAAATGTCAGGCATCCTTTTTAGATATGCTCAATTGGCATTAAAGAACCTTAGAAACATAAAAGCCGTAAATTGGTTTTCCGGCAAATTCTTTAATTACACTTTCTCCGCTCATAATCGCCGGACAGACACCATATCCGAGGGCATACCACATTGGGATTGCCTCTGTTTTATCATCTGAACTCCATGCACGTATTTGGCGGTATCCATATGCTTTTGCCCATTCTTCTGCCATGGCTGTCAATTTGGCCGCGATCCCTTTTCTTCTGTAGTTTTCATCTACTTCCAAATCAGCAATATATGCATCATGGTACATATCTAATGGTTTGGGTAATTGTAAAGGATACACGGAGATAAATCCCACAGGGACTCCATCTGCTAAAGCCGCTAAGGAATAACAGCCTTCTCCGTAATGTAAACAATTATATTTTGTTACCCAGTCACCCCACAATTGGACAATTTGCTCTTCGATGCTTTTGTCGATTTCTTTGTAAACAATATCCAAAATAAATCCTCCATTCCTGTATCAGGAGGGTTAAAGTATAGTCGCCCTCCTGTTTTCTGTTTGGGCTGCTAATACCATATTTTTCATATCACTCTCTCCTTTCGCTCATTTATTTATCATAACGCCAGGGCGCTATAATCGTACTTTTACGTTTTCAGGGACACAAACTTTTTACACTACCCTTTCCTTGAAAGCACATCATTCCTTAATCTTATCAATAGCAGTAAGATTTACGCCTGCAACATTTAAAAAACTCTTAAGATATAAATATTCGTCTTTCAATTTTTCATAAGTTTTAACTGCATTTTCTTCTTTCGCTGCCAACATGTATTCCTGGATTTTTTTAAAATCCTCCATTGCTTTCTGTGTAACCTCTAAATTCGTATTCGGCATTTCTATCACCTCCCGCTTAGAAGCTTTTGATTGCTGATTTCAGTATAGCATAACCGGAATGCTCAGTCCATTGAATTTAGAGAGAGCCCCTTTAAAAATCATACCCCGCTTTCGTTCAAAATCCCTTCCATAACCCCATACGCCCCATTTTTCTCAATGGCCTCCAAATCCTTTGTGACCTCCTCACAAAGCCCCGGTATCTTCGTAAGATCCTCTCCCCAGAACTCTGTATTGGAGAGAACCGCCTCTGTCAAGGCCTTGCCCTCATCTTCCTTATGGAAAAAATAAAATTCCAAAACCCTCTCATCATCCCGGATGGGGTACTCTTCCTCTCCCCTTTTTCCGATCAGAGCGCCCTCCTCCATCCGCACACCCCGGTAAAAGGCAATATAAAAAGCCAGAGACGCAGTAAGGCAGACCGGAAGCTTTCCGAATCTGTCCACATATCCCTTAAAAGAGGGCAGTACCCTTGCCCTCCATTTCGAGGTAGAATTTAAGGAGATGGCCAGCAGTTCATGGTCGATAAAGGGATTGTCAAAACGATCCGTCACCGCCCCGGCAAACTCCCTCAGCTCCCGCTCCGGCAGTGTCAGGGTAGGAATAATCTCCTCATAAACCGCCCGTTCCATAAAGCCCCGGATGACCTCATCTCTCATACAGTCCCGCACAATATCCCGGCCTGCCAGATAAGCCCCCAGCACCATGGCGGTATGGGCTCCGTTTAAGATACGCACCTTTCGCTGCTTATAGGGCTTGTGGTCATGGGTGACCAGCACCGGAAGGGCGGCCTTTTCAAAGGGAAGCTCCTCCTTAAGCCCCTCCGGCCCTTCGATTACCCAGGAGGCGAACACTTCCCCCGTGTCCATGGCGTTATCCTCATATCCCAGCTCCTCACAGATCGGCTCTGCCGCCCCTGCGGGATAACCGGTTACAATACGATCCACCAGGGTGGAGCAAAAGAGGTTTTCCTCCCTGAGCCACTGCCCAAAGGCCTCCCCCAGCTTCCACTGCCGGGCATAGGCCAGCACACACCGCTCCAGTTCCTTTCCGTTATCGTCGATGAGCTCACAGGGCAGGATCACAAATCCCTTTCCCTTTTCCCCGCCGAAAGTCCTGAATCTCTCATACAAAAACTGTGTCAGCTTTCCCGGAAAGCTGTCTGCAGGCTGATCCTCAAAGCGGCAGGCCGGATCATACACAATCCCGGCTTCCGTGGTATTACTGACAATAAACCGCAGATGGGGATTTCGGGCGCATTCCATGTATGCCTCATAATCCCTTTGAGGATTCAGGCAGCGGCTGATACAGGAGATCACCCGCCGCCTGTCTGTCCTTACCCCTTTTTCATTTCCCCGAAGAAGCAGAGTGTAAAGCCCCTCCTGCTCATTCAGGGCCTGCCGCACTCCGCCGCCGCTTCTGCCTCTGGGCTGAACCACTGCCACCTTAGAGTCAAAGCCCGCCTTTTCATTCATTTGGTCTATAAAATCATCCACAAAGGCCCGCAGAAAAACTCCTTCCCCGAACTGAAGCACCCGCTCCGGCCCTTCCCTGTGCAGATAGCCCTCATAGCCCAATTCCTCCAACGTCTGATACGATAATCTCTTTCTTTCTGCCATCACGCTTCCTCCGCCCCGGAAAAAACCAATATTTTTCCTTCCCCAAATGGTATTTTTATTGTTGTCATCCCCGATTTTTCTCTACAATGTCACGCCTTACAAGGTCACGCCCCGCTTGAAGATCGCCATATCGTGAAAGCCCGCCTCCTCCGCCTTTACCTTCTTCCCGCAGGCCACCGCAAGCACAAATTCAAAAAGCTGATCTCCCAGCTCCGGCAGGACTTTTCCCTCCGTCACAGGGCCGCAGTCGAAATCAATCCAGTTTTTCTTGCGGGCAGAAAGAGGGGTATTGCTGGAAATCTTTACCGTGGGAACCGGGCAGGCAAAGGGCGTCCCCCTTCCCGTGGTGAAAAGCACAATCTGGGCTCCTGCCGCCGCCAGAGCCGTGGAAGCCACCAGATCGTTCCCCGGCGCACTGAGCAGGTTCAGCCCTTTGGCCGTCACCCGCTCCCCGTAGGCCAGCACGCCCCTTACGGGAGCCGAGCCCGACTTTTGGGTGCATCCCAAGGACTTATCCTCCAAGGTGGAAATACCGCCCTTTTTGTTTCCCGGGGAAGGATTTTCATAGACTGCCTGTCCATGGTTCATAAAATAATTTTTGAAATCATTGACCAACGCCACCGTTTCCTGAAACAGCTCTCTGCTCTCACAACGGTTCATCAGCAGGGTTTCCGCCCCAAACATTTCCGGCACCTCCGTCAGGATGGTGGTTCCTCCCCGGGTAATCAGCCGGTCGGAAAACACTCCCACTGTGGGATTGGCCGTGATGCCCGAAAGGCCGTCGGAGCCCCCGCACTTCATTCCCACGATCAGTTCGCTGCAGGAAATGGGCTCCCTCTCAAACCGGGAGGCATACTCTGCAAGCTCCTCCACCAGTTTTAAGCCGTCCTCTATCTCATCCTCCGTTTCCTGGGCCGTCAAAAACCTCACCCTTTCCTCGTCATACTCCCCGAGATAGGTTTTCAGCACCTCGATATTGCTGTTTTCACACCCCAGTCCCAACACCAGCACGCCGCCTGCGTTGGGATGCCGGATCAGATCCGCAAGTATTTTTCGGGTGTTTTCCTGATCCTGCCCCATCTGGGAACAGCCGTAAGGGTGGGGAAAGGCGGCGATGGCATCAATGGTTCCTTTCACAAGATGCCTGGAACAAAGCTGCTGGGAACGCCTTTCAATGGCTGTGGCCACATTATTCACACACCCCACCGTGGGCAGGATCCAAATCTCATTGCGCACTCCGGCCCTGCCGTCTTTTCTGCGATAGCCCTGAAAGGTTCGCCGGGTTCCTGCCTCCGGAAAAGAGGCATCATTTTCCGGAAAAGGCATGTTTACCTCCGGAAAAGAGGCGTCTGCAGGCTCATAGGAATAGCTGACAATCCCGTCCAGAGCCGTCTTCATATTGTGGGTGTGAATCCAGTCCCCTTTTTTGATCGCACGGGTTGCAATCCCAATGGGCGAACCGTATTTCAGTATTTTTTCTCCCTCCGAAATATCCCGGAGGGCAAACTTGTGCCCCTGGGGTATGTCGCTGCTTAAAATTATCTTTTCCCCGTCCACCTCCAATACGCTTCCAGCAGGCAGCGAGGAAAGCGCCACCGCTGCCATATCCCGGGGGTGGATTTTTACGAAATTTCTCATGTAAAAATAAATCTCCCTTCTCTTAATCCTGAAAAACAACCAGAATCTTACTCTCCCTTGCCCCAAGCGCAAGCTGCGCCCTGGGGCTTTTCTTCTCCATCCTTTGTATGGCTCCCGTCCAGGGATCCCAAATCTGCCCTATCCGTCCTTCCCTTACGACGGCCGTCACATAAACGGATTTTTCCCCTTCATTGGTCAGGAAGAAAAAAGAAATCCCCTCTTTCACGATATGGGTTTTCCGGAGATCAGGACAGGCGCTCTCCAGCTCCCCAATATCCATAAAAAACCTGCCTTTCCACAAAATATCACTCTTTACGGCCCACAGGGCCGCTCACAGAATCCTACCTGCAGGATCCTGTCATTGCCTGTAGCTGCGCAGCATCTGAAACGGCGTCACCCCCTGAATCCTCTGAAAGACCAGGGAAAAATAATTGCTGTCATTATAGCCGCAGCTTCTTGCCGCCTCCGCCACAGACACGCCGCCTCCTTTCAGCAGCTTTTCCGCATTGGAAATCCGCACGTAAGTAATGTAGCGGTTTAAGCCAATCCCGGTAACCGCCTTGAATTTCCGGGACAGATAGCTCTCACTGATCGAAAACCGCCTGCTGATCTCCTGCAGGGAAATATCCTGGCCGTAATTCTCCCCAATATACGCCGTAATCTCATAAATGATCTGATCCGACTCCTGAACCTTTTGCCTTCCCTCGCACCGGTAACGGCAAAGCCGCACCAGAATCTCCCGGATATAGCTGTGTATCAAAATATCCTTATAAGGCTCCTTTTGGTTATACTCCTTTTCGATTTTATGGAAAAGCGCTTCCAGCTCCCCCCTTTGCTCCCCGGGCACATGGATCACAGGACTCCCGCGCAGCTCTAGGTAAAGCGGCTCCGCCTCCTGGACAAAAACCGAATCAGGGAAATTAAGCAGGATCCTGGCATTCTTTTTGCACTCCCCGCTGTCCGTCCCGTGCAGAATACCTCTGGCGACAAAGACAAAATCCCCCTTTTCCACACCGTAAATCTCATCGTCAATAAAATAAGTGGTTCTGCCCTCCTGCATATAGTAGAGCTCGTGCTCCTCATGGTAATGCACCTCGCAGATTTTTCTTTTGTTTACCGTCCTGTCCCTGGAAATCAGGGAATCCGAAACCTTCCTTGCCTGTTCCATCCTGCAGCTCCCATGATTTAGTCTCAAAATTGAGAATGGTTTGAAATCGTCCGCCAGGCGTGCGATCCGCCTCTTCTACCGAACACTGTATCACAGGCTTGCCCGTCAGTCAAATTTTTCTGGTTTTTTATATAAAAAGGCAATTTAATCAAGGATTTCATAAAAATTTTGACGCATAATTTAGTCAGAACACCGGAAAGCCCTCCGGTTTTTGAAAGGAGCACAGATACAAAAATGAAATACTTAAACCAACAAGTAACGCAGCTAAAAATTGCCTACATCGGCGGCGGCTCCCGGGGCTGGGCCTGGGGACTGATGAGCGATCTGGCCGCCTGCGGCGACATCAGCGGGGAGGTGGCTCTCTATGATATTGATTTTCAGGCCGCAAAAGACAATGAGATCATCGGAAATCAATTCCGCACCGCCCAGGGGGCCAAATCCCACTGGCGCTATCAGGCAGTCCCCACCCTTCCCCAGGCCCTTACGGGCGCCGACTTCGTGGTCATCTCCATCCTTCCCGGCACCTTTGATGAGATGCAGTCCGATGTCCATGCCCCTGAAAAATACGGGATTTACCAGTCCGTAGGGGACACCTCCGGCCCCGGCGGCATTCTGCGGGCCATGCGCGCCCTTCCCATGTTTGAGGAAATCGGACAGGCCATCAAAGCCCACTGCCCGAACGCCTGGGTGATCAATTACACCAACCCCATGACCCTTTGCGTCAAAACCCTCTACCGGGTATTTCCCCAGATCAAAGCCTTCGGCTGCTGCCATGAGGTTTTCGGCACCCAGAAATTCCTGGCCCGCATGGTGGATGAGTTCTTTGGGGAAAAAGAGGTAGACCGCCATGAGATCAAGGTAAACCCGGTGGGCGTCAACCACTTCACATGGCTCACTGAAGCCTTCTGGCATTCCACCAACCTGTTTCCCCATTACCGGAAATTTTGTGAGAAATACCGGGAGGGCTACCGCACCGGCGACAAAAATGTGGATTCCAACTGGATGAATGACAGCTTTTCCAGCACCGAAAAAGTCAAGATGGATCTTTTCCTCCGCTACGGCTATATTGCCGCCGCAGGCGACCGCCATCTGGCGGAATTCTGTCCGGGGAACTGGTATCTGGAAAGTCCTGAGAGAGTCACGGAAATGCAGTTTGGCCTGACCTCTGTGGCCTGGAGAAAAAACGATCTGCAAAACCGCCTGGAAAGAAGCAGACGCTTAAGATGCGGGGAAGAGCAGGTGACCATCAGCGGCACCGGGGAGGAAGGGGTCAATCAGATCCGCGCCCTTTTGGGCCTTTGCGATCTGGTCACCAATGTGAACATTCCCAACCAGGGACAGATTCCCAATCTTCCTCTGGGCGCCGTGGTGGAGACCAACGCCGTTTTCCGCGCCGGAAGCCTGACCCCTGTACTGGCCGGCCCCATACCGGAGGAAATTTATCCCCTGATCGCCAGAATCTGCTGGGAACAGGAACTGCTCTCCGTGGGAATCGCCCAAAGGGATACGGAGAAAATCTTTGCCGCCTTTGCAAACGATCCTTTGGTCACCTGCGGACTGGATAATGCCCGCAGGCTTTTCAGAGAGATGTGCGAGAATACCAGGGAGTATCTGACCATGTATGATCTTTCTTTGTAGCGGAGGGCAAAAATTTTCTTCTGAAATGAACCTTTCGATACCTGCCCCCCGTCTATATAAGTGGAACCGGTTTTCATCACTCATAAAATGAAGGAGGTGAGGATATGGATGAGTTTGAAAAATTGCTGAACGCAGAACGGGTATTTGTGGAGCGCTTTGTGAGATTTCGCATAAGCCCAAAAGCGGATGCGGATGATGTGCTGCAGGAAGTTTATCTTGCCGCCTGCCAAAAATTCCCCCAATTAAAAAACAGGGAATCTTTCAAAGCGTGGATGATCAGCATCGCCAGAAACAAATGTAATGATTATTTCAGAAAAAAGGCGGCCCAGTATGGAATTCCGCTTGATGAGATCACAGACAGGGAACTCTCCGACAGCAGACACGGCCTTTCGGTGGTCACTGCCGTAAGAGAAACCCTGGACCTTCTTGGCGATAAAGATAAGCAAATCCTGTACCTTTATTTTTGGAAAGAACTGCCCCAGGCCGAGATCGCAAGGCAGCTTGACATTCCTGTGGGGACGGTAAAGAGCAGACTGCATACGGCAAAGCAAAACTTTAAATACCAATATCCATATCGCATCCAGGTATCGAAAGGAGAAAACGAAATGAAAAGATTACCCGAATTTATCCCCGAATACAAAATTGAAGCAAGCTCCCAGGCTCCTTTTTCCGTAAAGTGGGAAGAGCTTATGGGATGGTTCCTGATCCCTAAGCCCGGCGAAAAAATATCCTGGGGTATGTACGATATTCCTTCCCGCAAGTGCAGCCATGTATACGACCTGCAGGTGACCGGCAAGGCTAAGGTTCACGGTATCGAGGGCGTAGAGCTTACGGCCAGAGAGGCAGCCTACTCAAATAAAGAAGAAGTGATCAACCGCACCTTCGTAGCACAGCTTACGGATACCCATTGCCGCTATCTGGCAACCCTTCGAAATGATGGAGACGTCCGCAATTACATTACCTTCCTGGACGGGGATGAATTCATGCCTAACTGGGGATTTGGCGAGGATAATTGCGGCAACGAAACCAATCTGTCGGTCAAGGGAGATATTAAGAGAGTCGGAACTTCTGTTACAAGCGCAAATAAGGATTTTCTCCTGGACATCGTTGGCAGATATACCGTTACGATTGGCGGCAAGAGCTATGACACGGTGTGTGTGATGGATATTGAAACCTATAACCACGGCGTGGTTTCCGAGCAGTTTCTGGACAAAAACGGAAAGACCATCCTGTGGCGCAGATTCAACCGCGATGATTGGGCCATCGACCGCTATAAGAAAAAATGGAGCGAACAGCTGCCGGAAAATGATCAGCTTACCGTAAACGGCGTGACCTATGTACAATGGTATGATTGTATTACCGATTATATTCTTTAATATCGCACAGGAAAAAGGCAGGGAGCTCTATCCCTGCCTTAGAAATTATCGGGTATGCTTGCACACGGCGTACTTGTACGCTTTCTTTTCGGCCCGGTCAACTGAAAGCTTAAGTCAAGCAGGCTTTTCAGCTCATCCTTTGCAACGCTGCCATCCAGCCGCAGAGTAACCCATTGATCCTTATTCATATGATAAGCCGGGTGAAAACCCGGCCTGGTTCTCAGAGAGCCGATCAGGGCGGAGTCGCTTTTCAAATTAATGACGTCCACCCTCCCGCTCCCCTTAAGGCCCAGCTTATCCCGTCCCACTTCCATCACAAGGCCGTACCATTTTCTATTTTCTTTGTGCCGCAGCACGGCATTATCGTCATGCCATGGATAATCCGGCTCCGTGCCGTAACGCGCTTTGACATACTGAAAAATCTCTTCTCTGTCCATGCCATTTCTTTCCTGTCTTTAGAGCATTTCCTCTTTCTTCTCCAGAATCGCGGCTACTGCGGCGCATGCGGCACAATCGCAATACTTTGCCCCCGCTTCTTTCAGTTCTTCCCCATGGGCTTTTACTTTTCCGGCCATTTCCTCGCCAAATACTTTCGCTCCCGCCTCAGAGCCTGCAAAGGCAATCAGTCCGTCCACCGTCACAATATCCTGCTCTAATTCGGCAATCAGCGCCCTCGTCTGTTCGTCCTCACGCTCCGTCCCCAAAGCGTCCAGCCAACTCTGTCCTGCCGCTTTGGCTTCCGCACAGCAGGAATGGGCGCTGATCATCTCTTTCACTTTCTGCTCTACATAGGTTCTCACATTTTGATCCATCATAATCCTCCATTCTGCCAACACCTGCAAATTTGGGCGTTGGCACAATATTTGCAAAACGAACAAGTTTGTTTGTGAAAAAAATTTTTCACAGTATCATCCTTTTTCTTTTTCGGTGGGAAAAGCCCCGTCATACTGTTTCAGGTTAGCGTAAATCTTAAACAGCAATTATTCCTTAATTTCATCAATATCAGTAAGATTCACACCTAACGAAGTTAAAATCGCTTTCAATGACCGATAATCCTTTTTCAGTCCTTCGTATGTCTTTGCTGCATTTTCATCTTTAGCATTTTTCATATGATTTTGCACCTTTTGAAACTGATCGACTACATCTTTTACGATTTCTCCATTACTAGGCATTTGGTCACCTCCCAATTAAAGATACGCTCTATCGGACTAAATTTAGTATACCATAATTAGAGTGTAAAGTCTATGGCGATCCGGGAAGGCTCCTTATGTGCAAAGACTTCTGTTGAAATGATATACCTGCTTTACTCTTCTCCGCAAAACATCCCAAATTTTGTCATTCTCCTGCCATCTTCCCGTCAGGCGGATGAACTACTCCAAATTTTTTCTGAGAATAATCTCCAGGGGTTCCCCGGGCAGCAATAAAGAGCCGCAATCCACATATCCGTTTTTTCTATAAAAGAATTGTCCCCGCTCATCGGATTGCGTGGAAGTCAAAACCATTTTATACCCGCTCTTCAACATTTCCTTTTCCCAAAAGCTGACTAACCTGCTGCCATATCCCTTTCCTCTGTATTCCTCCACAAAATGCAGCATATTCATAAAGGGGATATTATCCCAAAACAAATTAAACCGCAGCCATCCGATAAAAATGTCATCATGAAACATGATTAAAACTCTTTTTGCCTTTATGCAGCTCCCTAATTCCGCTCTGGAAATATGTCTGTCATATTTACATAACAGATCCAAATCATAATCCTCCGCATACCGAATCATACTTACACCTCCTGAAAAATTAATTGGATTCTTTGCTCTCTGAACACAGAACCGTCACCTGGCCGCAAAGATCCCTAAGAACTCAATCAAAGCTTTTTTCAGGGCAGGCGGATATATTTCCGCCTGCTGCTTTACCTGTAAAATCTCGTTTCCCTTTGCATAATCAAGAGAGCCAAATCCAATATCACCACCGCAAAAAAATCTTCAAAAAACCTCCTTCTGCCTCACCCTCGCCTTCACTAACAGCATCATGGGCCTGCGCAGTTCATCCCTCATTCCGGGAATATCCATCATCTCCTCCGGCGGCTTCGCCTCCTCCACGGCCTCAAGACCAAACCCGCTATTGATCAGCCCCATCATGATCTGCGTCAGAGTATGGTGCTGTTTTATTACATCGCATCCTAAAAAGTTTGTCCTTCTTTCGCCGGGCATGAAATAATCGTCAACCGGCCAGTACTGCGGCCGCCCATTCTTTTCATAGATCCAGTCCTGCCCCTGACCGGCAGTAAAAACCGGATGCTCGATATTAAAAAGGAAAATTCCCTCCGGCTTTAATGTTCTGTGTACCTTCTGAAATACCTGCTCCAAATCCTCGATATAATGAAGCGCCAGATTGGAAACCACCAAATCCCATATGCCCTCCGGATACTCATACTCTTCTATGCCGCAGACCCGGTACGTAATTTTCGCCCCGCTGTTGCGCCTTTTGGCCTCCGCAATCATCCGCTCGCTTAAGTCAATCCCCAATATCCGGGCGCCGCCCTGTTCCTCTGCAAATTTGCAGTGCCAGCCATAGCCGCATCCCAAATCCAACACGCTTTTTCCCTCAAGCGGAGGAAACAGCGGCCTTAGCTGATGCCACTCTCCGGCGGCAGGAAGCCCTCCTTTGCTGCGCGGCATTTGGGCATATTGGTCAAAAAATTCTTTCTTTTCATATTCATTCGTCATATCTGTCTCCTAAAACCTTCCCTCGCAGGTCTGTCCCTTCTCCAACATGACTGTCTTTTGCTGTCCCCGGCAATAAACCTCCACCTGCTGTTTTTTCAAAGAGATCAACGAAAATTTCACTTGATCTTTTTCCCAGCACAGATCCAGGATAAGCCCTTTGGGCCGTCTCAGTCCTTTCACACATCCACTCTCCCACTCCTTTGGTATAGCCGGGAGCAGATATACATTTTCACCATCGCTCTGGGCTATGGCCTCCACAATTCCCGCGCATATTCCAAAGTTTCCGTCTATCTGAAACGGTGGATGACTGTCATAGAGATTATCCATCAAACTGTCCTCCAAAAACTTCCTGATTCCCTCTCCCACTTCTTTAGAATCCCAGAGTCTCGCATAGAGACAGATCAGCCATGCGCGGCTCCATCCAATATGCCCCTGCGCATTTTCCAGGCGTACCCTCAGAGTCTTACGCACGGCTTCCAGAAGCTTGGGCGTATCCCTGCTGATCTGATGCCCGGGATAAAGGGCGAAAAGATGGGAAAGGTGCCTATGCCCCTTCTCTTTTTCCTGATAGTCTTCTCGCCACTCACGTATTCTTCCGTCCGCCGTCAGGGAAATTGGCGGCAGATGCTCCAAAATCTCCTGTGCCATCCGACCGGTCTGGCTATATTGTCCCTCTTCCTTTTGCTGTCTCTCTTCCTCCAAGTCCTTTATCCCCTCCAGATAATCCTGGCACAGCTCCCAAAGCAACTCGTTGTCCATGGCAGGAGCCATCGTAATCGAAGCGCTCTGCCCGTCCCCTGTCAGGTAGGTATTTTCAGGTGAAACCGAAGGGCCTGTAAGCCATTCCCCACTTTCATCCCGGTACAGGTAATCATAAAAGAAAAGAATATTTTCCTCAAGTATCGGCATTACGGTTTCTTTCAGGTACTCTTTATCCAACGTACAGCGATAATGGTCAAACAGTCCAAGGGACATCCATACCAGTCCCATGGGCCACATATAAGCGCTGGCCGGAAGCCCCTCTATATCCGTATTTCCGTAACAGTCCGTGTTATGATGCCCCACACTTCCTCTGCATTGATAGACAGATGCAGCCGTGTCCCGCCCTTTCTCTACCATTTTCTTTACCAATTTTACATAGGGCTCAAAGCATTCCGAAAGACCGCAGGAATCTGCCATCCAGTAGTTCATTTCTGTATTAATATTAATCGTATACTTGCTTTCCCATCTCGGCACATAGCTGCCACACCAGATTCCCTGGAGGTTCGCAGGCAGCTCGCAGGAGCTGGAACTTGCGATCAGCAAATATCTGCCGAAAGCGAAAACCAATTGCGTCAAATATCTGCGCACTTTTGTCTCCTCTGTCCTCTTCCGCAATTCGTTAAGGGCAATATCCCGAAAGCTGTTTTCTTCAAGAGCCAGACTCATCCTGCTATAGAGCCTTCTGTAATCCTCAATATGAGCCTGCCGCACTGCCTCATAGCCTGCCTGTGCCGCCCTTCTGAGACGTTTCATACAGGTTTCTTCCGGATTCTTTCCCGCAAAGCTTGTCTCACAGTCAAAATAGACCACAACATCCGAGGCCTTTTGCAGTCCCAGATAATCTCCTACTTGCATGACATGGCCATCCTGCTCCCCGATCATCGCCCCGCTGTAGTATTCCACACCGTCTCCGCATTTTCCCCGCAAAAATATATGCTGTTTTCCGTCTCCGCCGGATATTTCCTCAAAAGGCCGCCTGTTGATGTTAAACTGGAATTTCATCCGCGCCTGCCCTTTTGCAGTAAATCTCATCACAAGCACCTGATACCTGGCGCTGACAAAAAACTCCCTTTCATACAAAGTCCCGTCCAACTCATAGGCTACTCTGGTCACTGCCTGATCCATGTCCAGTTCTCTTCGATAATTTACCGTCCTCTCCTGCGCCTCTGCGCTTTTTGGCTCATGAAAAAAGAGAAACCGCAAGTCACAGGCCATCTGATACGGCCTTATATATTTCGGCATTCCCGTCATAGCCATCTGGCACAGAAACTGCGCCTCCTCCACAGCTCCTTTTAAAAGCAACTCTCTGATTTCATGAAAGTAATGGCCGGACTGGTGATTCCTTCTGCTTTTATCGCTGCCATACCACATACTCTCTTCATTGATTGTCACTTGTTCCTTTTCTATGTCGCCCCAGACAGAAGCCCCCAATCTTCCGTTCCCGATGGGTATCGTCAATTCCCAGTCTTTTGCCGGCTGATTCAGCCAGTAACCATTTCCTTTTCCTTCCATTTTCCCTTCCCATTCCTCTTCTACTCCGCCTGAGGTAATCCATTTAGCCAAAGTCTGATCCACATAAGATTTCAATTGCGGCTGCAGTTCCGCCATAATTTTTCCTTCCTCTTTATTCAGAAATACATTAGGGAAGTGTTCCTGCGGATAACAGTCCTTATAAAAAACATCTGCCGCCTGTTTTTCATTATCCATATTCAGTGGGGCTGGATCCGTAGGCTTTCTGCTCATTGTTGTATGATCCACGCAGGTAAAGCCCAGCATCACCTGACAGATATACTCGGGATCATCCACATCCAGTTGTTTGACCAGTTTATACTGCTCCTCCCCTGTATCTTCCAGATTATACCCAATTTGGGCCTTTGTCCAGAACTGATAACCGTTTTCCGGCGAAATAAAAGTGTTGTAAACCCCAGCCAAATCCTGTATAATAATCCTGAATTCAGCGAAAGGTGGTGAGACGTATGAAACAATGTAAAGATCTGACGGTCAGAGAATTATTCCCCGGCAGCGACGTTGTACGCAGCTTCGGTTACAGAGCGGCATCTCCAAGGGATAACTATGCCCTTTTTGGGGAAACGGATTGTTTTGTATGCTGCTCACCATGTAACAGGATCATTGGGAATATGGCAAAAAGGTGATAGGATTGGTTCCAAAATATCACGGCTCTTGCCGCCCGGTGAATGGATAGATGGATCAAAGCGCCCTGTGCAGACAAAACAGTCTGTACAGGTTTTTTTATTACATAACAAACGGAGGAAAACACAATGATTCGTAAATATATAGCTACCGCCCGGATGGCGGCATATGAAAAAACAAATGGAGGCCTGCTTTACCTGCTTCCCGATATCTTTATGAAGGTGGTCTATCTGGTGCCGGTCATGTTTATCTGGAAATCCCTGGCAGGCAGGGGATACGAGGTGGAGATGTCCCTTTCACAGCTCATGAGCTACACCTATGTCAATGCTCTTCTGACCGACATGATGATTGTGGAGACCTATCTGTCCGCATGGAACTACGATACCAGGAGTGCGGAAATGTTTACCCGCCCCATGCCTGTGTTCGGCCAGGTGATTGCAAGGACTCTGGGGGAGTGGGGGCCCATGCTGGTTTTCTTCTCGCTCCCCATGTTTCTGGCGGCCCCGGTTTTTAAGATCAGTCTCCGGCCAAAAACCTTATGGGTGATTCCGTCGCTGGCCCTGAGCGTCTCCCTGGGATTTGCCTTTGAATTTCTTTATTTCTGCCTGACTGTCAGGCTGCGCAATGTGTCCTGGCTCACCTATGTGATCCGGAGCGCCGTGGTGTCCTTTTTCTCAGGTACGGTAATCCCCTTTAAAATCCTGCCCTTCGGCATGGACAGGTGGTTTGTCTATCAGCCCTTTGGCAGTCTGGGCGGCGCTTTTTTATCCCTGTATGTTGGAAGCGCAAAGGCCGCAGAGATCATTCCGGTTCAGATTTTCTGGAATCTCGTGATATGGGCGGCGGCCGCTCTATGGTTTCAAAATTCCAGAGAAAGGATGGTGAGCTTCGGTGGATAAAGCTTCGTCAGATAAAAAAACATTTTTAAGCTCCCTAAAAAGATACTTTGAACTGCTGGGGATCTACGCCCGGATGGATTTTGCCTCGCTGACGCGGGACAGTAAGTTCATGGCAATTGCCATCTTTTCCGATATTGTCTCCAATATCTCATCCATCTCCGGGATTTTCCTGCTGGCGTGGAAATTTGGGGGAATCGGCAATTTAGACCGTTTTGAAGTCCTGTTCATGCTGGCATTCGGCAATATTGTGATGGGCTTCCTTACTATGATGGGAGGCTGCAACGCCCTGTTTCCCAGCAGGATTATCGGCAGGGGCCAGTGGGAGCACATGTTTATCATGCCCCTGCCCTATGGGGTGCAGTTGACGGTGGGAATCTTTCCCTTTACCGGCTCCGGCAGTCTTCTGACCGGAATCGCAATCCTGTGCGTGGCGGTGCGCCATCTGGAAACCCACCTGCCATGGTGGTGGCCCATTGCCCTCATCCTCCTGCTGGCCATCAGTATGATCATCATGACCGCACTTTCGTACTTGTTCTCAAGCCTTGCTTTCTACGCGCCGGTACAATGCGAGGAAATATCCTCCACGGTAATCTACAGTATGGAGCATACCATGACCTTTCCCTTATCGGGAATGCCCAGGTATATCAGGTATCCGCTGCTGACGATTATCCCGGCCGGCCTTACGGCATGGCTTCCAACCATGATTCTGCTTGGGAAAGCAACCACACCGGAATGCATTTATCCGGCTTTGTTTGCACTGCTGGTATCCCTTGCAGCGACTTACTTTTTCAGGAAAGGATTTAGATATTATGTTCAAAAAGGAATCAATCGATATGTTTCAGGAGGACATCGCTCCTGAGAAGAGTGCCGTCCATGTGGAGGGAGTGAGCAAATCCTTCTCCCAATGGCACAGAATAGAAGGAAGCAGAAACTTTTTCCGCCAGGAAAAGAAAACCATAACCGCTCTCGATGACGTGTCCTTCCAAATCAGGGAAGGAGAATTTGTGGCCTATGCAGGCCCGAACGGAGCAGGCAAAAGCACCACCATGAAGCTGCTCTCGGGTATGTTAAAGCCTACCCGGGGAACCATATCCGTCCTTGGCCTGTCCCCGGAAAAAGACAGAATTGCACTGATGAAAAAGCTAGGCGTTCTGTTTGGAAACCGGACGGAGCTTTGGTGGGATCACCCTGTAGAGCAGAGCTTTGAATGGAAAAAGGTGGTGTGGAACATCCCAAAGGAGGTCTACCGGCGCAATCTGGACATGGTAACAGAGCTTCTGGATCTTGCAAAGATCAGAACCACCTTTGCCAGGGAATTGTCTCTGGGACAGCGGATGCGCGCGGATCTTGCCATGATGCTCCTCCATTCCCCCAGGCTGATCCTGCTGGATGAGCCGACCCTGGGACTGGATGTGGTGGCAAAACGCCAGATGATTGATTTTCTCAAAAAAATTAATCAGGAAGACGGTGTGACCATTATGGTCACCAGCCATGACATGGATGATCTGGAGGAGATGGCAGAGCGGATCCTGATGATTTCCGGGGGCAGACTGGCCTACGACGGAAGCTTTGACGGCCTGCGCTCTGTCACCGGAAACCTGACCCACTTTACTCTCACCACAGACGGCACAAAGCCTGAGCTGTCTGGCTGCAGGCTTCTGAGCGGGAAAAACGGGGTTTTTGAATTTGAGGTGGATTTGTCCCTGATGCCCATAAAGGTACTGCTGGAGCAGCTCTCCAGGTCCGACGGCATCATGGACGTGGAAATCCGAAAAGCCCCCATTGAGCAGGTAATCACACAATTATATCTGGCCTGGCGAAACCCTTCAGGCTGACAGGTCAATGGTCTTTTCGGCAATCCTCCGGGCGAGATGTTGATTGTGGGTGATGGCAAGAATGCCCATTTCCCGCCTTCTCGCTTCCTCCAGGATCACCTTCCAGAGCTGGGCCTGGGTAATTGCATCCAGCATGGTGCTGATCTCGTCGCAGATGAGATAATCCGCACCGCAAAGCAGAGCTCTCGCGACACAAAATCTCTGCAGCTCGCCGCCGGAGAGCTCTCTGGGAAAGCGGTCCAGCCAGCCCCGTTCAATGCCAAAGGCGTCAAGAACCTCTTCTTTCTGCTGTCCGCTTTCCTCCAGGATGCGCCTTAATCTCCAGCGGGGATTGATTGCTTTTTCGGGATGCTGTAAAATGAGCTGCACAGGGCAGAAGCCCTTTCGGGGAAGGGGTCTGCCATCCAGCAAAATCTCCCCTTTTACCGGTTCCAAATATCCGGCCAAAAGCAAGGCAAGGGTGGTTTTCCCATAACCGCTGGGAGCGGATACCGCAAGGCTCTGCCCCTTTTCTATTTTTATACTCACATCTTCCAGTATCCATGGTTTTTTCCGGTCATAACGAAAAAAAAGATTTTTCCCTTCAAGCGCCATAATAGCACCTCACTTCGCCGCCCCGAACCAGCCGCACAGGGGGAGCAGCCTGTAAGCACCTCTCCCCTCTGTAAGGGCATCTGGGCGCAAATAAGCATCCCTTTGGGAGATTTTCCGCATAGGGCTGAAATCCCTCGATGGGCTCAAAGCCGTTTTGGGGCAGCGCCTTCCACAGAGCCCTGGAATAGGGGTGCCTCAATTTATCCGGCCCCTCCTTAAAGTCCGAAGCCGGCGCGGTCTCCACAGTGGTTCCCGCATAAAACACGGCAACCCGGTCCGCGAATTCAACAGCCAGGTCAATATCATGGGTGATCAGAATCACCGCCTTCCCCTCCCGGGCGATCTCCCGAAACATCTGCAAAGCCTCCAGAGCCTGCGCAAGGCTCATGCCCGGCGTGGGCTCATCCGCAATGATCAGCTCCGCATCGGTAATCAGCGCCGCAGACACAAGGACACGTCTTGCCATGCCCCCTGAGAGCTGGAAGGGATAAAGCCTGGGCGTCTGCCTGGGAAGCCCAAAGCGCCAAAACACCTCCCTGCGCTTTTCTCTCGGCCTGGGCCTGTGGTGTCCCTCTGCCTGGGCACCCACCCTCATCAGAGGATCCAGATAGGCAACCGACTGCGGTACAAGGGCGATTTCACTTCCCCGCAGCTTTTGCTGCAGCTCCGGCGTAAGCTCCTGCCCCTTATAGTGCAAGTGTCCATGTACCATGGCATTGTCCGGCAGGATTCCTAAAATTGCCGCAGAAAGCAGGCTTTTTCCGGAACCGGAGGAACCCGCAATTGCAACAATCTCGCCGGGATATACGGTTAAATGCAGATCGGAAATTACCTTAAGCTCCCTTTGCCTCAGGCCGTGGCCGTACATCCGGAAGGAAACGGATAGATGATGTATTTCCAAAATGGTGCCTTCTTTTTGTTCCATGATAACCTCCATACTGCCGTCGTCAGAGAACCCTCAAATCAGAGGAAGTTCTGCACGCCGGCGCAATGCTTTCTATTCCTGGGCGCTGTAAGGATCCAAAACCGCCCGGAGCCGCTCTCCCACCTGGTCCACCAAAAGCACAAGCAATACAAGACTCAGGCCCGGCAGTACTGCGCTCCACCACATTCCCGTGGACAGGTAACGCATACTCTCTGACAGGATGATGCCGATTGCCGGCTGTTCCGGAGGCAGTCCGAATCCCAGAAAGGAGATGGAGGCCTCGTGCAGAATTCCATGGGGAAGCATTAAAATCAGGCCCACCAGAAACTGGGGCGCCAGATGGGGCAGCAGATGATGAACAAAGATCCAGCCCCCTGATTTTCCAAGCTTACGGGACACGGCAATATATTGCTGAGAGCGAAGCTGCAGAACCTCTCCCCTGATCAGACGGGCAAGGCTGCACCAGTGGGTGGCCGCAATCCCCGCCAGCAGCCCTTTCAGACCGCGCCCCAGAGAAAAGGAAATCAGAATAATCAGGATGGTGTGAGGGACGCCCATCACAAGATCTATGATCCAGTTGATCAGGACATCCGCCGCCTTCGAGCCTGTGGCGCTGACGGCTCCCACCAGCAGGGCAATCCCCCCGCTGACCAAAGAGGCCGTAAGTCCCACTGTCATACTCACCGATAACCCCTTTAAGGTACGCAGAAACAAGTCCCTGCCCAGGGCATCCGTACCAAAAGGATGCGCCGGGCAGGGCGGACACCCCGCCTCCAAAAAGCTCCCTGCAAGAGCCTGCTCCGGAATCAATATACCGCAGAGACAGACGGCGGCCAGAACCGCTGCCATCCCCATGATCAGAATCACGGCCCTTGTCCGGCCATTGACTTTTTCTATTTTCAATCTCATTTCGCTCCTTCCCGAATCTGAGGGTCAATGACCCCATAAAGCAGATTGGCAATCATATTTCCCACACAGACAAACAGGGCCGAGCATAAGGTCACCCCCAGAAGGAGGGGAACGTCGGAGTTTAACCCCGCCGCCGATACCGCGCTGCCAAGCCCGGGATAGCTGAATACATTTTCCGCCAGAACCGAACCTCCGAACAGCTCTGCAAAAGAGGAAAACTGCAGGGTCAGCGCCGGAAGCAGAATATTGCGAAGTCCGTGGCGGAGCAGGATCGTACCCTTTCCCTCCCCCCTTGCCCGGGCAAACAAAACATACTCACTATTTAGAACATCAACCAGCTTTTGCCGGGTGTGGAGGGCAATGCCGGCAAAAGACATCAGACTTAAGGTAAAGGCCGGCAAAATCAGATGGTAAAGCTTCTGCCCGATGGTCACGTTTTCCCTGAGTACCCCCACAGGCGACGAAAACCCCACGGGGAACCATCCAAGCCACACGGAAAATACCAGAAGAAAGACCAGCCCCAGCCAGAATGTGGGCACGGAGCTTAAGATATAGCACACCTTTTTTAACAGTCTGTCCGGCCACCTTTCCCGGTACATCCCCATCACACAGCCAAGCCCAAACCCGATCACACCCGCAAATACCCAGGCGCAGAGCATCAGGGCAAGGGAGCCCAAAAAGCGTTCTCCGATCATATCCGCCACCGGCCTGCGGTAAACGGAAGACTGCCCCAGATTTCCCCGCAAAACCTCCTTGAGCCATCCCAGATAGCGCTGCACCGGGGGCTCATTTACGCCCCAGTAGTCTTCGATCTGAGCGCGCTGCTGTGGGGATACGGCCGTTCCAAGCCCCAGGATATACTGCTGCACAGGATCCACAGGCGAAGCGCTGACAAGGGCAAAGGAAAGTATGCTTACCGCCAGCAATAAGGACAGAATTTTCACACTTTGAACTGCCAGAATGCGGATCAGGCGTTTTAAGGTTCCTTTCATAGGCACACCTCATTTTCAAATCAATTTATAAGCTTCTTACCCTGACAAATGCCAGATTAGTCCGTCCACTCCCACTTATCCAGATTCTGAATCAGAGGCAGCCCATGGCCGTGGCTGTGAATAGGCTGCTCCCCGATGGAAAGGCCGTCCCGGACATAGGTGACATGATCCAGGTTTACAATCCAGACCCAGGGACAGGCTCCCTGCATGGCCGTACCGCCTTTGCCGTCCCACTGCACCTTCTTCCAGTTTTCGTTGGCTTCCTGGGCAGTGAGGGCTGCCATGGCCGCATCGAGATAGCCGTCGGTCACCTCGCTTCCGTAGCCTTCCGGATTGTAAAAGTCATCCAGCAAAGCTCCCTGGGAACGGTAGAGATAATAGGTTTCATTGGGAATGGAGGAGCCCCAGCCCATCATAACCGCTTCGGAAAACATGCGCCGGGTAATTTCATCCCAGCTTACGCCCTCCACATTAATTTTTATGCCGATTTTTTCCACCTGCTGGGCCGCTGCCATGGCGAGTGCCTGGCGCACCGAATCCCCGGCGGGATAAATACAGTTAAATTCGGCCTTCAGGCCCTCTTTTTCCACGATGCCGTCGCCGTCCTCATCGCTCCAGCCTCCCTCTGCAAGCAGTTTTTCGGCATATTCCACATCCGTCTCAAGCTTTACCTGGGGGTTGTTCCAGGGCATTCCGTCATTTTCGGAGTAAGCCGGCCTGCCAAAGCCGTTTAAGACAAGCTCCGCAATCTGCTCCCGGTCAATGGCCCAGGCAATAGCCTGACGGATTTCCAGATTACAGGTCACATCATTTCCGATGACCGCCCCGCTTTCCGTCGTCTTCCCCTCATTCGCAAGCATGGGAAGGGTAAAGCCACGGTTATCCGCAGAGGGAATTGCCTCTATGTGATAGCCGTCCACCTTGGTGGTGCCAAGGGTGGCGGAAGAATAGGCCACGTCAACCTTTCCTGCCAGGACGGCGGCCAGAGCCGCATCCTCCGACATGAAAACCACCGTGACCTTCTTTATCTCAGGCGCGCCGCCGTAATAGTCCTCATTTGCCTCGAAAATAATCTGCTCCTGGGGCTTCCACTCCACGAACCGGTAAGGGCCGGAGCCAACGGGTGAAAGGCCATAGTCCTCCCCGTAAGCATGCTCCGGCACAATCCCCACAGAGGCCAGGGTGTTGAGGAAAATTGAGGTAGGCTTAGAGAGCGTGACCACCAGCGTGGTATCATCCCGCGCTGCCGCGCTCTCCATATAGGTAAGGTCAACGGAGCCCTGAGCCGCCTTTGCAGTCTCTAAAGTAAAGGCGGCGTCAGAGGCCTTCACCTTTTCACCGTCCGTAAAAAAGGCATCGTCGCGAATGTGGAAGGTCCATGTCAGACCGTCCGAAGATAGCTGATAGTCCACAGCCAGATCATTTTCAAAGGTCAGATCCGCAGTGTACTTTACCAGCGTACTCTGCACAATGGGCGAATTGCCGTGTCCCCATCCTTTCGTAGGGTCAAGAGTTTCCGGCTCGGAGCCGATGGCGATCACCACACTGTCCCTTGCGCTGTCTGCTGTCCTCTCCTCCATCGCGCTGTCTGCCTTGTCATTATTTGCCACGGCATCCGCAGCAGTGTCCCCGCAGGCAGTGATTCCGGCCAGCACAGCCACTGAGGTGAGCAGGGTAAAAAGTTTCTTGATTTCCATAAGCATGTTCCTTTCCAAAATTTCCTTATGCGGGCCTGCGTAATCGAGCAGGGGAAGATTTTCCCCCTGCTCGCCGCGTGGGGCGCACGTTGCGCAAGCAACAATTTCATCTGTGCGCCCCTGTGCACAAAAAAACACACAAATCCCGTTCACAGGACATGTGTGCTTTCTAAGCATACGTTTCATTTCCTATTCATTTGCATTACTGTGTTTTTTCGCAAAGGCCGACGCTTCTGCATCGGTACAGGCGGCTTCGTGCCACTTATCGCATTATACATTACTGAAAAGCTAAAATCAATCCCCATTTCAAATAGTCTGTTACGTTTTCGCGCAGAACTTTACACCTGTCCGGGCGTTCTCCGGCGTGGGGACAAAAGTAACGCTGTACATTCATCACTGCCGGTCTGCCGAATACTGATAAGCGCATCCCGCCTGAAAGGCCAGGATCATAAGCTCAATGCTCTTGGCCGAATAATCTCTGTACTGGAAATAATACAGCATGGTATCCGCAAAATTGTCCACACATTCCCTTTTGTCTTCCAGGATTGCAACATTTTCAGGCTCCGAAAAAAGATAACTCCTGATCAGGCAGCAGGCAAACTCCTCATTCACAAAACAAAGACCGGCCGCCCCCTCCGATACGGTGATCTGCATGGGCTTATGCCTCAGTATCCAATAGGCAAGATAGGCATATATTTTGGAAGAATGTACGCTCTCAATTTCCTGGAATTCGATCAGCCGGTCAATATCTACAAAGTAATCCACAATGACATGCCTGAGTATATCGTCAGAGACCAGAACCCTCTCCTGATATCCTTTTTTACGGATAAAGCTGGCCATCAGATGATTGACCCAGTCATACCGTGAACTTATTGCTTCTTTTCCGATTTTCTTTACCAGATACACATAATTACCGGAATTTTCTTTTTCCATAGCCCTGTCTCCGATATTATCCACGATATTCGCTCCTTTTCATCCGCATATCCATCAAAAAGCAGCCGCAGGAACTTAAATATTTGTCAAAGAAATACTGATGCAGCCCTTCCAGCCCCCCGGTAAACTTTTGCCCGTGGTTGGGACGGCGGTTCTTCTTAAATTCGCCGCTTAACAATTCCTCAACAAACATTTCGCCTTTTGTCCTTGTCTCAGCCATTTTCACCAGCGCCTCCATTTAAATCCAAAGTTTCCTCAACCGTTAACTTGTTTTTAAAGACTGTCAAATCGTTTTCGATTTCTGAAATTCTGAAAATAGCCCTGTCAATCTGTCCCAAAACTGCCCGGGACGTCCTCCAGCCATTTCCATGGTTATCAATCATAGCTTCCGAATCAAAGATCTCTTTCATCTGTTCCCCAATATCATTGGAAAGGTTTGTCAGCTTGGCCAGAATACCTGACATCTGCTGTAATGCCGCATGGCTTTTGTTGTCGTCTTTTTTGTATACATAGCTGTGGTCACAGTCGCTCCATGCCTCGTCATAAATCGTCCTTATCTGAATCTCAATATACACTCCCTTAAAGCTTAAGGTATAATGAATACTGCGATAATTCATTTTATGCTTTTTCGGAATCAGGCCATGGTCGATATATTGCCTGATGTCATCCCCCTGCGCATAGTAAGCCTTGGGCAGCTCCGCCTGGATATTGCGCCCCTCAATATGGGCAAGGAGCTTATCCTGTCCATATACCTGATCCTGGGCCATGGGAAATTGAGACAATATGGCCTGATGCATATCCAGCCAGTGCCCCCGGTAATTAATGATCAGCCGCAGTCCTACCAGATCGGTGATAATGTCCCTGTAATTCTTTGCACTGATATTGGCGTATCTGCTCTCATCATCCCCAAGCCACTCATGGCGCTTTCGGATGACCTTTTCGATCAGGCTTTCCAGGTTTTTAATCCGGCTGGTGTGCAGATGCACTCCCGAAAATCCCTCGATTATTTTCCAGATCTCGTCTTTGCGCTTCTCACATTCCTCCCGCCACATGCTGTAGTCGTCATAGATACAATGGCAAATTTCCTTGGTGTTGGTCGTATGCCCTTTGAGGGCATCCACCTGGTCCATTTCCTCTACCTTGCGCCTGAGCTTATGTTCATCCAAAAGCGTATCCCAAAACGCTTCCCACTCCATGCTTTTCCCCTTTGTATGAAAAATAATGATGTGTCTATTGTAGGAAAAATACGCGGTAAATGCAAGAAGATTTTTCTTTAATCTTGTCCTTTACCTCTTTTCTTCCGTCATCCGCTCAATCTCCTCCCACGCCTCATCATCAATCTCTTCCTGATGGAAAAGGAGCCTTTTATCCGCCTCCGTGATCCTGCGGATCACCTTGCAGGGATTTCCGGCAGCAATGCTCCAGTCCGGAATATTCTTTGTCACCACGCTTCCTGCGCCGATCACCACGTTATCTCCGATATGGACGCCGGGACAGATCACGGTATTACCGCCAATCCAGCAATTGTCTCCTATGGTAACTTCCTTTCCGTACTCATAGCCTGTGTTCCGTGTGGTAGGATAAATGGGGTGGCCCGCCGTATAGATCGCCACATTGGAGGCCATCTGGCAGTTGTCTCCGATCTTTATCTTTGCCACATCCAGCATCGTGCAGTTATAATTGGCAAAAAAGTTTTTCCCTACTTCAATGTGACTGCCATAGTCACAGAAAAAGGGCGGGTTGATCATGGCGTTTTCGGATTTCCCCAGCAGCTCCTTTACCACCCGGGCGATTCCCTCAAAATCAGAGCGATCCATAAAGTTCAGCTTCTGCAAAAGCTTTCTGGTCACTGCCATTTCCTCAAATACACTCTGATCCGAGATGTAGGCAAGCTGGGCATCTCTTCTTTCTCTCATATCCATATACACGATTTCCTCTCTTTCTGGCTTTCATTTCTCATAACGTATTTCATTTCTCATTATATTTCACAATGATTGAAATTTCTACCAGATTATCTTATAATTCCATAACATTCCGAGCTGTTCCGCAAAAGCTTTGCCTGTTCCCCCAAAGAATACGCAAAACAGACACGTCTCAACTATTAGCCAATCCTGTCAAGGGCCTGCAGATTTATCATGGAAACGATTTGATCTTGCGCTGCCTGGACAGCTTCAATCCTGATCCTGCCAATCTTATTTCTTATTTTTTCAAAATCTATATCGGAAAACATTTTTTCACACAGGCCGTTCAGTTCAGGCGATGCCCCCATCAGGGCTGTTACAAGCGCATTTGCGTCAAACTGTTCCAATATTTCCTTCAGCTCTCCTGGAGGAATTGCAGAGATTTCCTCAAAATCCGTTATTCTCTGGGGCTGTACCCTGGGCTCTAATATATCATTGACTGTAATTCCATACAGCCTGGAAATTTCCAGCAAAACCTCCAGGTCGGGAAGCGCTGCCCCTGTCTCCCATTTCGATACTGCCTGCCTCGATCTATCTAATTTTTTTGCCAAATCCTCCTGTGTATAGCTGTGGCTTTTGCGCAAAAACTGTAAGTAACCGGCGATAAGCTTCATATTCATAGAAAATGCCCTCCTTTGCTGATATTATAAAGCATACAAAAGTAGGATAAAAGAAGCTGACAGGTGCAAAAGGGCAAAGGGCAGTTTCATTTCAAACGGTATACTATTTGTTGGCACATTTCGTGACGAAAAGCGATTTACTTTTTTCGTGTTTCGTGATATTCTTGAAACACGGAGGAAACCCTATGGGAGACTTGCAAGCTAAAATATTGTATAATGAGGTCGTAAAGGCATAGAATATATTGAATGTAAGCAGAGGACGGAACGGGCCGCCATCGCCCCAGTTGGAGATGTGGGAACTGTCCGCCCCGGCTATAGAAGCACTATTGATCTTGTGGGAAAACGCAGGCGCCCGATCGCCGTCCGCGTTCCTAAAAGTAAGAAAGGATAATCCAGTTGATAGAATTACGCACTATTACCGAAGCAAATTTTCAGGAATGTATCAATTTAACGGCGAGTGTCGAGAATGAAAGCTTTGTCGATTCCGTCACCTATTCTTTGGCCGAAGCATGGGTTTTTTATGCAGACACAAAGCCCTTTGCAATTTATGAAAATAATAAGATGATAGGTTTTGTATCCATGTATATCGGAGAGGAAAATCATCAAATTATTAATTTCTTAATTGACGACGCTTATCAGAAAAATGGGTTCGGTATGGAAGCCGCAAAGGTCTGCATCAACTTTTTACGGAATACATATGGTGCAACAAGGATTTCAATACCGGTAGATACAAAACACGTGATTGCTCAGAAGTTCTGGAGTAAGTTAGGGTTTGATTTTTCAAACACCATTGAAGATGGGTATGTTTTTATGAGATTATATCTTTAGCTTGGCGGCTCATATGTAATCCTACTAATTTATACATTGTCTTTTCCCTTCCTCATTCAGTTTACGGATGACACGGCAGGGATTCCCTACTGCCAACGAATGATCGGGAATATCCTTTGTCACTACGCTTCCGGCTCCGATCACAGAGCCTTTGCCAATTGTCACTCCAGGAAGCACAATAACACCGCCTCCCAGCCAGCAGCCGTCTCCGATTTGAATAGGCAGGGCATAAGTACGGCAAAAGTATTCCCCTGATTCTGCGTTCCAATCGGGGGTAAGCCTTTCTGAAAGTTCCACTGGGTGGGTTGCCGTATATAACTGCACATTGGAAGCAATCAGAACATTGTCCCCGATTTCAATTTTATTACAGTCTACAAAGGTACAGTTCATATTAATTGAAACATTATTTCCCAGAGAAATATTTATCCCATAATCACAGAGAAAAGGCTGCCCTACAGATACGTTTGTTCCGATTTGGCTAAACAGTCTGTTAAGGATTTCCCGCTTTTCCTCTTTCTGCTCATACTTTAGGGCGTTATACTCCCTTAACAGCCGTCGGGATTCTTCTTTCAGATACAAGAATGTTTCGTTGTGGCAGTCATAAATTTTTCCTGCCATACATTTTTCCAATTCCGTCATAATTACACCTCCGGTTTTAGGATAAGGAAAAACCTGTTACAGTACAAGTAACAGGCTGTTTCGATTATATCCTTTTAGCAAGCGCTTCTATGATAAAAAGTACAGGCACTTGTGTTGTTCCATTATATTTTCCGTTTATGCGATAGGTCTCAAAGTTATAAGAAAAATTCCAGTTTGACATTTTTGCCAAAGTAGACAGCGGGGAGTTTGTAATACTTAACAGACAGCAATCTTTCTGCTGAAACTGTTTTGCCATTTCGATTGCTTCCTTTGTTTCTCCGCTTTCAGAAAGAACAATCAAAACTGTATTTCCGCCTCTATATGTATCAATAGGATAGTAGGAATCTTCCAGACCTACTGAAAATTTTCCGAAATTTGAGAAACACCTTGCCCCATACCTTGCCAAAGTACCAGAAGAGCCGATGCCCAAAAAAAGTACCAGCTCTGCCCTGCAAATGACCTCGACCGCATAGTTTAATTTTTCTTCAAATGCACCGGAGTTAGCCCTTGAAAAGAAAGCAGACAGTTCCTGCAAGTCTGGCAAAGGGGGAGAGGTGTCGAGAATTTCCATTTCCTGCTTTAGAATTTCTTTAAATTCTGTGAAACCCTGGCAACCGTTTTTGTTACAAAATCGTAAAATTGCTGCGGGTGATGTGTAGACCTCGCCTGCAAGTTCCCGAATTGTCATATAAGGAATTTTTACAATATTTGAAACAATATACCTGTAAATATTCATATCCGTTTCATTGTATTTTTGAATATCATCATAGGAAAACAAATTTAACCCTCCTGCTGCAATTATGCAAAAACTTGATTCGGATAGCCCATAAAGCGGAAACATCTATATTATAGGCAGTTAAGCGAATAATATCAACTCATGTCTTTTATACAACTAAGGGAAAATATGATAAGAACCCTATTCACATAAATCGAACTTGTCAGTTTATTCTTCTAGCAACAATTTTATTTGATGCGTGCAAATGTTTCGGTACGTTTGGATGCTCATCTTCAAATACATAAGATTTAAACTGCAATATCTCCCAATCTGTATACAATTCTTTAATTTCTTCATCTTTTGCCAAGCCAATCGCAAACGGAGCAATATCCTCAGACGCAGGTACAGTATCTGTAAATATTTGAATTATATGAATGCCGCCTATATTGGTATACTTTTTCGCTTTATTTATAAATCTTTTCCACTCATCCTTAGCCACAAAATGCAATGTTCCAAAACAGACAATCATATCATAATTCTGTTCAAACTGATATGTAGTTAAATCTGCTACAAATGCGTTTACTTGTGCATTAGAAATCTCACATCTATGTTTTAGTTTTGCAATCCCATGTTCAGATAAATCAAATGCATCAACAAAATGTCCTTGCCTGGCTAAATATATGGCATTTTGTCCTTCTCCACACCCTACATCTAATACTTTTGACCGGTTGTTAATCAAATGCTCAAATTCAGTCACAGTTGCATTAGGTTCAATGGAAAATGTAACAGTATCATATTCCTGATATGCCTTCTCCCAAAATGGGACTATATCTTTACCCATATTATTTCCTCCTCCAAATAGCAATTTTTTCAATTACCTGAATCCGTGAGACTTATTGTCCCGGCACATTGACAACTACATATTTA
>CAJTVL010000047.1 GCA_910579425.1 uncultured Lachnospiraceae bacterium | reverse complement strand
GCAGTCTTTGGAATCAGCCACACATTGCTGATTCGCATTACATCGGGGATTCGGTTTGTAGCGCAGAACATGATGTACTCTCCTGTTTTTGTGCATTTTCACTATTATTAAATTTATTTTCTTGTGTGTTAATAATAGTTTGGCCATATATTAAGAATTGCATGGAATATTAATTTTTGCAAAATGCCTTAAAAATTGTTTGTTTTATGTTATGGTTTCACTATGCTATAATAACCGCATTAAAGAAATGAAAGGGGAGGGATTGATGAAGGCAAAGCAACAGACATGGCGCCAGAAATTTCGGAAGCAGGGAGCGATACAGGCTTTTGTGTGGGCGGGGATGATTTATCTTATTATTTTCAACCTGATTCCAATGTTTGGTATCATCATGGGCTTCAAAGACTATAATATTTCTTCTGGGGTGAAGGGGATTTTAACGAGCGAGTGGGTGGGATTTAAGTATTTTAAGGAATTTGTGACCGATTATAAGTTTGGAAGGCTGGTCAGGAATACTGTGGCGTTAAGTGTCCTGAAGATCATTTTTTCGTTTCCGCTTCCAATTATTTTTGCGCTGATGGTAAATGAAATCCGGAATCTGGGATTTAAAAAACTGCTTCAGACATGCAGCTATCTGCCGCATTTTATTTCCTGGGTTATCATTTCCAATATTGCGTATCAATTCTTTTCGCAGACCGGTATTATCAATACACTGCTTCAGGCGCTTCATATTACCAATGGACCTGTGGGTTTTTTAACCGATCCGGATAAGTTTTGGGGGCTTGCAGTATTCCTGGATGTGTGGAAGGAAATGGGGTGGTGGACGATCATCTTTCTTGCGGCAATTACAGGTATCAGTAACGATTATTACGAGGCAGCACAGATTGATGGAGCGTCAAGAATGCAGAGGATTTTGTTTATTACGCTTCCCTGTATCAAGAGCACCATTGTGGTAGTGCTTATCATGACAATGGGAAATCTGTTCGGAGGGGGCCTGAGCGGTTCCAATTTTGAGCAGAGCTACCTGCTTGGCAACAGCTTAAATGCCGCGACTTCTGACATCATCCAGACCTATGTGTTTGATGTAGGTCTATCACAGGGAAGGTATGCCTATGCAACTGCAGTTGGCCTGATCCAGTCAGTGATTTCGCTGATATTGATATTTGTCAGTAATTTCGCGTCAAAGAAAATGGCCGGTTCCGGTCTGTTCTAGGGAGGGAGCGTTATGAAGAAAAGAAATATTTCCGGAAGAAGAAGGAACAGAGAGGACTGGATCATGGATATATCTATCTATGTAATCTCTCTTTTGATCTTATTTATGACGCTGTATCCTTTTTATTTTGTGTTTATGCTTTCCTTCAATGAGGGGATTGATTCCAGCATGGGGGGGATCTACTGGTTTCCAAGGAAGTTTACGCTGGTTAATTATGGAAAATTTTTTAATGACCTGAAGTGGCTGCGTGCATTGCTGGTTACCTTCCTGAGAACCCTGGTGGGAACGGCGTTGGGAGTTGCTTTTACTACTCTGGTGGCTTATGCGCTTTCCTTTGAGGATTTGGTGGGGCGGAAATTGTACATGACCTTTATCATTATCTGCATGTATTTTTCGGGAGGTATTATTCCTTACTATACCTTGCTGAGAGGACTCCATCTGCTGGACAGCTTTTTGGTTTATGTGATACCGGGGATGCTCAGCCTGTTTTATATTACGATAGGAAGAACATTTTTTGAAGGGATTCCGGCATCTTTGAGGGAATCGGCGAAGATTGACGGGGCGAGCGAGCTTACGGTCTTTGCAAAAATTATAGTACCTATTTCCAAGCCTTTTATGGCTACTCTGGCTTTGTTTACCGGAGTAGGACATTGGAATAACTGGTATGATTCAACTTTTTTTATTAAGACTAAAACGCTGCGGACGCTGCCGTATTTGATGATGGAGGTGATCAACCAGAATCAGGCGCCGAGTGACGCCAATGCGGCGGCGCATATGGGCTCAAGTACCACAACCCTCTCGGTCCAGCTTGCGGCGATGGTGATTTCTGTGCTGCCGATCATATTTATCTATCCGTTTTTGCAGAAATATTTTGTGACCGGAATGATGGTCGGGGCAGTTAAGGAATAGGGAGGGACAGTATTTTGTTCAGATAGGTTCCCGGGTTTCGGGTTCGCTATAGAAACTTAAAAGTGAGAATAGGAGGTAAAAGTATGAAGAAGAAATTGTTGGCTTTAGTGCTGGCGGCGGCAATGCTGACGACATTGCTGACAGGCTGTACGGACACCACAGAAGGTGAGGATGCAGGCTCTCAGACGGCAGCGGATGCGGGAACTGAAGCGAAGGATGACAGCGCTGATAAAGCTGCAGAGGGAGGCACAGAGACTGAAGGAGAAAAAAGTGCGGCCGCAGGGGATGCTGTAAATCTTGATCTGTATCTTAATTTTTCATGGTTCCCTACGGATAGCTGGACCGGAATTATTCCGGAGGAATTGACGAAAAACGGCGGTGTTTATTTTGATGTCACAAGAACGGCAGATGACAGTCAGCTTGGCCTTATGATCGCTTCCGGAGATCTGCCGGATGTTATATTCACAGACAGTGAAATAGACCGTCTGTGTGACAGCAATCTTTGCTGGAGCTATGATGAACTGATTGAGACTTACGGAATAGACTGGGAGCCTTCCTCTGATCGGATTGCAATTGCCAAGAGCCACAATGCGAATGCAGATGATGATCACTATTATACCATCATTCAGAATTATAACAGTGCTGAGGATTGGGCAAACGCCAATGAAAGTATCGTAACCGTGGCATGCGGCTACTATCGTAAGGACATCTGGGAGGCTATGGGGAGCCCGGCTATGAATACCAAGGAGGATGTATTTAATGTACTTAAGATGGTGAAGGAACAGTATCCGGATATGATTCCGATCTGCGGCGGTAATCCTTACTGGAGATTTGGCGTGATGTCAGTTTGGTTCGGGACCAATGTAGATTATATTTTTGATGATGACGGCAGTATAATCTTCAGAGATACATCCGATAATTTCTATGAATACGTGAAATTTGTAAATCAGATGTACCAGGAGGGATTATTCCCGGAAGAGAATCTGGCGATTACCAATGAGGACGATGCCAAACAGCAGGCGATAAGCGGTCAGTGCTTTATGTATGAATGGAATGCACGTCCGACTCAAATGTCCCAGCTTCAGACGTCTACTGAGGAAAATATCCCTGAAGCGAAGTGGGCGCCCTTCGTATATGTGGAAGGAAACGAGCCGGAGCTGAGTATTAACTCAGGATGGGCAGGGGTGTTTATTTCCAAGAACTGTAAGGATCCGGAAGCGGCGATTAAAATGATCGCATATATGAACAGTGAGGAAGGGCAGCATCTGGCTCTTTGGGGAAGAGAAGGCATCGACTGGACCATGGATGAGAGCAGCGGCATGCCGGTATTCTCGGATGAGTGGAAGGAAACCGTAAAAGACAGCGAGCGCATGGTTTCCACCTATAACAATAACTATTATATGTGTACCACGGAGCTTTCAGAACAGTATACCTATTATGCAGGATTGGATCAGGAGCTTTTGGATGCATTTGCAAAGAACAAGCCCGAAAAGATGATTCATCCGGAGATCAGTATCGCGGCGCCTGTTTCAAGCAGCGACGAGGGTGTGATCAGAGCCAAAATTAATGAGGCAAGAGAGGCGGAGCTTGCTAAAATCTATACGGCAAAAACAGACGAAGAGTTTGAGGCCGCCTATGCGGAGTATATGGCGTTGCTGGATAAGATCGGAGTTCAGCAATTAAACGAATACATGACAAACAGGGTTGCTGAGGTAAAGGAAGATTTCGGATTTTAAAAGACTCTGTTAAGCGGCAGGATGGCCCGTATGGGCCATCCTGGTTTGCTGAACAAAAAAGAAATAAAAAGGAGGGCTGCTATGAAATTGATCTTCAAAACGCCTGCACGGGGCTGGCATGAGTCTTTGATCTTAGGGAATGGAAGGATCGGAGGAGCCGTGTACGGGGGAACGAAAAGGGAGCGGATTTCGTTAAATGAAGACACGCTCTGGTCAGGTTATCCGGTTCAGACCCAGAAGGAAATGCCGAAAGGGTATCTGGAAAAGATCAGGGAGCTTACAATGGCAAAGGATTATGTCCGTGCGATGGAGGAAACCGAAAGTGTGCTGGGAGAATCTGAGGATACACAGATGTATGTTCCTTTTGGGGATCTTTGCCTGGAGATTGACGGGGACGAGGAGATAACAGAGTATCACAGGGAGCTTGACTTAGAGACTGCGGAAGTAATCGTCCGTTACAAAAATTTTGGAAGCCGGATAGAAAAGCGCTGTCTGGTCAGTGAGCCGGATCAGGTGCTGATATACCGGATCAAATCGGAACAGCCGCTTACTGTGCGTATCTGGACGGAAGGAGGGTATCTGATCGGAAGCCGTTTGGATGATGGGGTGTTGAAATCCTTCGGACGTTGTCCCGGGAGGAACAGCTTTACTAAAAGTGAAGCGGGAGGAGAAAAGGCAGTTCCCACTCTTTCAGAACGGCCGAAGGAGATGGGGATGCGCTATGAAGGCTGGGGAAAGGCCGTGACCAAAGACGGATGGATGGAGGAGATGCCGGAGGGCATGGTAGTGAGGAACGCCAGGGAAGTGACTCTTTATTATGCCATACGTTCCAGTTTCGCGGGATATGATAAGCATCCGGAGCTGGAAGGCTGTGATCCCAGCATCTGCCTGAAGAAGGATTTGTGCTGTGATGCATCGTATGAGAGAATCAGAGAGAGACATCTGGAGGAATACCAGCCCTATTACAACCGGGTGTCGCTGGAGCTAAAGGGAGAGGTTTCCGAGGAGCTGGATCTGAAAAAGCGGCTTTTGGATGTGCAGGGAGGAAAGGAAGATCCGGGATTATCGGCCCTGCTTTTTCACTATGGCAGATACCTGCTGATTGCGGCCTCCAGGCCGGGGACCCAGGCGGCGAATCTGCAGGGAATCTGGAATAAGGAGATGATTCCGCCCTGGTTTTGCGATTATACCATTAATATCAATACTCAGATGAATTACTGGCCTGCAGGCCCCTGTAATCTGGACGAGATGACAGAACCTCTCGTGAGAATGTGCAGGGAGATGGAAGAGGACGGCAGGAGAACGGCCAGAGCCTATTTTGGATGTGACGGAGTCTGTGGTTTTCACAATGCGGATATTTGGAGGAAAACCTCCCCGGCAGACGGAAGGGCCATGTGGAGCTTTTGGCCTATGGGGTATGCATGGCTTTGCCGGAATCTGTATGACCAGTATTTATTTAATGGGGACAGGGAATATCTGAAGGTGCTTTATCCTATATTGAAAGAAAATGTACGGTTCTTTCTGCAGACAGTAACGGATACAAAAGAGGGCTATGTGCTTTCGCCGGCCACTTCGCCGGAAAACGAATTTATCTGTGAGGGGCAGAAGGTGTCTGTGGCAGCCTACAGTGAAAACTGCAATGCCATCATCCGCAGCCTGCTTGGCGATTATCTGGATTGCTGCCGCCGGCTTGGGCTTAAGGATGATCTGGAAGAGGAAGCGGGAAGGCTTCTTGAAAAGATGCTGCCTCCTGCAATTGATTCTGAAGGCAGGATCATGGAATGGAATGAGGAGCTAAAAGAAGCGGATGTCCATCACCGTCACCTTTCCCATCTTTATGAGCTGCACCCCGGCAGCGGGATTACACGCAGTACACCGGAATTAATGACAGCCGCCCGAAGGAGCCTGGAAAGCCGGGGAGATGAGGGAACCGGATGGAGTCTGGCATGGAAAATCCTCATGTGGGCGAGACTGAAGGACGGGGAACATGTAGGGAGGATTGTGAACAACCTGTTCCGTCTGGTAGATCCGGATCAACCAGGCGCAATCCATGGCGGCGGTGTCTATCCGAATCTTTTGTGCGCCCATCCTCCCTACCAGATAGACGGAAATTTCGGATATACGGCTGGCGTGGCTGAAATCCTTTTGCAAAGCCATGAGGGTGAGATCCATATTCTTCCTGCGCTGCCTCCGGAATGGAGGGAGGGAAAGGTAAGCGGATTGAGAGCCAGAGGCGGTATCAGGGCAGAAATAGAATGGAAGGATTCCCGGGTGAAAGCCTGTCTTGTCAGCGACAGGACACAGGAGGTCCGGGTAGGTATTGCCGGAGGTGAGAGTACCCTGATTAAGCTTGAGGCCGGAAAGGAGCTGGAGCTGTCATCCGGGTAGAAAAATCGGATAGCTTAGAGGGCAGGGGCTTTGCTGCGGCATAAGCCCCTGCATTGTTAGCAGGAAGCCGGATTGAAGAGCGGAAAAGTATCCGGTCAGAAGCGCGAAGAGTTTTCATGGGAATTACGGTAATCCGAAGGCGAGAGGGATTCATATTTCCGAAAAATCCTTGCCAACTGGGAGGAACTGCTGTATCCTACCTCAGCGGCAATTTGTTCTATGGTATAGTCTGTGCTCAAAAGCAGATTCTTGGCGGCATTCAGACGCTCTTTGTGAAGATAGGACAGATAAGACTGACCGGCACTTTTTTTGAACAGAGAACAGACATAATTGGGGTGAAGCCCTACGCAGTCCGCCAGATCATCTAAAGAAATATCCTCTTTAAAATGCTGCCGTATATATTCCAGCAACTGCCGGATAAGAGCGTCATTGCCGCAATAGTCATTGTTCTGCTGGAGTTTGTTCTTAACACAGCCAAGGACTTCTGCAATTTCCGTGACCAGAGCCTCTAAATTTTCGGAACGACAGAAAACGGGAACCGATTCGGAACAGGAAATCGAAATGCCGTTGTTTTCCAGATATAAAAAAATATTATGAAAAAAGCTGTCATAGATCATCTGAGGGGAAATAAGCTCTTTGGAGGAAGCCGCAGCGATGCTTGTCAGATATTCCTGTAAAAGCGAAAGGAGCTTGCCGGAGTCGTTTTCTGTAAATATCTGTATACAGTCCTGATAGGAAAAGAGGGATATTTCTACCAGAGAGCTGCTTTTTCCAAAATTCCGTGCATAAAAAATCCGCTGAAGGGCATTGGAGTAGAGACTGTGAAGCGATTTGTAGGAATTAGAGCTGATGCTGATGCCTGTCCAGAAAGTTTTACAATGTGAGGCCTGGAAAAATCTCTGCTCCAAGTCGCGGGGTTTCACAAAAAACTGTATATGATTGCAGATTGCGATCAACTGGTCTTTCTCTTTAAGGAGAAAACAGTGGCAGAGGGTGTAATGCTCAAGCAATATCTTTTCAAGGATGGAGGGGTAAGCATCCTCTGTGTGAGTTAAACTTATTACAACAACCGTAAAATAGGTATGCGGGAATATTTGGTGGATTTGTTCGGGCGTGCTGATCAGTTCCTGGGATGAAAGATCATAAAGCATCATATTACGCAGCTCCAGCAAGGCTAAGCGCAGGGCAGACTGTTCCTTTTCCTGCTTTCTGGAATAGGCCTCCTCGAGTGTTTTCTTCAGGATTTCTGCGGAAACCGGCTTTAGGATAAAGTCTGTGACCTGAAAGCGGATCGCTTTTTGGGCATACTCAAAGTCGGCATGGCTGGTCAGAATGACAATGTTGACAGCGGGAAGCTCTTCCCTTACATGGCGGATGAGCTCAAATCCGTCCATAACAGGCATACGGATATCAGTCAAGATCAGGTCAGGGGTGAAATAATTTAAAAATTCTATCGCCTTGGGAACATTGGAGGCTGTGACGATGTCGGTGGAAAACGGAAGCTCCAGATCATCTTCAATCATCATGTGTAAGCCGTTAAGAATAATCCTTTCATCATCAATAATCATAATTCTCAGCATTTTTCTTTCCCTTTCGTATAGTGATTATAGTTGAAGTGCAGTTGTCCCCCAGAGCAAGGCGGATAAATGCCTGCCCGTGAAAAAAGATGTTAAGCCTTTCGCTGATATTGTGCAGAGCCATTCCGTTATGGCGGCTGTGAAAGGACTCTATGGGAATACGGCCCGAAAGAAGGCTGTTGATTTCTGAAAGTCTTTCCGGAGTAATCGGTAAGCCGGTATTGGAAACCGATAAGGTGATAACGTCCTCTTTCTGGCAGGCGTTTACATGCAAGGTACAGTGATCTAATGTGTTGGAAACGCCGTATACAATCGCGTTTTCCAAAAGAGGCTGTAACAGGAAGGAGGGGAGCTGCAGATCAAGAAGCTCGTCATCAATCTGAAAGGTATAATCCATCCTGTCGTCAAAGCGGACTTTTTGTATTCGGAGATAATGAGAGGCCGTCTCCAGTTCGTCCTTAAGAGTTACGGATTTTGAGGATATAGAAATAGAATACCGTATCAGAGTGGACAGGGAAAGGATCATAGAGGCTGTTTCCTTATCCCTTTTCTGAAGAGCCATCATACGGATCGTCTCTAAGGTTCCATAAATAAAGTGAGGATGAATCTGCCCCTGCAAAGCCTGATACTTGGCATCCTGGCTTAAAAGCTCCATTTTGTGTACCTTGGAGATCAACGAGGTGTTTTCACGGATCATGGCATTGTAGGCATCGATCAGAGCATCAAGCTCGTCCCTGTCCTGTTTCCCAGAAGAATACGGATGAAAGGGGGTCAGATTATCTGTGTCTGTGTCCCGGATAAAGGAAGAAAACATGAGGATCCGTCTTGAAAGGGAGGCTACATGCAGAAAAAACCAGACAAACAGAGCAAGCAACAGGAAAATGATCAGGGAGATCAGTATGCTGGGCAGGTTATCCATAGAACCTGTAAGGAGATCCGAAATCCTTCCGGAACGGATGATATACAGATCCAATTGCGGATACCGGATGCTATTGGTGTATTGGTTTTGAAGCAAATGGAGCTGATAACCGGCTTCCGGAAAGTACTGTCCGGCTGGCGCGGTTTTATCCGGTATAAGGGCGTTGGAGAAAGCCTGGACACCTTTGCCTTCTTTTGCGGAATGGGTATAAATGAGGGTGTCGCCTTGGTAAATATTAAATTCGGCATGGGGATCACCGCCTCCCTCGAAGAGGAGCTTGAAATGATCATCCAAAAGCTCGCCGGAGAGCTGTACCTCCATATAGCCGATGCATTTCACATAATCTGCAATATAGAGCTTCTGATAGCCGTAGACAGAGGGAAAACAACTTCCCTCAGGGAAACAATTTCCCTCAGGAAAATCCGCGTTCTCAGGGATGTCTATTTTCCAGATGATTTCCTGAGGGCGGGTATTGGCCAGCAGATTTAAGGATTCCGCATCCAAAGGGATTTCTTCAAGCCTGGCAAAGGGGCTGGCGTACAGAAGAGAGGGATCATCGCTGTAAATCTTTATGTTGGCCAGATAGGGAGTCATCGTATAGAGATTGCCACAAAAAGAGCGGACATTTTTGAGCAGGGAATACAGCATGGAAGATTTATCGGTATAATACTCCATATAATATACGATTTCCGTATTGCTTCCTAACGCCGTAAAGACATTGGAGACGGTATTTAAGGAGGAGTCGAGCCAGGAAAGGGAATGCTCCATGTTGCTCTGCTGCGTTGCCAGAATATTTTCCCGGTAGAAATGATTCAAAACCTCTACATAAAGCCACCATGAAATTAAGATAGGAAGTATGATCATGAAAATAAAACGGATAAGGAAATGAAATAAAAAGGAATGTCTATAATTGTCAGTATTATCCGTTTTTTTCATAGAATAACCTCCTGCCTTTTAATAATACCACAAAACAGAGAGAAATTTCACCCTTTTTTGTGGAAAACAGACAATTTTTTTGCTGATATAAGGATGCATGGCGAAGTCTTGCATCTATTGCTATAATAAAGGACATAGAAAATAAAAAGGAGAATTGGGATGCTGGAAAAAGATAAACTGAAAAAAAGCCTGAAGGAATGGTTTGAGTGGTTTCACCAAAATCCGGAGCTGTCCTACGAGGAATACGCTACCACAGACAAGATCAGGGAGATCCTGACGCAGGCAGGGATAAAAATCCTGCCCTATGAGCTGGAAACGGGGCTTGTGGCCGTAATAGAGGGAGAAAAGGAAGGGCCTGTGCAGGCCCTGCGCTGCGACATTGACGCCTTGCCGGTGAAAGAGCAGACGAATCTTGCCTATGCCTCCCGGCAGGAGGGAAAAATGCATGCCTGTGGACACGATTTTCATATTACGGCAGGAATCGGCTGCGCCCTTCTTTTAAATGAAAAGAAAAGGGATTTAAAGGGAACGGTGAAGATTATTTTTCAGCCCGGAGAGGAAACCTCTCTTGGGGCGCTTAAGATACTGGAAACAGATGTGATGGAGGACGTGGAGCAGATTTGGGGCTTTCATGCGGATCCCACCAACGAGGTGGGAACGGTGGGGATCCGGGAAGGTTATGTTGCGGCGGCGGCAGACCGGTTCGTGATCACCGTCAGGGGAGTCGGCTGTCATGGAGCTCATCCTGATGACGGAATTGACCCGGTTCCTGTGGCGGTAGCCATCGTGCAGGGATTGTGGACTGTGGTGGCACGCAATATCAACGCTTTCCATCCTGCCCTTGTGAGCGTCACCAGGATTCAGGCGGGAAGCACATGGAATGTAATCCCGGAAACGGCGGAACTTGAGGGAACGGTTCGGACCATGAACCGGGAGGATCGGGCTTTGTTTGAAAGGAGAATGAGGGAGATCGCAGAGGGGACAGCCAGGGCTTATGGAGCCGGGGCGCGGGTGGAGTGGATTGAAGGCTCCCCGGCCGTATATAATGACGGGAGGATGGCAGAAAGGAGCATGGAGGCGGCCAGACGGTGCGGCTTGCAGGTGGCGCCTGAGGAGAGTTCCATGGGAGGAGATGACTTTTCTTTCTATGAGGAAAAAATCCCGGGCTGTTATGTCAAGATCGGAATCGGGAAGGGCCCCACGATCCACCAGCCGGGATTTTGCGTGGATGAAAGAGCAATTCTGCCGGCGGCAGAATACCTGACAGAATTGCTCTTTTCGGCGTTTATTTCTCGCTCATCTGATCCAGGAGCGCAATCTTAATGTCGTACAGCTTCTGGGATAAATCCACATAAATGGGATGGGGGTTCACAAAGCGCTTTGTCTCATCCCAGAGGGTAGAGAGCTCTTTCTGGCAGTAATCCCGGATAGCCATTACCTTCGGGGATTCATAGCAGCACTTCCCCTTTTGGAAAACAGGTACAAGAAGCTCCCGCAGGGTGTAGGACCCGCCGGGAAGCCTGGTCTTTTTCCAGGGCTCCAGGGGGTCAAAGAGAAGTAAAGGATCTTCCTCATTAAATGTTTCCCCTACAAGGCAGATCAGATCTGCCTTGATCTTTCCGCTGTCTTTTTCGTAGACACGGTAGATGGTCTTGTTGCCCGGATTGGTCACCTTTTCCGTATTTTCGGAGAGCTTGATCTTGGGAATGAATTCTCCATCCTGCCCCATAACGGCCGCCAGCTTATAGACGCCGCCAAAGGCAGGATTATCCTTTGAGGTGATCAGATTGGTGCCGACTCCCCAGGAGGTGATAGCGGCTCCCTGGGCCTTCAGGCTTTCGATCAGATATTCGTCCAGATCATTGGAGGCGGAGATTACAGCATCCGGAAAGCCGGCTTCGTCCAGCATGGCGCGAGCTTTCTTGGAGAGATAGGCAAGGTCGCCGCTGTCTAAGCGGATGCCGTAGAAGGTAAGGGGGATACCGGCCTTTCGCATTTCCCGAAATACCCTGATCGCATTGGGAACACCGGATTTTAAGGTGTCGTAGGTGTCCACTAACAGGATGCAGGCAGAGGGGTAGAGGTCGGCGTAGGTCTTAAAGGCTGTGTACTCATCCGGAAAGCTCATGATCCAGCTATGGGCGTGGGTTCCCTTCACGGGAACGTCAAAGAGCTGGCCGCAGAGGACGTTGGAGGTACCAATACATCCGCCGATCACGGCCGCCCGTGCCCCGTAGATACCGGCGTCCGGCCCCTGAGCTCTGCGCAGTCCAAACTCCATAATACCGTCGCCCCTGGCGGCATAGCAGACCCTGGCGGCTTTGGTGGCAATCAGGCTCTGGTGATTGATGATGTTTAAAATGGCGGTTTCCACTAACTGTGCCTCCATGATCGGGGCGATTACCTTTACCAATGGCTCTCTTGGAAAGATGACGGTTCCCTCAGGGATGGCATAAATGTCCCCTGAAAAATGGAAATCAGCCAGATAGTCCAGGAAATCCTTTTCAAAAAGATGCAGGCTGTCCAGATATCTGATGTCTTCAGGGGAAAAGTGCAGCTCCTTGATATAGGCAATTAGCTGCTCTAAGCCTGCGGCAATGGAATATCCCCCGCCGCAGGGATTATTTCTGTAAAAGGCGTCAAAGATGACAGTTTCGTTCCTGTCCTTGTGTTTAAAGTAGCCCTGCATCATGGTGAGCTCATAGAGGTCAGTGAGCAGAGTCAGGTTTTGATTGTCCATGGGAAACCTCCTTTTGTGATTTCGTTTGGCAGTGGACGGTTTGGATAAAGAACATCCGGTTTTTTCAAAAGTAATCGGAGAAATAGGGCTTTTCTACCGGGATCAAACGTTCTAACCAGACCAGCATATAATATTCTGTCCGGATTTTTTCGTGCTCATAGAGATAGGAAGGGCGTTTATATCCCATCAGCATGGCGGTCAGGGTATTGACGTCAAGCTCCACCACATTGATGGACTGATTGTCCTCCACCTGTTCGCAGAAAGTTTCTCCGTCATGCCAGGAAACCATGTAATCCCCTTCATTCCACCCGGCCATTTGGTCATGTACCTTAAAGTGAATTTTAAAGTCCTCAGGCTGGATCTGATAGGGGTAATATGCCAGGAAATCCCGTACATTTACGATTCTGGCCATTATATAAGGAGAGATTTTCTCCGTAATCTCGCTGTCCTCAAACAGATAGGCCATGGGCTCGCCGGAATAATTGTCCCCCTGTACCTGGTCGATCATGGAAAAATGGGCGGTGATATAATTCCAGAGCCCGTAATTTGCTTCTATGTTCAGGTATACCATTTCCTTGATATGAAAAATATCGTTTGCAATGTAATATACTACGTAGCCCAGGGGCTTATGTTCTTTGGTGTAGTAGACGGCGGCGATCATATCATCGTTGTCCCAGCGCCAGTATTCCTCCCAGGAGAGATTATCCCGGATCAGGCAGCCGTGACGCTGCAGGGCGAAATAAGAATGTACATTGTGGTAATCCTCCGAGTCAAGACTGACGCGTTCCACCATTCCGCTTACGGGGCGGGGCTTGGGAAGCTGAGTATCCCTTACCGTGAAGGAGAGCTTGTCGGAAACAATTTCCCAGCCCATCTTCCGGTAGAAGGGAATCGAATAGGGGTAGAGAAATGAAATGGGCATTTCCTGCTTATGCATATAATCCAGGGCATGACTCATAAGGGAATGGATCAGTCCGCGCCCCGTGTATTCGGGGTAGGTGGCGACACCGGTAATGCCGCCCATGTCCATAATCTCGTCATGTATATTTATCTTCATGGAGTAGACAACGATCATAGACGCAAGCCGCTCTCCGTAAAACCATCCCAGCACAAAAGCCTCCTCCAGAATCGGGCTTTTCGCGTACTTGATCTCGTCCTGCTCCCAGCCGGTCTGAAACAGATCATAGGAGGTAACCTGAAAAGCGTATTGAAGCAGGGCGTTAAACTGCTCCAGATCGCTTTTGTCCAGCTCACGCATCCGAAAGTCGCCGTTGACCTCAAGATAAATATGTTCCTCATTTTTTTCTTTCATAAAGATCACCTTTCTTAAGGCAGATAAAAAACCTCTGCCTGCTGTCAATATTTTACACCAGTAAAGCGGGCTCGTCCAGATTTTTTGTCAGCAAATACCTGTTGACAGAAATCTGCTGGATAAAATATAATTAACTTAAAAGTAAATTATTCTAATTTCACATAATGGAGATGATGGTATGTGTGAAGTTTTTTTGGGAAGAGAAAAGGAACTTGCGGATTTAAACGAGCTTTATGCTCGGGATCAGTTCCAGCTTTTCGTTTTGTATGGACGCAGACGTGTGGGCAAGACAACGCTGCTCAATGAGTTCTGCAAGGACAAGGATGCTATTTTTTATTCTGCCGAGCAGAGCAACAACAAGCTTAATCTTGAAAAATTCTCATCACTTGTTTTCAGCTTTTACAGTGAAAGTAATCTGGAGCCGTTTTCATCGTGGGACAAGGCGTTGTCCTATATTGATGAACGCCAAAGGGAGAAAAGATTGGTGCTTGTAATTGACGAGTTTCCCTACCTTATAAAGAAAAACAGGGCTCTGCTTTCTGAGCTTCAACACCTGATCGACCACAAGCTTTCAAAGGGAAAGCTTTTTATGATACTCTGCGGAAGTTACATGGGATTTATGGAAAAGGAGGTCCTTGGCTCAAAAAGCCCGCTTTTTGGAAGAAGAACCGCACAGCTTCATATGAAGCCGTTTAATTATCAGACCAGTGCAAAATTCCTTGACGGATTTACAGACGCCCAAAGGCTTGAACTGTATGGAGCATTCGGCGGAACTCCGCTTTATTTACGGCAGGTAAATGGAGAGGAAAGCTTTGAAGAAAATATAAAGAGAGCGTACCTTAAAGTAACCTCATATCTCTATGAGGAAGCATTGCTCCTTCTTCGTCAGGAGGTGCAGGAGCCGGGCGTTTACAGCGCGATCATTGAAGCCATTGCAGGCGGACATACAAAAGCAAATGAGATTTCCACAAAAATCGGCGAGGACTGCGCAAAATGTCTGAAATATATCAAGACGCTGTGCGAGCTTGGAATCCTGCACAAGGAGACTCCCTTTGGCGAGAAAGAAACTTCACGAAAGACGATTTACGGTATTTCTGATCTTATGTTTCGTTTCTGGTATCGCTATGTTTTTGTGAACAGAACCCTTATTGAAACAGGCGCACAGCAGGCGGTATGGCTTAAGCGGATCGAACCTGATTACGATAACTATATGGGACTTGTTTTTGAAAAAGTCTGTATGGATTATCTGAGCGTAAAGAACGCCAGGGGTGAATTGCCGATCCTGTTTACCAGGATCGGAAGATGGTGGGGAACCAATCCTGCCACTCACGTTCAGGAGGAAATTGATTTGGTTGCCAGTGACGGAAAGGATTATATTTTCGGTGAATGTAAGTGGCGTGGCGAGAAGATTGGCCTTTCCGTGCTTCGCGCTCTGAAAGCAAAAGCTGATCTGTTTGACAGGAGCAGAAGCAATACTTATTATTTTCTTTTTTCAAAATCGGGATTTACCGAGGCTGTGATAAACGAAGCAGAGTCCGACAGCAGGATTATGCTTGTGGATTTGAAGGAGATTATGGATTTCTGATAGAAAAGGTTATCTTGTATCCTGGATTATATTCTTCTTTCTGCCCGCAGGGGCTTGACAAAATATGTGGCAATGGTGTAATTTCTAATTTATGAAATAAATTTTTTCATAGAAAAGTTTTTTGAAAAGGCAATGACGAAGACAGTAGCTGCATTCCAAACGTCACAGAGAGCCGGGGCTGGTGGGAGCCGGTATCAGTAGGAAAGCAGGGAATATCACTTCTGAGCTGCGGGCCGAAAGATTTATAACAGGAGGGGAGCCGCGAGACGCACTTTCTGTTATGAGCGGATTATTTTCAAGTAAGCCTTGCCGGAATCCTCCGTTACAGGAAAGCATATTCAACTGCTATATAAGAGGAAGTAAATCGGTTTTGAGAGGTTTACGGACTCAGAAGCGGCGCGTATGGGTAAACAGGTGGTTAAGCGGTATTTTTATCCCGTCCTTTTTACGGACGGGATTTTTTGTCGTATTAGATTTGCGCTGCCTGCGCAGACAGAGAAAATATTTTTGCCCGATTACCCGTAGCAGGAATTCAAAAAGAAAGGATGGAAACTATGTATCAGAAAGTCTCAACGGATTTGAATTTTGTGGATCGTGAAAAAGACATTGAAAAGTTCTGGCGGGAGAAGGATATTTTTAAAAAGAGTATGGAGAACCGGAAGGGAGCGCCTGCTTACACCTTTTATGACGGCCCCCCTACTGCCAATGGAATGCCCCATATCGGCCATGTGCTGACCCGTGTGATCAAGGATATGATCCCCAGATACCGTACCATGAAGGGATATATGGTGCCCCGGAAGGCGGGATGGGATACCCACGGGCTTCCGGTGGAGCTGGAGGTGGAAAAACAGCTTGGCTTAGACGGCAAGGAGCAGATCGAGGAGTACGGCCTGGATCCCTTTATCAGCAAATGCAAGGAGAGCGTTTGGAAATATAAGGGAATGTGGGAGGACTTTTCCGGTACCGTAGGCTTCTGGGCAGATATGGACGATCCGTATGTAACCTATCATGATGACTTTATTGAATCCGAATGGTGGGCGCTGAAGCAGATCTGGGATAAAGGCCTTTTGTATAAGGGCTTTAAGATCGTTCCCTATTGTCCCAGATGCGGAACCCCTCTCTCTTCCCATGAGGTGGCGCAGGGATATAAGGCGGTAAAGGAACGTTCTGCGGTAGTGCGTTTTAAGGTGGTGGGGGAGGACGCTTACTTCCTAGCCTGGACAACGACGCCCTGGACCCTGCCCTCCAATCTGGCGCTGTGTGTGAATCCCCAGGAAACCTATGTGAAGGTGAAAGCGGCGGACGGCTATATCTATTATATGGCCCAGGCGCTTCTTGATAATGTGTTAGGGAAGCTGGCCCAGGAAGGAAAGCCGGCCTATGAGGTGTTAGAAACCTATACCGGAAAGGAGCTGGAATATAAAGAGTATGAGCCTCTCTTTGCCTGCGCGGGGGAAGGGGCGGCAAAGCAGCACAAAAAGGCCCACTTTGTCACCTGTGACAACTATGTCACCATGACAGACGGTACGGGTATCGTTCATATTGCACCGGCTTTCGGCGAGGATGACGCCCAGGTGGGACGAAACTATGACCTGCCCTTTGTCCAGTTTGTGGACGGAAAAGGAAATATGACGCCGGAAACGCCTTATGCCGGCAAGTTTGTAAAGGATGCGGATAAGGACATCCTGATCGACCTTGACAAAGAGGGGAAGCTTTTTGACGCACCGAAATTTGAGCATGACTATCCCTTCTGTTGGCGGTGCGACACGCCTTTGATTTATTATGCAAGGGAGTCCTGGTTCATCAAGATGACGGCAGTGCGGGATGATCTGGTACGCAACAATAAGACCGTGAACTGGATCCCTCAGTCCATCGGTGAAGGACGTTTCGGTAACTGGCTGGAAAATATCCAGGACTGGGGAGTTTCCCGGAACCGCTATTGGGGAACCCCTTTAAATATCTGGGAATGTGAGGCATGCTTCCATCAGGAGGCGGTTGGTTCCCGAAAAGAGCTGGAAAAATTAAGCGGCAATCCTGCGGCAGGAACCGTGGAGCTGCACAGACCCTATGTGGATGAGATCACCTGTACCTGCCCCAAGTGCGGCAAGACCATGCGCAGAGTGCCGGAGGTCATCGACTGCTGGTTTGATTCAGGGGCCATGCCTTTTGCGCAGCATCATTATCCTTTTGAGAATAAGGAACTGTTTGAGGCTCAGTTCCCGGCTCAGTTTATCTCGGAGGCCGTAGACCAGACCAGAGGCTGGTTTTATTCCCTGATGGCGGAATCGACGCTGCTGTTTAACAAGTCCCCTTTTGAGAATGTCATTGTTCTGGGGCATGTGCAGGATGAAAACGGTCAGAAAATGAGCAAATCAAAAGGAAATGCGGTGGATCCCTTCGAGGCTCTTGCAACCTATGGAGCGGATGCCATCCGCTGGTATTTTTATATTAATTCCGCGCCATGGCTTCCCAACAGATTCCATGGCAAGGCAGTGATGGAGGGACAGCGCAAATTCCTGGGCACCCTTTGGAACACCTATGCGTTCTATATTTTGTATGCCAATATTGACGGCTTTGACGCGACGAAATATGCGCTGGATTATGAGAGTCTTTCCGTAATGGATAAGTGGCTTTTGTCCAAGTTAAACACCGCAATCAAGGAAGTGGATTATGATCTGGAGCACTACCGCATCCCGGAGGCCGCCAGAGTCCTGGACAACTTCGTAGACGAGATGAGCAACTGGTATGTGCGCCGCTGCAGGGAGCGCTTCTGGGCAAAGGGTATGGAGCAGGATAAGATCAACGCTTACATGACGCTGTACACGGCGCTGACACAGATCTGCAAATGCGCGGCTCCAATGATCCCTTTTATGACGGAAGAAATTTATCTGAATCTGGTGAAGAGCAATGATAAAGAGGCACCGGAGAGTATCCATCTGTGCGACTTCCCGGCGGCGGATGAAGCCATGATCGATAAGGGGTTAGAAGACAACATGAAGGAAGTCCTTGCCATTGTGGTAATGGGACGTGCGGCCCGAAATGCAGCCAACATCAAGAACCGTCAGCCCATCGGAACCATGTATGTAAAGGCGGATCATGCCCTTGAGGGGTATTTCAAGGAGATCGTGGAGGATGAACTGAATGTGAAGGAGGTGGTCTTCCGGCAGGATGTGGATGACCTGACCTCTTACAGCTTTAAGCCTCAGTTACGCACGGTAGGGCCTAAGTATGGCAAGCAACTGGGCGGCATCCGGGAATACCTTTCGGCAGTGGACGGCTCCGCGGCAATGAATGAGCTGAAAGATAAGGGCGCCTTGGAGTTTGAAGTAAATGGCGTTATGATTTCGCTCTCTGAGGAGGATTTGCTCATTGATGTGGCGCAGAAGGAAGGCTTTGTGACAGAGGGAGACAACAATGTCACCGTAGTGCTTGACACCAATCTGACACTGGAACTGGTGGAGGAAGGATTTGTATATGAGATCATCAGCAAGATCCAGACTATGCGTAAGGAAGCCGGGTTTGAGGTGATGGATCACATCACGGTTGCCATCAACGGAAACGAAAAGCTGGCCGGAATTGTGGAGGCTAATAAGGCGGCGATTTCCGAGAAGGTGCTGGCAGATCAGATCGTAAAGGACTCCAAAACTGCTATTGAGAAGGAATGGAACGTCAACGGCGAGAAGGTCACAATCGGGGTCGAAAAATAAGAAGGGGCAAAGTAACTATTCAGCCAGGTCTGCGCAATTACTGCGCAGACCGTGAGAAAGCGTATATTGTGCCAAGAGTGAATCCGGCCCTTCGCCGTAGGCGGACTTTTAATGGCCGGATTCAGTAACTATGAAGCCGAAGGCTGAATAGTTACGGGGCAAAAGCTTTGGCTTAACTCTTAATCTTGTGATTTTTCAACATCTGTTGTATAATGGGACTTGTCAAGGTGACAATTTATGGATGTGTTGGCACAAAATGATAAACGGAGGAGATAATCATGGCGCAGAAGACGACCACACCTACACCCGCTGCTTTTACCTATGATAAGGAAATGTTTAAAAGAAGCGTGCTTTACAATGTAAAAACTTTATATCGCAAAACACTGGAAGAGGCTACGCCGCAGCAGATTTTTCAGGCAGTCGGCTATGCCGTTAAGGATGCCGTAGTGGATAACTGGCTGATCACTCACAAAGAATATGACAAGCAGGATCCCAAGATGGTATATTATATGTCCATGGAGTTTTTGATGGGACGCGCTCTTGGCAATAATATCATCAATCTTCAGGCTTATAAGCCTTTTAAGGAAGCTCTGGAGGAGCTGGGGCTTGACCTGGACGTGATCGAAGATCAGGAGCCCGACGCGGCTCTTGGAAACGGCGGTCTGGGCCGTCTCGCGGCATGCTTTCTGGATTCCCTTTCTACGTTGGGCTATCCGGCTTACGGCTGCGGAATCAGATACCGCTACGGAATGTTTAAGCAGGAGATCAGAGACGGATATCAGGTCGAAGTTCCCGATAACTGGCTGGTGGACGGCAATCCCTTTGAGCTGCGAAGACCGGAATACGCTAAGGAAGTTAAATTTGGCGGTTATGTAAACGTGCGTATTGATAAGAACGGAAGAAGCAACTTTGTTCAGGAAGGCTATCAGAGCGTGAAAGCCATTCCTTACGATCTTCCCGTTGTAGGCTATGGGAACGGTATTGTAAATACTCTGCGCATCTGGGATGCGGAGGCGGTTGAGTGCTTCCAGTTGGATTCCTTTGACAAGGGCGATTACCAGAAGGCGGTAGAGCAGGCCAATCTTGCAAAGAATATCGTAGAGGTTCTCTACCCCAACGATAACCATTATGCGGGCAAGGAGCTGCGTCTGAAACAGCAGTATTTCTTTATCTCTGCTTCCGTCCAGGAGGCTGTTGCCAGATACATGAGAAAGCATGATGACATCAGGAAGTTCTATGAGAAGGCAACTTTCCAGTTAAATGATACCCATCCTACGGTGGCCAGCGCGGAGCTGATGAGAATTCTTATGGATGAGTATTACCTTACCTGGGACGAGGCGTGGGAGGTTACCACCAAGACCTGCGCATATACAAACCATACGATTATGGCTGAGGCTCTTGAAAAGTGGCCCATTGAACTGTTCTCAAGACTGCTTCCCAGAATTTATCAGATTATTGAAGAAATTAACCGCAGATTTATTCTGCAGATTCAGGAAAAATATCCCGGCGACCATGAGAAGGTGCGCAAGATGGCGATCATCTATGACGGTCAGGTAAAGATGGCGCATCTGGCTATTGCATCCGGCTATTCCGTAAACGGTGTTGCAAGGCTTCACACCGAAATTCTGAAGAATCAGGAACTGAAAGACTTTTATGAGATGTTCCCTGAGAAGTTCAACAATAAGACCAACGGAATTACCCAGAGACGCTTTTTGCTTCACGGCAATCCGCTTCTTGCGGACTGGGTGACCGCCCATGCAGGTTCCGAGTGGATCACAGACCTTCCCCAGATCAGCAGGCTTAAGGTCTATGCGGATGACAAGAAAGCCCAGCAGGAGTTCATGAACATCAAGTACCAGAATAAGGTCCGTCTGGCAAAATATATTCTGGAGCACAACGGAATTGAGGTTGATCCCCGTTCCATCTTTGACGTACAGGTAAAGAGACTCCATGAGTACAAACGTCAGCTCCTCAATATCCTGCATGTGATGCATCTGTACAACCAGCTTAAGGATAACCCGGATATGGAATTCTATCCCAGAACCTTTATTTTCGGGGCCAAGGCTTCCGCCGGTTATTACAATGCCAAGATGATCATTAAGCTGATTAATTCCGTGGCGGATGTGGTGAACAACGATCCTGCCATCAACGGCAAGATTAAAGTGGTGTTCATTGAAAACTACAGGGTTTCCAATGCCGAGCTGATCTTTGCGGCGGCCGATGTGTCCGAGCAGATTTCTACGGCAAGTAAGGAGGCATCCGGTACCGGCAACATGAAGTTCATGTTAAACGGTGCGCTGACCCTGGGAACCATGGACGGCGCCAATGTGGAGATCGTGGAAGAGGTGGGAGAAGAAAATGCGTTTATTTTCGGCCTTTCCTCCAATGAGGTTATTGAGTTTGAAAACCACGGCGGATATAATCCCATGGATATATTCAACAACGATCCGGATGTGAGAAGAGTCCTGATGCAGCTCATCAACGGAACCTTCTCACCCAATGACCCTGACCAGTTCAGGACGCTTTACAACTCTCTGCTCAATACCTTAAGCACGTCCAAAGCGGATATGTACTTTATTCTGAAAGACTTCAGGGCCTACGCAGAGGCACAGAAGAAGGTGGAGGCTGCTTACCGTAACGAAGCAGGGTGGGCGAGAAGCGCTATTCTGAATGTGGCCTGCTGCGGTAAGTTTTCATCCGACAGAACCATTCAGGAATATGTGGATGAGATCTGGCATCTGGATAAGGTGGTTCTGCCCAAGAGAATGGCTGAGCCGGCTACATCCAAAAAGAAATAATGAAATAACATAGGAGATGTGTTAGAATTTTAAAACGTGCGGCGAAAGCCGCACGTTTTTATTGAAACATAAGGATGTCTGGCGAAGCCTGGCATCCGTTGTTTATATTTCCGGCGTATTGGACTCAAGCACACTCTGCCGGAAATCTCGGGGCGTGATGCCCACGGCCTTTTTGAAGGCACGGCTGAAATAGAGAGGGTCGTCGAAGCCTACAAGGGGTGCGATGGCGGAGATGCTCATGGTGTCGGCGGCCAGCAGATCCTTGGCCTTTTCGATCCGCAGATTGATCAGGTAATGCATGGGGGACACCTTCATCCGGTTCTGGAAAGCATGGGCAAAGTATCCCCTGCTCAGTTTACAGTAATCGGCCATGGAGGAGACCGTCCATTTATCCATGTAATGCTGATTGATCTGGACGATCAGCCTGTCGATGGAAAAATTATTTTCCAGGGGAACCAGAAGCCGCTGACGGGAGCGGCAGATGGTCGCAAGCATCTTATAAAAGTTGCTGGTCACAATATCCTCATACAGGTGTTTCTTCAATTGCAGTTCTGTGATAATATCCTGAAAAAGAACTCTGAGGGAGAGAATTTCACCGATATAACAGTTTTCGATCCGGTACTTTTCCAGTATGGAATCACAGTCATTTCCGGTAAAGTGTATCCAGAAAACTTCGGGTTTTTCATTGGCATAAAAAGAATAAATCTGTGGTTCGTAGGGGCGGTAGAGGATAAGGTTCCCAGCTGTCAGATCAACCCAACTGTCCTGAAGGAAAAAATGCCCGGCTCCCCGGTAGAGATAAATGAGCTGGTAATCCAGCCTTCCTCCTGCGCGCCGGAGGAAAAGGTCTTTTGTCTTGAGGATCTGCCACCCGCAGCAATTCACGAGAACCGGATGGTCGGTATCTAAAAAACCCGTAAATTTTCTTTTATCTCTCAGATGTCCCGAAACATCAAGCATATGAAATTCCTCCGTTACGCCGTTTAGCTGGCCGCGTATCTTTCTACAATTCCCAGTTATTATAAGCGAATTATATCATGAGAAAAGCAGAAATGTCCATATTGTAAGCATAAATATATATGGAATCATGTCTGTATTTTCCTATAATGAAACTATGAATTCATGAAGACAGCAAATGCATGTGCAGGGGACAGACATAAGATATTGAAATTATTCTGAGAGGGGCAGTCTTTGTGGAAATGGCGGGAAAATGGAATTATATGGGTAAACTGCGGGATCCGGAAAGACTGTCGGAAAATCTGAAAGGAGAAGAGGTGTGACGAAAAGAAAGAGACAGATCGTCTTTCTGATGACGGACAGCACAAGGCAAGACATGCTGGGATGCTATGGAAACCCGGATATGCGAACGCCATGTCTGGATGCCATAGCAGAAAATGGCATACGCTACGAGAATGCTTATTCCTGCCAGCCGGTGTGCGGGCCGGCGCGATCGGCGATCTTTACCGGAACCTATCCCCACTCGAACGGAAGTATCGCTAATTCCGTTCCCCTGGGGGATAATGTGAAAACATTGGGGCAACGTCTGAGAGACAACGGGGTCCATACGGCTTATATCGGCAAATACCATCTGGATGGCGGAGACTATTTCGGGCTTGGCAGATGCCCCGACGGGTGGGATTCGGAGTACTGGTATGACATGAGATGCTATCTGGAGGAGCTTGATGAACAGGAACGGGCGCGTTCGAGAAACAGCGCTTTGAACCAGGCAGGAGTGGATGCGGAATTTACCTTCGGACACCGCTGCGCGGACCGGGCGCTGCGGTTTTTGGGGGAATATGGGCAGGAGGATTTTTTCCTGACCGTGTCCTTTGACGAACCCCATGACCCGGCCCTGTGCCCGGAGCCCTATGCCAGTGCTTATCTGGACTATGAGTTCCCCAAGTCGCCCAATGTATGGGATACGCTGGAGGGAAAGCCGGAATATCAGAAGCTGTGGGCCGGGGAGAACAGATTTGCCGACCGGGATGCCATTACCCTGAAAGCCCCGTATTTTCTGGGGTGCAACTCTTATATCGACAGTGAGATTTCCAGGATTGTGGAATGCATCCATGAGAAAGCGCCGGAGGCACTGATCATCTATACCTCCGACCACGGGGACGGTTTTCAGAGCCATTGCCTGAACGGAAAGGGAGCGGCCATGTACAATGAAATTGCCAGGGTTCCCCTGCTGATCAGCGGGCCCGGGGTTCCCAGGGGAGTGGTGGACGCACAGCCGGTCAGCCATATTAATCTGGCGCCCATGATTCTGGAGTATATGGGTCTTGGGATTCCCGCCCTTCTGGAGGGAAACAGCCTGCTGCCTGCGGTTTTTGATCCAACAAAGCGCGTTAATCCGTATGTGGTGACAGAATTTACCAGATATGAGATAGACCATGACGGATTCGGGGGCCTGCAGATGATGCGGGGAATCTTCGACGGCCGCTATAAGCTGGTAGTCCATCTGCTGGAGGATACGGACGAATTTTACGATCAGGAGTCGGATCCCTTTGAAATGAAGAACCGGATCGGCGACGACTCCTGTTACGAGGAAAAAAAGAGGCTCCACGAGGCTCTTCTTGAGTGGATGAACCGGACCAGGGATCCATACCGGAGCTACAGATGGGAGCGCAGATACTGGAGAAAGGAGGCCCCTGCGGCAAGCTGGAAAGACAGGGGATACACCAGACAGCGCGAGAATGAAGAATATGAACCAAGGCAACTGGACTATCAGACGGGGCTTCCCATGAAAGAGGCAGTCCGAATAAAGTGAGGGATCTGTATGAAGAAACGAAACAAAACATTAATTCTGATGAAGCGAAACTGGATATTGTATCTTTTTCTGGTTCCGGCAGTCGTCTACATTGCGATTTTCATGTATGCGCCCATGTATGGTCTTGTGATTGCGTTTAAGGATTTTTCGGCGTCCAAAGGGATTATGGGAAGCCCCTGGGTGGGAACCAAATGGTTCTCCACATTTTTCAACGCTCCCCGTTTCTGGCAGATCCTGAAAAATACTCTCGCTCTCAGCGTCTATTCGCTGGTGGTGGGATTCCCGCTTCCGGTCATTCTTGCACTGATCATCAACGGAATCGGGAACACGCGGGCAAAGAAATTTACGCAGACGGTGACCTATATGCCCTACTTCATATCCACCGTGGTTCTGGTCGGTATGATGTCGGTTTTATTCTCACCCAGGTCAGGTATTGTCAACACGCTGCTCTCTTATCTGGGAGGAAGCGGGGATACCTTCTTTATGGGGGAAAGCAAATTTTTCAGGCATATGTATGTGTGGTCCGGAGTCTGGCAGAGCACGGGATGGAATTCCATCATCTATATCGCGGCGCTGACCGGCGTAAGCCAGGAGCTGCATGAGGCCGCCAAGATAGACGGAGCCAATAAACTGCAGAGAATCCTGAACGTGGATCTTCCCGCGATTATGCCGACCATGGTAATTCTGCTGATCATGAACTGCGGAAGCATTTTAAGCGTCGGCTACGAGAAGGTATACCTGCTGCAGAATGACCTGAATACGCCGGTTTCGGAGGTAATATCGACTTATATTTACAAGATGGGACTTCAGCAGCAGAGATTCAGTTACTCCACAGCGATCGGACTGTTTAATAACGTCATTAACTTTATCATACTGATCACTGTGAACAAGGTATCGAAAAAGATAAGCGGAATGGGCCTGTTCTGACGGTAAGGGGGTATAAAAATGAATAAGAAACGGACAATAAACAGGGATGATCTTCTCTTTGATATTGTAACTGGAATTCTGACGGTATTTTTTATACTGATCGTGCTCTATCCCCTGTATTTTGTGGTGATTGCATCGGTATCGGATCCTACCTATGTCAATAACGGGACGGTTGTTTTGTGGCCCAGGGGCTTCACGCTTATGGGATATAAAAAAATCTTTACGGACAGCAGAATTCTGGTGGGGTATGCAAACACCCTGATTTATGCAGGGTTCGGTACGTTTTTCGGCGTATGCTGCACGATGCTCTCCGGATACGCCCTCTCCCGCAAGGATCTGCCGGGAAGGAATATCGTTATGCTTCTCTTTATCTTCACCATGTATTTTCAGGGAGGCATGATACCCTTCTATCTGGTTATAAAGGGGCTGAATCTGGTAAACACAAGGATTTTCATGATTCTGGCGGGAAGTATTTCCGTGTACAACATTATCATTACCCGCTCCTTTCTGGCGGGCAACATATCGGATGAGCTGTTGGAGGCCGCACGCATAGACGGCTGTGGAAACGGAAGGTTCTTTTTCCGGATCGTGATGCCGCTCTCCAAAGCGATCGTGGCGGTTATCGCCCTGTATATAGCGGTGGTACACTGGAATTCCTATTTTAACGCGATGATCTTTCTCACGGATGAATCGAAATATCCGTTACAGTTGTTTCTGAGGGATATTCTGCTCACGGCGTCCTCCACCATAAACGCCACATCTGAGATGGATCCGGAGGCGGCGGTGAAGCTGCAGCTCATGGGGCAGGTCATCAAGTATGGAGTGATCGTGGTTTCTACGGTGCCGATTATCTGCGTCTACCCGTTCATCCAGAAATATTTTGTAAAGGGAGTCATGATCGGGTCGGTGAAAGGATAAGAACGTCCGGGGCCCGAAACAGAAAAGAAAATGAAAAAGGAGAAAAAAATGAGAAGAAAATCAGTAAAAGTAAGAAAAAAGGTTGGGTTAAAGGCAGCCGCGGCGGCTCTGATGGCAGCCCTGCTTCTGGCGGGATGCGGCGGTCAGGAAAGTGAGACCGCATCAGGCGGCGCGGATGTGGAAGAAGAAGCGGCGAAGGCCGAAGAGGAGAGCGCTCCGGAGGGGAAGACGACCTTTAAGATCGCAGTACTTAAACATACCCACAATATGGGCGACGACTTCAACGAACGGTTAGGCTTTCAGATGGCGGAGGAGGCAACCGGCATACATATCGAGTGGATCAGCGTTTCCGACGGCTCTGCGGAGAAGGTGAACGCCATGCTCACGGCCGACCTCCCCGATGCGTTCCTTGGCCTGGTGTCGGAAGAACAGATCGCAAGCAGTATGGATTCCTTTGCGGATCTGTCGGGAATCCTCGAGGAAAATGCGCCCCATGTGATGGAGGATTACAAGGAGATAGAGGGCGGGAAGGATCTGATCACCTGGTCGGACGGTTCCATCAGGGCGCTGATGACCGGGGACGAGGTCAGCTATGCCAACGACGCCATGGGAATTACCATCATCAACAAAAAGTGGCTGGATCAGCTTGGAATGGACATTCCGACGACGACGGAGGAATTCTATGAAGTGTTATGCGCTTTCCGGGACAATGACATGAACGGGAACGGAGACGCTTCCGATGAGATCCCGCTCAAGACCAGCGAGGCAAACTGGTGCGCAGGTGTCATGAATATGGCGAATGCCTGGGGAATTGGCGGTTATTCCAGTTCGGCCGAATCACACTACTTTATGGTGAAGGACAATAAAGCCGTTCCTACCATGGATACGGACGCTTACCGCGGGTTCCTGGAATATATGCACAGGCTTGTGCAGGAGGGGCTCTATGATGTGGAGTCCTTTACGGAGACCAACGATCAGTTTTTTGCAAAGCTCAAAAGCGGCGTAGTAGGAGCCACGGTATGTTGGTCGCCCTATGCAATGATGTCGGATGAGCTGGCAGAGCAGTATGTGGTGCTGCCTTTTCTCAACGCGGAGCCGGATTATACTTATGTAAAGAGCGGACGCAGAGACAGTTTTCAGGGAAACAAGACAGGATTTGCCATCACATCTGCCTGTGAAAATCCGGAAAAGCTGTTGGAGTGGTGGGATTATCTTTCCAGTAATACAGAGAATAAATATATCGTAAAATACGGGGAGAGGGGCGGATACTGGGATATTGACGAGAGCGGCACCGTGTTCCAGAAGACGCCGGAAGGCCTGACAGATGATTTTACGGTGGAGAACTACAAGTATACATACGGTATGGTGGGAAATTCGCCCCTTGTTCTTAAGGACGAGAGCATCTATATCGGAAAAGAGGAAGCTTTTTCAACATGGTACAGGGATTCCATGGTGGACGAGGTGTGGGATTATCTCCAGACGGAATATATTCCCCTTCGGATGGTGGATACTGCGAAGCTAGATGAGAGAACCTTTATCGAGAGCGATCTGTTTGAGTACCTGAAAAACTTTACGGCGTCCAGTATCATGGGCGGTGTGGATGATGCGGCATGGGAGAGCCACCTGAGCCAGTTGGAAACACTGCAGTACTATGATTGGATTCAGTGGTATCAGGATTACATCGACGGAAACATTTAATCGTAAATCATGCGATCCGGACAAACGGCTGTGCGCCGGATGAGAAGGGGTAGGCATAATCAATAGCCGGGAAATGTGTCTGATGGATCTTCCAACTTTAAACTATACCACAAGAGCAGGAGCCCTTTTGGTTCGTCAGATAGGTTGCCATGAATGGTAAGATATCTGATGAATGGAAGGGCTTTTGTTGTATTTAACCCAAAATCCTGTATACTATAGTTAAGGGCAATGTCAAAACGCACAAAGCCTGATATTGAAAGACTGTACAGGCAGAAATGGAGGGTACTATGCTGAAAAATATCATATTTGGAGATAAACCGGAAAAGGATGAGTTAAAAGAGAGGCTGAAAGCGGCAAGGAATAAGCTTTCAGAGCAGCAGACGCTTCTGGCAGAGCATAAGATTCCGGTGCTCGTGCTGGTGGAAGGCTGGGGAACCGCCGGAAAAGGAAGCGCCATCGGGCAGATCATACAGAATATAGATCCCAGATTTTTTAAAGTGGCGTCTATGGACCGCCCTACCAGGGAGGAGCGCAGGAAGCCTTTTCTCTGCAGATATTTCAGCAGACTGCCGGAGGCGGGGAAGTTTATGCTTCTGGACTCCGGGTGGATGGATGAGGTCACCGGATTGAGCCTGCAGGGAGAACTGGATAAGAAAGAGTATGAGCAGAGGATAGGCAGTATCAGGAGATTTGAGAGGCAGCTCACGGATAACGGGTATCTGTTGATGAAATTTTTCTGCCATATCAGTGAGAAGGAGCAGAAAAAAAGAATCGACGCGCTGGAGGAGGATATTGACACCCGTTGGCGGGTAAGCGAGTATGACCGCTGGCAGAATTTTCATTATAAAAAGTGTGAGAAGATATTCGGGCGGTATATGGAGGACACCAATACGCCTTCCGCCCCCTGGTATATTATTGATTCCGGATCAAAAAAATGGGCGCAGCTTCAGATTTTGGAGACCCTGACCCAGGGCATTGAGATCGCGCTGCAGAATAAGAGTCTTGCAGTGCCTCTTCTCCAAAATGTGTTTCCCCTTGAAAAGATGCCCAGGCTTTCGGAGATTCCTTTGGATAAGTCCATAGAGGAGCAGGAGTATAAGGAAGAGCTCAAGCGGCTGCAAAAGCACTTGGGAGAGCTCCACAACCGCCTTTACAGGAAAAAGGTGCCGGTGGTGATCGCCTACGAGGGCTGGGACGCAGCGGGAAAGGGCGGAAATATCAAGCGGATTACCGGCGCCTTGGATGCAAGGGGGTATGAGGTACACCCCATCGCCAGCCCGGAGCCTCATGAGAAAGCAAGGCATTATCTGTGGCGTTTCTGGACCAGACTTCCCAAGGCCGGGCATATCGCCATTTTTGACAGAAGCTGGTATGGACGTGTGATGGTGGAGAGGCTGGAGGGTTTTTGCAGCGAAAATGACTGGAAGCGGGCCTACAATGAGATCAATGAGTTTGAAAAGGAGCTTTCTGACTGGGGGGCGGTGATCATTAAATTTTGGGTGCAGATCGATAAGGAAACCCAGCTTGCCCGTTTTGAGGACAGACAAAGGACGCCCGGAAAGCAGTGGAAGATTACGGCGGAGGACTGGCGCAATCGGGAGAAGTGGGATGATTACGAGGTGGCGGTCAATGAAATGATACAGAAGACCAGTACCACTTACGCCCCCTGGCATATTCTGGAATCGGTGGATAAGAAGTACGCCAGGATTAAGGCGCTTAAGATCGTGATTAAGGAACTGGAAAAGGCGCTGGATTAAGGGTGGTCGGTCGCGGAGGATGGAAGTCTGTTGGTGTGTTGATGCAGGCAAAGATTCAGGCGGGAAAGGGACGGCATGGGAAATAAGAATATGGAAAGAAAATGCTTCCCATCGGCGATTTTTGACGGGCTGTAGATTTCTAAGGAAAAGGAACTTTGCGATAAATATATAGGAAAATTTCCTGTAATCTTTATCAGCTTGAAGGGCGTGAATGGGGAGGACTATTTGTCCGCACGGACGATGATGGCTTCGGTTATTGAAAACGAAGCGCTCAGGTTTCAGTTTCTGGCAGACAGTGAAAAGCTGACGGATAGGGAAAAGGAGCTTTATAAGCAACTGGTAAGACTTGATAATAAAAATGATGGTATGTTTTTGATGTCAGCTTCTGTACTCAGCGAAAGTCTGCACACTCTTTCACAGCTTCTTGAAAAGTATTATGGACAAAAAGTGGTCATGATCATAGACGAGTTGGCTATCAGTTCGGAAACGCAGGGGTCTACTGTTCCTGGGATGTGCTCAATTACTGCGAGACCCTTCGGGCAGATATAGATGCACCGCCCCAGGCTTACTGGAAAAATACCAGCGGAAATCATATAGTAAAAGTTTTATCCATAAAGCGATGAGGCAGACGCGCAATGAAATAGAAAGATTAATTGGCGGGGAGGCGATTTTAAAGAATATCCGGGAGGAGCTTACTTACAGTGAGCCAGATCAAAGAATGGTTCCAGGAGGAAGCCCGAAAAGATGCTCCGAAGCTGGACGCATTTTGTAAAGCTTTTCCCGAGAGAGACGTGGCGGCCATAGAGGAACAGTTGAATCATAGGAGGGTACATTCCCCGATGCTCTGCATCGTAACTTGCTTTATCAGAGACAAAAGGGTGATATAATGTAA
>CAJTVL010000046.1 GCA_910579425.1 uncultured Lachnospiraceae bacterium | reverse complement strand
ATTATTACCTCGGGATGAATTAATGTAGTTGGAATTTCTCCCGGGAACTATAGATAAGCCTTCCTGAGTTCATCGAGAACCGACTGCTCTAAATATTCTGTCAGCTCCAGCTCCTTTGCTCTGCTCAAAAAACGCTGTATGTTCAGGAAAATTACATCATATTGATTCAAATACTCTCCGAAGGTTTCGTGGGCTTCTATTTTACAGCCTTTGAACAGTTCTCTCGAATCGCACCCCCGGCTGTAATAGGCCAAGAGCATTTCCAGTGTCATGGATTTTCCAAACCGCCTCGGCCTGCTGACGCAGATATATTTTTCTTTCGTGTTAATCCGCTCATTGATCACCCCGATCAACCCGGTTTTATCCACATATATCCTGGAGCGGATCGATTCCCAAAAGCTTTTATTCCCCGGATTTAAGTAAATTCCCATAAGCCCTTTTTATCCTTTTACAGCCTCCATCAAAATCCTGACGCAAAGATCAATCCCCAGATTTCCGGCGTTCATATACATCTCATAGCATTTCGGGTCGCCCCACTCCTGATTGGTGAGCGCATTATGAAAATTCCTTCTTCTCTTATCGTTCTTTTTCAGGGCATTTTCCGCTTCCGCCTTCTGGATCCCCTCCCGCTCGATGGCCCTCTGTATCCTTTTCTCATGATCCGCATAAATAAATACCCGCAGGCAGTTTTCTTTTTCCCTTAAAATATGTCCTGACGCCCTGCCCACGATCACGCAGTTTCCCGCTTCGGCAGCTTCCTCAATAATACGCTTTTCTTCGAGAAAGAGCTTATCCGCCAGCGGCAGATCCTTGTTCCCGGAAGGCCCGCCCAGAGGGGTTCTTGAAAGATTAAGGAGAACGCTTCCCGAGCTGCTCTCTTCCAGTCCTTCAATCTTGAAAAACGGTATATCAAGCCTCTGCGCCGCCTCCATAAGGATATTCCGGTCATAAAGCTTGTATCCCAGCGCATCCGCCAGCCTCTTCCCGATCTCATTTCCCCCGCTGGCATAACGCCGCTCGATTGTTATGATATTGTACATAAAAACATCCCCTTCCATTTTTTGTTTTTTGCTTGTTATTTCTATTATAATCTCTCCCTCCCCATATCTCAATCCATTTTTTATGATCCCTTCATCATTGCCAGCACCATCTGCGCCGTTTCCGTCATGTTTGTTCCGCTGTCCATGCTGCACTTTTGTATGTACTTGTGAGCCTCCTGCTCCGTCATGTGGTTCCGGCTCATCAATACCTCCTTGGCTTTCCCGATCAGCCTGCGTTCCTCATCATCCCTTTCCCGGGGCCTCATCCGCGCTCTGCGCCTGCGCTGTTCCATATTGCGGCTCATCAGATCAATGGTATCCACAAGTTCATGTACCTTAAGGGGCATGGAAAGACTCATCACACCGCTTCCCTCAAGGTTCTCGCTGATCACATGCCGGGATGCCATCACCAGCATGTCAAAGCCCTCCGGCAAATCCTCCCGAAGCTGGGAATAAATCATATCCGCCAGCTTGTAGCCGCAAAGCACAATCCCGCCCTGCAGGCCCTGTGCACAGGCAATCGCCTGTGCCCCGGCAGTGCATATTCCCATTACCGGAATTCCGTTTCTGACAAGCAGGTTCTTTATATTTTTCGCATCATCTATCTTAGGCAAAGCTACAATTACTCCGGTCAAAGGCTCACCTCCCCGCCGCCTGGTTCCTATAGAAAAGAAGCAAATTTGCCCTTATACATTATGTTCCCGTGTGCCCATCTGCCTGTCAGAACCGATTCAGATACTGCCCGATCTCCCAGTCCGTAACCTGCGACCGGTACTGGGCCCACTCTTCCTTTTTCGCCCGGATATATTTCTCAGAGACATGTCTGCCAAGTACCTCCTGAATCAATTCATCCTTCTCCAGTTCATACACCGCTTCGATCAGGGTTCCCGGTATGGCCTCGATTTGCAGCTCCTTTTTTTCCTCCTCAGAGAGCGCAAAAATATTGCAGTCCACGCTCTTGGGGGGAAGGATCTGATTTACAATACCGTCCAGCCCAGCCCGCAGGCATACCGCCAGCGCCAGATAGGGATTGGCACAAGGATCCGGGCAGCGCAGCTCTATCCTGGTCCCTTCCCCTCTGGAAGCAGGGATCCGAATCAGGGGGCTTCTGTTTTTCGCGCTCCATGCCAGGTACACCGGTGCCTCATAGCCCGGCACCAGCCTTTTATAGGAATTTACCAACGGATTGGTGATGGCAGTCATTCCTTTCATATGCTTCATAATCCCGCCGATAAAATAATAGGCCTCCCTGCTAAGCCCCAGAGCATCAGAGGGGTCTGCAAACACATTTTTCCCCGCCTTTGACAGGGACATATTAATGTGCATGCCGGAGCCGTTCACGCCGAACCTGGGCTTTGGCATAAAGGTAGCGTGGAGCCCATGCCTCTTTGCTATGGTTTTCACCGCTAATTTAAAGGTCATAATATTGTCCGCCGTGGCCAGCGCCTCGTCGTACTTAAAGTCGATCTCATGCTGGGCCGGGGCAACCTCATGGTGGGAAGCCTCGATCACAAATCCCATATCTTCCAGGGTCAGCACAATATCCCTTCTGGCATTCTCTCCCAAATCAAGAGGCCCTAGGTCAAAGTAGCCGGCCTGTTCATGGGTCAGAGTGGTAGGCATTCCGTTTTCGTCCGTATGGAAAAGGAAAAATTCACATTCCGGCCCCACCTCAAATTTGTAGCCCAACTGATCCGCCTTCTCTATGGCGCACTTCAGGATATATCTGGGATCCCCCTCAAAAGGCTTCTGGTCGGGACGGTATACATCACAGATCAGCCTTGCCACCTTGCCCTGCTGGGGACGCCAGGGAAAAATCTCCCAGGTGCCCAGATCCGGATACAGATACATATCCGACTCCTCGATCCTGGCAAACCCCTCAATAGAGGAACCGTCAAACATACATTCATGATCCAGCGCTTTCTCAAGCTGGCTGGCCGTGATTGCCATATTTTTAAAGGTGCCGAACATATCCGTAAACTGGAGCCGGATAAACTCCACATCCTGGTCCCTTACCAGTTCCATAATATCTTTTTTCGTATACTGTCCTTTCATTCCCCGTTCCTTTCCTTTTATAAGCTGTAGTGAACGGCAAAATTTTTTTGGCGTTCACCACGCGGTTTCCTATATGGTAAAGGCGCTCTTAAACCGCCGGACTTTCTATCCGCCGATATAAGAACGCCTTTGTTCTGCTTTATGATAAAACCCTGTTACTTTTTTGTCAATACCCTAAAATTCACTATGCGCTCTTCCAACCACCCGGTGAAAAGTAATAAATACAGGTCATAATTCCCCTGCCCCAATAATACTATAATAAAAAGAATGTAACGGGGAATATCCTATGAGCTCCAAAACCAAAATTATTGTACTTCATCTGAAAGAATTAATATATACCGGCATTTTTGCCTTGCTGGGAATATTATTTATCGTCCTCCTCATTATTATGTTCGTGCCAAAGGATAAATCAGAAAAGACCGGCGGCGCCGTGGAGACTCCCGCCCCCTCCTATGTACCGGGTATCTATACCACTTCTCTGGTACTGAATGACAACACGGTGGATGTAGCGGTTACCGTGGACGAAACAAACATCAACGACATCCGCATTGTCAATCTGGATGAAGCTGTGGCTACCATGTTTCCGCTGCTGGAGCCTTCCTTCGACGAGCTGGCCAATCAGATTCTGAGAAACCAGTCTCTGGATAATATTACATATTCGGATGACAACAAATATACCTCCATGGTGCTCTTAAACGCCATCAAGACCACCCTGGATAAGGCGGCGGCTCCAAGTCCGTCTGTCAGTCCCTCTGCGTCGCCTGCCGCATAACAGGCAATGCCCGGGCAAACCGCAGCTTTCACACAGATCAGACAAAGAGTCCGGCCTGCCGGGCTCTCATGCCGAAAGACGTCTGTATCGGCCGCAGGAAATCCTGCGGCCGCACATTGATCACGAATATTTTCTGCCCTTAAAGGGTCCTCTTCCCATCCAGAGAGTACTTCTGCACATAGGACTGAAAGCTCTGCGAAAAATCCTCGCTTCCATTGCGGAACTTTCGCAGGGTCTCATGGAGATTCATGCTCTGCGGCGTCATATCTGTCACACAGCCTGCAATGTTCGAACAGTGGGCCGCCGTCCGTTCCAGATTGGTAAGCAGGTCTGACCACACGAATCCCGCTTCAATGGAGCAGTTTCCCTGCTGCAGACGGTGGATATGATGGATGCGCATCTGCTCTTTTAACTGGTCGATCACCTGCTTTAAGGGTTCAACCAAGGCCGCCTGCTCTCCGTCATCCCTCAGAAAAGCATCCAGGGACAGCTCCAGAATCTCCTCCACCGCGGAGGCAATCACCCAGAGCTCCGAAATCGCCGCGTCTGTAAAGGACAGGCTTTTCTTTTGCATTTCTTCCGCGGATTCCAGCAGATTTACCGCATGGTCGGAAATACGCTCAAAATCCCCAATGGCCTTTAACAGCTTTGCCGCCTCCCTTCGGTCCCTCTCGCTCATGGGCTTCGTGCTCAGAGCTACCAAGTAGGTTCCAAGGCTGTCCTCATAGCGGTCGGTTTTTTCTTCTTTTTCCCGGACAGCCTCTCCTTCTTTGGCGGAATACTCCTTCAGGATATGCAGCGCCCCCCTCAGGGCGCCGGCGGCTGTCCCGGCCATATCTGCCGTCACCTCCCGGCAGCGTTCCAGGGCAATGGGCGGCGTAACCATCAGACGCTCATCCAGATCCACCTTTACCTCCGGCTGTTCTCCCTCCGGCACCAGCCTTGTCACCAGTCTCTCCAGAAAACCCGATAAAGGAAGCATCAGCAGAGTACATAGAATGTTAAAAGCCGAATGGGCAAGGGCAATATCAAAAAGGGAAACCGCCTCCTGCAAAAAGGCCGGTGCAAAAATCCATTTTACCACGCAGAATACTCCGAGAAGAATTGCGGTTCCGATCACGTTAAAGAGCAGATGCACCATGGCCGCCCGCCTTGCGTTTTTGTTTGCTCCTACAGAGGAAACCATAGCCGTCACACAGGTTCCGATATTTTGTCCCATAATAATGGGAATCGCCGCCCCGTAGGACACCTGCCCCGTGACTGCCAGAGCCTGCAGAATTCCCACGGAAGCCGAGCTTGACTGAATCAGGGCAGTGAGCAATGCCCCCGCCAGCACACCCAGAACAGGATTGTGGAAAAGAAGAAACAGGGATTGAAAGGCCGGGATGTCCGACAGCCCTGCCACCGCGCCGGACATGGTTTCCATACCAAACATCAGGGTTGCAAAGCCCAGCAGAATCATGCCGGTATCCTTTTTCTTTGCCTCCTTTAGAAACATATAAAAAATGATACCCACAAGGGCTAACGCAGGCGTGAAGGATGAGGGTTTTAAGAGACGCACAAATACGTTGCTGCTGTCAATTCCGGAAAGACTTAAAATCCAGGCCGTCACGGTAGTCCCGATGTTTGCTCCCATGATCACATTGATGGCCTGCTTTAAGGTCATCAGACCAGAATTCACAAAGCCTACCACCATCACCGTAGTTGCCGAGGAGCTTTGAATCACTGCCGTCACCAAAAGCCCTGTCAAAAGCCCCGCCGCCCGGTTGGTGGTAAGCCGGCTTAAAAGAAGCCTCAGCCCGCTTCCGGCCCGCCGCTCCAGCGCCTGTCCCATAATATTCATTCCAAACAAAAACAGGCTGAGCCCTCCCAGCATTGTCAGCACGTTGAAAATATCCATCCCATTCATCTCCTTCCCTGAGGAATTGTTCAAAATTAATCAGTTTCTTAGTTTTGACAAATTCATGCCATCCGATACATATTGTAATCAACGAAATAATCCGCCGATTCCTGCTCCTGTCTGACAACGTCCCTTCCTTAACAGGTCAAAAAAGAGACTTTGTCAAACAGAACATAAACAGAACGCTTCGCGTACTGCCTGGTCTGTTTGGCAAAGTCTCGCTCCTTACTTACAAAACCGGATTCTCCGAAGAGAAATCGTACTGACGGCAAAGTAAACACAAAAACATCCCGTGTGAGCTACTCCCCTTACCCTTATCCCGAGTATAACATCTGAAAAGAATCTCTGTCAACGGGCAATAAACAATAATAGTCCGGCTGAAATTTTTCAGAGCCTCTCCAACTGCTCCATCCAAATCCTCACACAGGCGTCCGAGGGCATCCGAAGATCTCCCCTGGGCGAAAGCGCCACACTTCCCACCTTCGGCCCGTCCGGCAGGCAGGATCTTTTAAACTGCTGGGCAAAAAATCTCCGGTAGAAAATTTTCAGCCACTTTAAAATCACCTGCTCCTCATATTGCCCGGCAAAGGATAATCGGGCAATCCGATAGATCTTTGCGGGCTCATAACCGCACCTGAGCATATAATACAGGAAGAAGTCATGCAGCTCGTAGGGTCCCACCAAATCCTCCGTTTTTTGTGAAATTTTCCCGTCCACAGGAGGTAAAAGCTCGGGGCTCACCGGCGTGTCGAGCACGTCCAGGAGCACCTCCTTAAGCGCGCTGTCCTCGCAGGTATCCGTATAAAACTGTACCAGATGCCGCACCAGGGTCTTGGGCACCCCTGCATTTACTCCATACATGGCCATGTGATCCCCGTTGTAGGTGGCCCACCCAAGGGCCAGCTCCGACATATCCCCGGTTCCGATCACCATTCCGCCAATCCGGTTGGCCAAATCCATCAGTACCTGGGTGCGCTCCCTTGCCTGAGCGTTTTCGTAGGTCACATCATGCTCTTCTTTTTGCTGTCCAATGTCCCGGAAATGAATCTCCACCGCTTCCCGGATGTCCACCTCCTTAAGGGTCGCTCCAAGAGCCCCCGCCAGCTTGCAGGCATTGTCATAGGTTCTGTTTGTGGTGCCGAAGCAGGGCATGGTGACGGCCAGGATATTCTCTCTGGGAATAGAGAGCAGGTCAAAGGTCCTTGCGGTAACCAGAAGGGCCAGGGTGGAATCCAGACCGCCGGAAACACCCACTGCCGCCCTCCTGCATCCGGTATGCTCACACCGCTTCTTCAGCCCCATGGCCTGAATGGAAAGAATTTCATTACACCGCTGCTGCCTCTCCTTTGGGTCGGAGGGGACAAAGGGGAGGGACGGAAAACTCCGCACAAGCCTGGTCTCCTCCTCTTTCAGGGAAAAAGAAACCATACGGTAACCGGAATTTTCCCGGCGGACAAAGGTATTCATCCGTCTGCGCTCCATACACAGCTTGTGAATGTCAATGTCCCCGTACACGATCTGACTCTCGAACTGCTTTTTCCGGGCAAGAATCGTACCGTTTTCCGCAATAATGTCATGCCCTCCGAACACCAGGTCCTGGGTGGATTCTCCCTGGCCGCTGCTGCAATAGATATAGCCTGCGATCAGCCTTGCGCTGGAGGACTTCACCAGCATTTCCCTGTAAGCATCCTTGCCGATGGTCTCATCGGAAGCAGAAAGGTTCACCAGAAGCGTTGCCCCCGCCATGGCATGAGAAATCCCCGGCTCGTCGGGAGCCCAAATATCCTCGCAGATTTCGCACCCGGCAGTCAGGCCCTCCATCCCCTCTGCCCTTAAAAGAAGATTGGCGCCGAACCAAATCTCCTTTCCGTCAAAGGAAAAAGGAACCGCTTCCCGGTTTCCCGGGCAGAAATACCGGGTTTCATAGAACTCTCCGTAAGAAGGGATAAATATTTTGGGAATCATGCAGAGCACCTCCCCTTTATTGAGCGCCGCTGCCACATTATAGAGCTTTCCCTCCCGCTCCAGGGGAAGACCTACAAAGATCAGGGCGTCCACATCCCTCGAAAAGACGGCAATCTCCTTTAGCTGCTCCCTGCAGGACCTAAGAAGTCTTTCCTGCAGAAACAAGTCGCCGCAGGTATACCCGCTGATACTAAGCTCCGGGAAAACCATTACCTTTGCCTTTTCCTCAGAGGCTTCTCTTATGCACTCACAAATCTGCTCTCTGTTATAAACCGTATCCGCCACCTTAAGCCGTGGCGTGACGGCCGCCACCTTTAAAAATCCCTGCTTCATAGCAATACCTCTGCCTGCCGCAGGCCCTGCCCGCGGTTCTTTCCTTTTGATCTGCTTTCTTCCGGCAGTCTCCCTTCGCTCTATCTGCTCATTTCCAGCAATCCCCGTAATTCCTCCACATCAAACCGATAAGAAGTATTACAGAAATGACAGTTCACCTCGATGTCCTTTCCCTCGGCGATCATTTCGGCGATTTCCTTTTTTCCGATACTGATAATCGCCTTTTCCACCCGCTTCTTATCACAGTTACAATAAAACTGCGCCGGGAGCGTGTCCAGCACTTCCATGTCCATCCCCTCCAGGAGAAGCTCCAGCATTTCCTCCGGGCTTTTTCCCTGATCCAAAACCGTTGTGACTGTGGAAAAGGCCGACAGATTCCGTTCCAGACGCGCGATGGTCTTTTCCTCCGCAAAAGGCATGAGCTGCACGATAAATCCCCCTGCCTGTCTGACCGTGTTGTCTTTTTCCATCAAGACCCCCAGCCCTACGCTGGAGGGTACCTGCTCCGAGGAGGCGAAATAATAGGTCAAATCCTCCGCAATCTCTCCTGTCTGCAGATTAGTCTGTCCTACATAGGGCTCTTTCAATCCCATATCCTTGATCACCCGGAGCATTCCATGGCCCACTGCGCCTCCCACATCCAGCTTTCCCAGCCTGCTGGGGGGCAGCATGACCTGAGGCTCTATGGCATAGCCCTTTACGTTCCCCCTGCTGTCAGCCGTGACAGTCATTCCCTTTAAAGGCCCGTCTCCGCTGACCTGGAGAGTCAATAAGTCCTTATCCCCTTTTAACATAGCGCCCATCATCACCGCGCCGCTCATCAGTCTTCCCAGGGCCGCCGTCGCCACAGGGCTTGTGTTATGCACCTTTTTTGCCCTCTCTGCCAGCTCTCTTGAAGTGATGGCAAAGGCACGGATCTGGGCATCTGCAGCTGTGGCCCTCACAATATAATCCGACATAATCTCTTTTCTTCCTTCCTGTTTGGGAGGATCAGCTCTTTGTCCCCTTCTGACACTCCCGTGCAATCACATAGATTCTTTCGCTTACGTCCCTTACCGCTTCATGGGTGTCCGCATCCATGGCGCATACCACCTGCATCCCTGCTCTCTCCACAAACCCTGTCATCTCCTCCAGGGTATATCCCCTTTGAAAATGAGTCTCCGTAAACCGCCGGAACAGTTCCTGTCGAAGCTGCTGCCGGGACGGCCCGGCCTGACTCGCTGCGCACTCTTCCCTCACGAAAACGGTCAGATCATACTCGTTGATCCGCTCATCCTCATGATAATAGTTTTCCCAGATGAAGCTGCAGTCTTCCCGGTTTTCCGCAATGGTGGCATCGCCAATCACCTGCCCATACTTGTAAACTGTATTGAAGTCAAAGATAAAAAGCCCTCCGGGATACAGATAGTTGTTCACCAGGGAAAATGTTTTCTCTACATCCTCATCCTCAAGGAGATAATTCACGCTGTCGCAGACGCTGATCACTGTTCCCACTGTGCTGTACAAATTCAGCTCCCGCATATCCTGACAAAGATAAAGGATTTCACTCTGGGACTCCTGTTTTTTGAAAAGGGCCGCCTCCAGCATTTCCTGGGAGTTGTCCACCCCGATCATATCATAGCCCTTTCCGGCAAGAAGCTCCGTCAACGTCCCTGTCCCGCAGCCCAGATCCACTACCAGATTGCGCTCCGAGGCAAGAACCCCATCCTCTCCTTTTTCCGGCGCCAAATTCCCTCTCACAGGCTTGCTGGGCCCGTAAGTCTCTATCAGAGAGGCGAGAAATTCCGCCCACTCCCCGTAGGGTGTGTCATCCATAAAAATATCATACACACCGGCAAAATCCGTATACGCTTCCAATGCATTAATCCCCCAGCTTTACAGCCACCAGAAAGCCCACAGCGAATGTGACTATACTGGTCAATATTCCGATCACCGTGATGGCCCCCACATCTCCCAGCAGGAAAATGGCTATGGGAGAGGCCACAATCAGGCCGATAATTGCCCAGAAGGCCTGGATGGGAAATTTTTCGAAAATAATCTCTATCACCTTTGCAATGGCAAAAATACCCACCACAATCCCAAGTCCCATGGGAACCAGAATGCCGCAGCCCTCCAGGATTCCTGCCATGTCAAAGGAGGCCAGGGCCGTGACAAAATTTTTGATTGCGGCAACAATGGGATTATAATATCCCAGAAGAAGCATCATCATGGAACCGCTGACCCCCGGAATCACCATGGTCGCCGAGGCAATAATCCCCACCGCAAAGAGCTTGATCACCGACCATACGCTAAAGCTTAAATCCGCCGCCGTCCCTTCCTTTTCACCGATGGCTGCCATTCCTACCACCACGGCAAAGAAGAGCACAAATGGGACAATGTAGCTGATCTTGATACCTTTTCCTTTCACCTTCTGCCACACTGCGGGGAGCCCGCCTACGATCAGTCCGATGAACAGACAGTTGGTCTGCAGGGGAAAGTAAGCAAACGCAGGCTCGATAATAAAGGATAACCCCACCAGGGCAATCCCGATTCCCAAAAAGATGGGAATCAAAAACTTCATACTCTCCTTAAACTCCTTAAACAGATGAGTTACACAGTGAATCATCCTGTCGTAAATCCCCATGGAAACCGCCATCGTTCCCCCGCTGACGCCGGGAATAATATTGGCAATCCCCATCACAATCCCTTTTAATAAATTTTTAATCATTTTCCCTCTCCTTTAATCGTTCTCTAAAAATTGTTCTATAAATGAAACCAGTCTGCCCATCTCCTCCTGCGTGCCGACGGTGATGCGCAGATAGTTCTCAATCCTTGGTTTTTTCCAGTGTCTTACATAGATATTATTCTCTTTTAAAGCGGCAAACAGCTCTTCTGCGGAAACCTTTGGATGGGTGGCAAAAAGGAAATTGCTTTTGGAGTCGGTAAAAAGAAATCCCAGCCTCGCAAACTCCTTCTTAGTCCATTCCCTTGTACGGATAATTTTGGCTGTCGTCTCTCTGAAATAAGCATCGTCCAGTACCGAAGCCGTTCCCATCTCGATGGCGGGCAGATTCATGGTATAGGAATTAAAGGAAAACTTTACGTTTTTCAGATACCCGATCAGCTTCTCGCCCGCTATGGCAAAGCCAATCCTCACCCCCGCCATGGCCCTGGATTTGGAAAAGGTCTGAACTACCATAAGGTTATCATATTTTTCCACCAGAGGCAGGATGCTTTCCGCCCCGAAATCCACATAGGCCTCATCGATGATCACCACGGAAGCTGGATTCGCCGATACGATTTCCTCCAGAGTTTCGATTTTTTCCTCCACCCCTGTAGGGGCGTTGGGGTTTGGAAGCACAATCCCCCCATTGGGCTGCAGATAATCCTCTTTTCTGATGCGGAAATTTTCGTCCAAAGGACAGCGCCTGTAAGGAATCCGGAACACCTCCGCCCAGACATCATAAAAAGAATAGGTAATATCCGGAAACAGAACAGGCTGACCGCCGTTAAAAAAGGTCATAAACGACATGGCAAGAACATCGTCCGAACCCACCCCCACAAAAATCTGGGATGGCCTCACATGATAATACTCTGCCAGGGCATCCACCAGCTTTTGGGCATCCATGTCCGGATAGAGCCGCAATTCCCTGTAGCTTCCTTTCATCTGCTCTAATACCGCCTGAACCCCGGGCGCCGGCGGATAAGGACATTCGTTGGTATTTAACTTGATTACGCCGCCGCCCTTCGGCTGCTCCCCCGCCACATAAGGCTCCGTTTCCCTCACATTTTTTTCCCAGCTCATTTTAACCTCCATTCCCTGGCCTCCTGCCGGTAGAGCTCTGCCTGCCCGGAATTCCCCATCCCTTCATAGCATCTGGCAAGCCCTTCCAGGGCCTGGTCCCCGCCGCAGCGGATATTCAGCACGCACTCCGTTTCATAGGCGGCATTATAAAACCAAAGAGCCGCCTCCGTATATTCCTTTTGGGCCAGGTAGTATTCTCCCAGTTCAAAGCAGACCTCGCTCACTCCTTCACTGGCCACATCCTTCATGGCATAACGGTACATTTTCAAAAAGTCTCCCCGCTCCCTGGCCGCCCTCACCACCACGCAGAGGGCCTCCTTCATCTGGGCCGGCTCCGTCTCCTCCCTGTCCGCAACTGCAGTAAAAAAATCCTCCGCCCTTTGCAGCTCCTTTCTGCTGCCGGAAATCAAAAGTTCCCTGGCATACAGATTCAAAAGCCTGGGCGAAAGCGCCTCCCCCCGCTCCGTCATCCCTGCAAAAATCCGCAGGTCTCTCGCCCCGTGTCCTTCCCCGGGTAAATGGGTGATTTCAATGTCGCTGTCGTAAACTACCGGAAGCAGACGCACCGTCTCATGCACCGGCTCGATCCACTGAAAATTTCTTACCCGCTTAAACAGCTTAGGCCTTAGCTCCCTGTCAAAGTTGTAGACGGTTCTCTGGGAAAGCTGATTGCCGTAATACATCTGCACGATCTCCACTCCGGGCAGAAGGCTTTCCTTAAGGGCCCGGAACTTCTTCCGGTTCTCCTCATCGATCACCTCGTCCGCATCGGCCGCATAAATATAATCACCTGTGGCCTTGGAAAAGGAAAAATTTCTGGCCTGGCTGAAATCTCCCGTCCAGGCAAAATCATAGACCAGCTCCGTATACCTTGACGCAATCTCCTTTGTTCGGTCTTTCGACCCGGTGTCTACGATAATAATTTCATCCATCAGATCACAGATACTGTCAAGACATCTGGCCAGAACTTTCTCTTCATTTTTAACGATCATGCACAAACTGAAAGTCAGTGCCTGTGGGTGCCTGCCTGCATTCTCAGCCATAATTTTCCCCTTTCTCTTTGCCGCAATAATGGATTGACATTCGCTCGATCATAAACTATATTTACAATAAAAGTAACGTTCTTTATTATACCACAAGTTATTTTTTCAGAACAGGAGTATTTATTGTGAAATCCTTAAAAGCCTACAATCAGAAGCTCGCGTCGGCCTCCGGCTCCAAACTCCGTTTCCTGCTAAGAGCAGCCGAATGCTTTTTTACCACATGGGCTCTCATGAAAGCGTCCCGCATGGAACCCGGAAATATTCTCACGCTGGTCTTTTTCCTCCTGAACTTTGTCTTTTTCGGCTCTGTAGATTCCGTCACAGCCAAAAACCGTCCGGACAGCCAAAAGAAATCCTCTCTTGCAGGGGCGGTTCTTGCCGCACTTTTTACTGTTTTGTACATGGCCGTGGACTACACCTATTATATTCAGACACTCACCAGTCCCTTGTTCCGGCTGGGTATTTTATGCTCTGTGTTCCTTGGATTTTTCCTGCTCTTTTTTCATATTCTTAAACTGGCCTTCTTCTATACCACGGACAAAGAGCGGTTAAAAAAGCTGTTAATCACTGACCGGGAAATTCAACCCCGCGCGCCGCAGACTGCCTCCGGCCCCAAGGCCCGCCTTACCTGTTTTTATCATAAGCACACCGGTCTGTGTGCCTTTCTGCTGTGTCTGGTTTGCTGGCTGCCTTATTATCTCTACCAGTATCCGGGCGTCATGACTCCCGACAGTCTCAATCAGTTTGAACAGGTTTTGGGCCTCATCCCCTACAGCAACCACCATCCCTGGATGCACACCCTTCTGATCAAGCTGATTTACACCATTGGCTTTCGTCTCACCGGAAGTATGTTGATTGCCCTGTCCCTTTATACTCTTTTTCAAATGTGCGTCCTGGCGGGGAGCGTCTGGTACTTCATCAGTACCCTGCGGTTATTCAGGGTGAAACCGAAAATCTGCCTTCTGATCACCCTGTTTTATGCGCTGATTCCTTACCATGCCGTATTTTCCGTGACGATCTGGAAGGATATTTTGTTTGCCGCAGCCCTGCTCTGCTTCAGCTGCAGTATGCTTCGCTTCTTACTGAAAAAGAGCCTTCCCATCCTTCACCTGATCATTTTTGTGCTGACCGGGCTGATGCTGTGCCTGTTCCGCTCCAACGGCTGGTATGCCTTTCTTCTCTGCCTTCCGTTTTTGTTTGTCTTTTTTCGAAAAAAAGCCGGGATTTTTTATCCGGCTCTGGCTGCTATTTTCCTTATAGCAGCAATCATAAAATATCCCGTGATGAATGCCTTTCATGTGACTGCGCCCGACCTGGTGGAATCTCTTTCCATCCCAATCCAGCAGATCGCCGCTGTGCTCTGCAATGACCGGGCTCTGAGCAAGGAGGAGCTTGCACTCATCGAACAGGTGGTGGATCTGACCTACATCAAACAGCTTTATGACCCTCATTTTGCGGACAACATAAAAGAGCTGGTGAGGGCCGGAAATCAGGATTATCTGACGGAGCATAAGGGCGAATTTTTCAGGCTCTGGGCCAGCCTGGGGCTTCGTTATCCGGGGGATTATATGACTGCCTATATCCGTCAGACCTACGGCTACTGGTATCCCGACTCCTTCTACCTGGTGGCGGAGGCGGAGGGCGTAAGCGCAACCTCCCTTGGCGTCTCCCACACCCCCCTGATCAGAGGCCCCCTTGTGATTAAGGCAAAGGAAATCTCTATCAAGTTAGGCGGCATGCTTCCCCTCTACGGTACCCTGTGGAGTATGGGCGTTGCCTGCTGGGTGATGCTTTTCTGTATCGGAAATACCCTGATAAGAGGCGAAAGGCCAAAGCTGGTTCTCTACCTCCCAAGCCTTGCCCTGCTGCTCACGGTTCTGATTGCCACCCCTGTAGCTACGGAATTCCGTTATGTCTATTTTATGGTATTTGCCCTGCCTTTTTATCTGATGGCAGCCCTTCTTCCTGCTGAAAACTGATTTACATGCGTGCCTGACACGCGGAAAGGAACCGAAATGAAAGGAAATCTTCCCGAAAAGTTTTTCCCCCGCCTTGTGATGACCAGTGCAGGGGTAATTTTATGCGCAGTTGCCGTGGGCTTTTTTAAGTGCTCGCTCTTTGGCGTGGATCCGTTCCAATGCTTTGCCCAGGGAAGCTGGCAGCGCTTTATGGGCGGTCTCTCTTACGGAACCTATTACACCGGCCTCAGCCTCTTAATGCTTTGTCTGGATCTTTTTCTGGATAAACACTATATCGGGATTGCCACCTTCGTCAATCTATTTCTCACAGGCTATATTGTGGATTTTTCAAAGGATCTCATCCTTCGGCTGCTGCCCTCCCCTTCCACTGCCGCCCGGATCCTGATGCTGCTCTTTGCGGTGGCAGTAATGTGCTTTGCCTCTTCCCTGTACATGACCTCCGACCTGGGCGTTTCTGTTTATGATGCGATTCCCATCGTTATCTCCAACAAAAGTCGAAAGCCTTTCCGTTTCTGCAGAATCGGCTGCGACCTGATCTGCGTCACGGCAGGCGCCCTCTGCGGCCTGCTTCCCGGAATCGGGACTCTGATCACCGCCTTCTTCATGGGGCCCCTGATCGAGTTCTTCAATGTAACCTTTTCCCGTCCTCTTTTGGACAGATGCCCTACAAAACTTTCGACAAAAAGTCCTTAAGCCGCTCGCACCTGGGATGATTGAAGAACTCGGAAGGCTCATTTTCTTCCATAATATTTCCTTCATCCATAAACAGCACTCTGGTTCCCACCTCTCTGGCAAATCCCATCTCATGGGTTACCACCACCATGGTCATGCCAGACTCCGCCAGCTCCTTCATAACGTCCAAAACCTCTCCCACCATCTCCGGGTCAAGGGCGGAGGTAGGCTCGTCAAAAAGCATCACTCTGGGATTCATGGCCAGGGAGCGCACAATGGCTATCCTCTGCTTCTGTCCGCCGGAGAGCTGGCTGGGATAGGCGTCTGCCTTTTCTTTTAGGCCGACTCTGGCAAGAAGCTTTAAGGCGTTCTCACCGGCCTCTTCCTTCCCCATAAGCTTCAGCTTCACGGGCGCAAGGGTGATATTATCCATAATCGAAAGGTTATTAAAAAGATTAAAGTTCTGGAACACCATTCCCATATGCGTCCTGATACGGTCAATATCCGCCTTGGGGTCGGTAATCAGCTCATTGTCAAACCAGATTTCCCCGCTGTCAGGCTTTTCCAGAAGATTCAGGCAGCGCAGAAAGGTACTCTTTCCCGAGCCCGAAGGGCCGATCACTACTACCTTTTCCCCTTTATGTACGTGGCAGTTCACGCCTTTGAGCACATGGGTATCCTCAAATTTTTTGTGCAGGTCTTTAACGATTATCACTTTTGCGCAGCCTCCTCTCCAGCTTATCCAACAGAATCGTCAGTATTTTAATGATGACAAAATAGATCACCGCAGCCCCGATCAGCGGCATAAAGGCCTCATAGGTTCTGGAGGAAACCTGATTCGCCACACGGGTGAGATCCGTAAGCCCCACATATCCCACGATTGCAGTTTCTTTCAAAAGCACAATAAACTCGTTTCCTATGGGCGGAAGCACATTTTTGACGGCCTGGGGGATCACAATATAAATCATGGTCTGGGCGCCGGAGAGTCCCAAGGACCTTCCCGCCTCGCTCTGCCCCTTATCCACTGCCAGAATCCCGGCCCGGACGATCTCGGCTACATAAGCGCCGCTGTTAATTCCAAAGGAGAGCACCGCCACCAGGATTTCCTGCTTACTGGACTTCATGATAATGAACCACATGATCATAAGCTGCAGAACCGAGGGCGTTCCCCTGATAATATCTATATAAACGTTGGCTATTATGGCCCAAATCGTCTTTTTCCCGTTTTTCCTGACAGACAGCTTCATAAGCGCCGCCACAGTACCGATCACCAGACCCAAAAGCGCCGCAAAAAAGGCGATTTCTATGGTGACTCCAAGACCTCCGATATAAAGTTTCCACCTGTCCCCTGTGATAAACGCAGCCTCAAACATGCTGCTCACTCTTTCCCACCATGCCTGTATCTCCATGCCGATCCCCAAATCCTTTCTCTGCTTTCCTGTAAACTTCTTCTCCCCGTTAAAGCAATGGGTGCGTTCCTCTCTTATGATAAGAGGATAGCACGCAAATACCTTATGCTATCCTCTCAAATTACCGTTTTACGGATTCACCGCACTTTTCAGTTCTCTTCAATGTATTTCTTCACCAGCTCGTCAAAGGTTCCGTCCTCTTTGAGTTCCTTCAGAGCGCCGTTGATCTGTGCAGCCAGGGCAGTGTCCCCCTTGGGCATTGCAATTGCATAATTTTCCACACCGAAGTCAAACTGTTCTCCGTCCACCGCCGTGAGCTGACCCTCAAATTTGGCCGCAAACACAAGGGCAGGGTTCTTATCGATAATCACACAGTCCAGACGTCCGTTGATCAGATCGTTGACCGCATCCACACCCTTGTTATACTGCTTCACCTCTGCGCCGTCCACGTCATCGCTTGCAATAAAATCTCCCGTAGTGCCAAGCTGAACGCCGATGGTTTTGCCGGCCAGATCGTCAAATGTGGCAATCTCAGAACCCTCAGGCAGAATCACATACTGAAGCGCATCATAGTAGGGATCGGAAAAATCAGCGTTTTCCTTTCTCTCATCGGTGATCGTCATTCCTGCAATGGCAACGTCAATCTTGTTCCCAATGGATGCCACCAGGGCGTCAAACTCCATGTTTTCGATCTCAACCTCTACTCCGAGTTTCTCGCCGATGGCCTTGATCAGCGCCACGTCAAATCCGTCGGGCTCGCCGTTGTCATCCACAAACTCAAAGGGCGGGAACTCCGCGTTGGTTCCCACGGTAAGCTTGCCGTCCTCAAGCACCTGCGAAATCTCTCCTGCACTCTCCGTCTGAGCTTTTTCTGTGTCCTCTGTCTGGGTTTCCTCTGTACTCTCTGCCTGGGCGTCTTCGCTCTCCGCTTCGGCTCCTTCCGCTTCTTCCCCGGTTTCATTTGTCTCTTTCCCTGTTTCATTTGTCTGCTCCGCGGCCTGATTTCCACAGGCTGTAAGCAGACCAAAAGTCATAATTGCTGCCAGGGATAAAGCTAATAATCTCTTCATAATTCTCCTCCTTCTGCATAAATATGCATTTTCCCTTTTGAAACAACTACGAGTCTACCATGTTCGCTGTCGAAAAGCAAGGCCTTTTACAGAACCACTATCATTTCTTTGCTCAAAGAAACCGCCGCCTTTTTGTCATCCCTGTACACGATCAGCTCCTGATCCTCCTTCTTACCAAGCCTGAAGAGCCCCGGCTTAATGCAATACCTGTTGGTACAGGACTTTTCTGTCATGGCCTGGGTGATGATAAGGGAATACTCTTCCTCTTTTTTTCTGATCAGGCAGCGTCCCAGATATATCATTCTCCCTTCGCCGTCATCGTTAAAAACACTCACGCTGCACAGGAGATAGAGAAGCAGAAAGACAATCCCGCCAAGAAGCAGCAGTGTACTGACCGTAACGGTAAGGACTTTTACGGCGGCAGACTCAAAAAATCCTTTTTTCCTGGTCTGTTTTCCCACCTGATATTGTCCCTCCCCTGCCGCATTATTTCCGGACACGGTGACTGCCTTCGTGTCTTTTTCTATTTTTTCTTTGGGCTTTGCGGAAGGGATTGGGGACGACTGCGCCTCTTCTTTCCGGGACTGATCCCTTTTTTCATAATCAAAGCGTCTGTTCCCGCTCCCGCCGCCGGGCTTCTCCTCCGACGAATTCTCTTTTTGCTTCGGCTCCTTCTCCTCCCTTGGAATGCTTCCGCCTGCGGCGCCTGTATCATGGTCTCCGTTTCCGGTATCCCCATCTCCTGACCCGCCGTTTTCTTCCTTATTATGATCTCCCTGTTCCTCTACCTTATCGCCATCCCCGCTTCCGGGAGTATTCTCGGGAAGGTTGGAAGCTTCCGGCGTTTTGTCCGCATCCGCTCCCGGATCAGATGACGGTTCTACCGACGGTGTTGCTTCCGGCAGGCCGGAAGGCAGAGCCGTCGCTGTGGGCGTCGCTGCAGGGGCGGTTGTGGGTCTGACTGTGGGAGACGCTGTCGGTGTGGCCGTTGGCGTTGTCGCGGGCGCGGCCGTAGGCGTTGTTGTGGGCGTGCCCGCAGGTGTTGCTGTGGGTGTCGCTGTGGGCGTCTCTTCCTTTTGAATACTGTCCACGGAAATACTGCTGTGCAGCCCTGACTCATCCACATCCTTATTTTCCAGGCTTACCGTCACAAAATAATCTCCGTTCTCCTCCACTTCCAGGGTATCGCCGTCTCCAAGAACCTTCCCGTCCCGGTCCTTCCAGACAAAGGGCCTGCTGCTCAGGATCAGACTGCCTCCGGTGAAATCCTCCACCCTGGCACTGATCAGAACCCTGCCGCTCTCACCCCCGGCCTGGCTGGTAAGAACGAGCCTGCCGCAGGCTCTGTCCTCATCCAGAGAGCAGCCAAGCCCATAGCCGTCCGGCGAGCCGTCGCATTCCGTTTCGTAGTACTCTGCATTCCCCTCCACATATCCGCAGGAGATTTCATAACCGTCTATGGTTTTTTTACAGTCAAGTATGGCTGTAGTCCCTTCCTGTTTCCCGCAGTTGATATAGGTATGAGTTCTGGTAAGGGCGTTGGTACAGGTTTGACATTGTTCCCGCACCATATCAACCTCCCCTAGGCCGCATTCACTGTGGGAAGCGGTTGTGGCTCTGCGCTCATGAGTGGTTACCCCGTGAGCCGGACAGGTGTCGGTATAGGTTTCGATCAATTCCCTCTCCGTATAAGTAATTATGCAGCGCCCGGAAAGGCAGGACGCCTCATGGGTATGGGTCTCATACCTGTAACACTCCGTTCCATGCTGGGTATGGGGAACTGCCTTACCGTAACAGCCTCCGCCGTCAGCAGGGCTTCCGGTATGCTTATGGGGAACCGGTTTGGTATAACACCCTCCGCCGGCAGCCGCATCTCCCTGGTGCTTATGCTCAATGGGCCTGGTATAGCAGCCGCCTCCCGTATCCGGGCTTCCTATATGTCTGTGGAAAATATCCGTAGCCACCGTCTTTAATGTCCCGGAGGAGGAGTTCCCGTTCTCCTGCCCATAAACAGTCATCGCCCCTCCCAGGAGCAGGACTGCGGCTGCGGCAAAGGCCGCAGCCAGTATTTTCTTTTTCCGCTTAAAAACTCTTTTTCTCATAATCCCATCCTATCTGCCGATTTTTCGGCACAAAAAACCCATCCATGGAATTTCCACAGACAGGTCACCTGTTCATAATTCATTTTATTGGTTTTCTAAGCGGTAAGTGGATTCAGGATACCACATTGCTTAAAGGTTGTCAATTATTTTCCGCACCTTTCTTTGTAAATAAGCTGCCGCCAGCGGAAGGGCAATTCCCGCGAACAGGTAGAGCCACTTACTGGCCTCGCAGCCGCCCACAAGATACACAAATCCGATTTCGCTGAAAAACATTTCCTTATCAAATTCCACACAAAAGGGAGTGTAAAGATGGCCCAGATAAAAAGCCCCTTTTACTAACATAAAGCTGGCCACATGATGCATCATGACCGCATAGGTATCCCGGCCGATATAAACCATCTTCCTGGACAGATAGGGGATCCCCTTCATAATTTTGGCGATCCGCAGCCAGAAGGCGATTCCCGTTATCACCGTGAGATACGGCACCACAGGGCCGTTGGCAAAGCTGCTGACCCACACGGCGCTGAAATTCAGGCCCGCGCAGAAAATACTGATCAGGAGCTGTATTCCCATAACAATCAAAAAGTAAGGGCCGTCCTCCAGCCTGTCCCGGCGCTCTAATTTTTTCCTGTAAATCCTTCCCATCTGAAAGCCGGGCAGCATGAACAAAAGCCTTCCCGGAAGCTTATACCATCCCCACACATGGCCCCCTGCCGCCAGATAAACCGTAACCATTCCGGCCAGCAGACAGCCCGCGAAAATCAGCCACTCAAAGTTAAGACGAAGGAGAGAAAGCACCCTGCGCATCAGTATATTGATCACCTCGATCATAAACAGCACAGGCACAAACCAGGCCGGAAAATGATACAAAAACTGATGCCCATCCAAAAAAGGGGATAAAAACAGGGTTTTCAGGCTCATGGGCTCCCCTATGGAAAAGCCCGCCCTGTGAAGGACCTCGCTCACCAGACCGTAAAAAATATTCCAGAGGAAATAAGGCAAAAGCAGCGTCCTGCATTTTCCAAGCACATACCTGACAATCCGCTCTTCCGACTCCTCCCGGTAAAAGTACCCCGACACAAACAAGAAAATAAACACATGAAAAGAGTAGTAAGGAAACAATCCGCCTATATTAAAAAGATCATATCCCAGATGGCCGGAAACCACCAAAATAATGCCGATGGCCGACAGGATACGAAATTCTTTGTTTTCTCCCATTGCTCTTTTGTCTGCTTTCAAAGCTCCCCCCATTGCTCTTCCTCCTGATCGTTAAAATAAACTTTTCTTTATTATACAAAAAAATATTGTAACATAACAGCAAAAAATTTATAATAGCGGTATGAAAACACAATGGACAAATAATCATAACTTAATAACGCTACGGAGCTCCTCTCTGAAAAAAGCCGCTTTTTCTCTCGCCTGCCTTATACTGACAGGTATCCTTGTCTCCTGCAGCCCCAAAAGGCCCGAACCGGAAAAGGCCTACATCCCCGAAAACTATCTGGCCCAGTCCACTCTGATTTCCTTTGACCGGGCCGCTTTGAACGAAATACCCGGTAATCCGTACCCCACCTTAAGCGTTCCCACCTACTTAACCAAAGTGGAGGGCTGCTATTTTATTGTGGACTGCTATCATAATCAGGTAATCTACCACGACAACCTGACGGATCCCCTTTATCAGTGGCAGGTAATGACGAGCGATATTTCCATGGGACACACTCTGGCCAGCGACGGTCTGGTTTATCTGATTGACGATACCGAAAACAACCGCATTCTTGTGATGGAAAGGGATACGAACGAAAACGGCCAGACCGTTTTCGTCCCAACCCAGGAATTCACTGGCATCGGGAACCGTCCTCATTATATCATTTATGACGACTACACGGATACCTTTTATGCCTGGAGCTCCATGAGCGGGGAAATGTATCTCTTCCGCCACCCGGAAGGGGATCCTCGTATGTATCTCACCGAAGTCCGCTCCATTCCCGCCCTGCGCGACGTATATGTGCGCTCCTTTACGATTGTAGAGGACACCATTTTCTTTGTGTCCGGCACCCCCTATTGCAGTGTCCTTGAAGCAGATCTTTACAGTTTTGAGATCAAAAAAGAATATCCCGTCCCCTCAGAAATCGCGGGCATGATACAGCTTATCCCCATAGGAGATTTCTTCTATATTACAGTTTCCACTGACAGCAATGGAAATCAGGACTACGCCACCCTGTTGAGGGTCAGGGATTTAGATGCCCTTTGTGCCGGCGATTACGAGGATGTCTACCAAAACTTTATCGGCGGAGGCACGCCTTACTACATTACCAAGATTGAAGACACATGGTATCTCACCGAGCACAGAGTGCCGGGACATTCTATCTGGAGTTTTAAGGTGGACGATAATAACATAACTAACGTTATATCCATTTACTAAAATACCTGTTTCGTGACAAAAAACGCTGAAAGGAACTACCAATGAAAAGCAATCTCCCAGCAAATACACTAGTTATTTTAAAAAGATTTACCTCATCTGCAAAAGGTGAAAGCAGTACCGGAAAAACAGGCCTTTCTTTAGTACTCACTATTCTGATGTCCTGCCTGCTGACCGCCATCGCACAGGGGAGCAGCTTCTTCTATTGCTCTCATAACAAAAAGCTTCTGATTATGGTCTGCCTTTTTTGTGCCTATATGGCGCTTCTTCTATATTTAAAGGCGTCCCGGAGGTTGAGCGAAAATTATATCGTGTATATGATCATTTTGCTGGGAGTCTTTCTGCGCTGCTGCTACGTGCTTTTATCCGGTTTATACGACAGACAGCACGACGCCGGCGCTTATACAGGTATGGGAACCGACTTCATAAATCCCGGTCATATCGGCTATATTGAATACATATACAAATTTCATAAGCTGCCGGACTTAAACCCCTACGAGCTGTTTGCCTACTATCATCCCCCCCTGCACCACATCCTGTCCTTTCTGTGGCTGCAGATCAATATCTGGCTGGGCGTATCGGAAGCTCTGGCCTTTGAAAACCTGCAAATCCTCACCCTGCTTTACTCCTGTCTGTGCATGGTTGTAACCTGGAAAATATTAAAAACCCTTGAAATCAGCGGTACCGGACTCTATATCGGGCTTGCCTTTCTTGTATTTCATCCTGCCACCATCGTCATGGCCGGCAGTGTAAATAACGATATGCTTACCATCCTTTTTATGTGCCTGATCATTCTGGAAAGCCTGAAATGGATACGAAATAAAGATCTGGCCGGATTGATCCGCCTTGCCCTCTGCATCGGCTTTGGCATGATCACCAAGTTAAACAGCGCGGTACTTGCCATTCCCCTTGCTATCGTTTTTCTCATGCAGTTCCTTCCTCTGTTGAAAGGCAAGAGCAAAAAACAATTGTTATTATGGATAAAAAATTACTGCATCTTTGCCTTGGCAGTGGCGCCCATCGGCTTATCCTGGATTGTGAGGAACCTGATCCGTTTCGGAGAAAAGCCCGGGGTTCCGGTTCCCGGAGAAACCTCCCCTATGTATACGGCTTCCTACAGTCTCTGGAGCCGGCTTGGAATCCCCGCCCTTTCCCAATGGCACTTTGATTTCCCCTTCCATCCGATCAGCGCCAAGGCATGCAATAACACCTGGTCTATTATGTTTCATACCTCTTTGTTTGCAGAAGAATATCCCACTGATCTGCCGGACATTCTCCTTGCCCTGTGCCAGGTAACCTTCATTCTTGCCCTTATCCTTGGAATTGCGACTGCTATTTTATTAACCGCAGTGCTGCTGGATAAAAGAACCCGCCTGGAAGATAAAGTTTTCCTCCTGACGGGCTATGTTGTGATGTTGATTTCCTTTGCCTGCTTCGTGGTCATCTATCCCTACACCTGCAGCAGCGACTTCCGTTATGTAGCCATCTGCCTTGTGTACATTTCCATCGCGCTGGGGCTTGGCAGCAAATATTACCTGACGCCCGTCCCAGAGAAAATGGATTCCGGCAAGGCAGGGGATGCGGAAACCTCAGCGGCGGCTTCGGAAGCCGGATCCACTACCGCCCGCTTCCGATCTGGCTGTATGAATGCCATAAACGGCGGCATCCTTTTGTTCCTCGCTTTCATCACGATCATTTATCTGTTTTGGGAGAGGTGGTAAAAAGCTTCTCCATCTCTTTTCTGGTTTCATGAGGCAGGGCCTGCTTTAAAGAAAGTCTTTTCTCCGGATGGGCACACAAAAAGCCCTCCAGTGCCTGCGCGGATACACGCTCCATTTCTTCCTTCAGTTCCCTTGATGAGATCAGGCGGCAGCCTTCCCCAATAATGATAATCTGCTCCAAGCCGTCTGAGGTGGCCACCGTCACGTCATACCGACGGCTGTTTTCGTGGGCAAACTTCTCAATATACTGGTCGGCGGTCTCCGCCTCCTTTGTGTAGACCACATGAATATTGTGATAATCCAAAACCTCTGTAGGATGCCCCGAAACCCTGTAAGCGTCAAAAACCGCAATCAGACTGCAGCCCTTGATGGCCTGATAATTGCAGAGCAGGTCAAGAAGCTTCCCCCTCGCGCCGTCCAGGCTCTTTTGGGCAAGCTCCTTTAACTCCTCCCAGGCAAAGATCACGTTATAGCCGTCCACCAGAAGATATTCTTCCTTTTTTACGCCGGGCCTTACAGAGTCCTTTTGAAAGCTTCTGGTCTGCCGCTCCTTGTTCTCCGCCCTCCGGTTTCTCTGGTAGCCGGGCTTTTTGCGGTTTTCCTTCCGGTTGGCATTTGAAATGCGGCTTAGGATTTCCTCTGCCTCCTCCTGTCCCAAAAAGGGCTCCCGGGAGGGCTCTGCCTTAGCCTTTCCGGCTCTCTGTCCTCTCCCGGCATAAGAATCCGGCCCACAGGAAGCTTCCCCTTTATCATTCTCCCATGCTGCTTTACCCAAAGCGCCCTTTGCAAGGCAGCTCTCCAAATGCATATAAGAGGGAACTTCATCCCACTCCACCACAAAACCTGCCCCGTGGGCGCAAAAAACAGAGCTACTGGGGTTGTCCAAATCCGCCAGGGGATCATAGCCCCTCTTTTCCAAAACCTCCTGTGTGTTATGGCAGGGAAAATAACCTTTCATGCTGATCTGAAGCTGTCCCCTTCCTTTGGTATAAGCAATTACCTCTCTTGGATAGTCCCGGATCGTGGCCATAGGCGCGGTTCCTCTCAAAACGGAAGTCCCTGCCCCTTTTTGTTCCAGCGTAAAGCCTGCAAAAAGCCTGTCCAGGTCAGACATAGCCCGTCCCAGGGTATCCTCCGGTATTTCCAGGTAAAATTCGCACCAGGGCTCTAAAAGAATACATTCTGCCTGCATCAGTCCCTGACGCAGCGCCCGGTAGGTAGCCTGCCTGAAATCCCCGCCTTCCGTGTGCTTCAAATGGGCCCTCCCCGATTTCAGAGTAACTTTCATATCTGTGATCGGAGCGCCTGCCAGCACCCCAAAATGCTCCTTCTCCTCCAGGTGAGTCAGCACCAGCCGCTGCCAGTTCAGCTCCAGCTCATCCACACTGCAATCTGATCCAAGCACAAGCCCGCTTCCCGGCTCCCCGGGCTCTAACAGAAGATGTACCTCCGCATAATGGCGCAGAGGTTCAAAATGCCCTATCCCCTCCACGGTATCCGCAATGGTTTCCTTATAGACAATGGTTCCCTCCCCAAATTCCACCAAAACGCCGAAACGCTCCTCTATGAGATTTTTCAGGATCTCAATCTGCACCTGACCCATGATCTGAACCTTGATCTCTTTGCTGTGCTCATCCCACAAAATATGGAGCTGGGGCTCCTCCTCTTCAAGCTGCTTAAGCCTTGGAAGCATCACTGCAGGATCGCACCCCCGGGGCAGCAAAACGCTGTGGCAAAAAGACGGAGAAAGCTCAGGCAGAAGAGCCTCCTTCTCAAAGCCCAGCCCCTCCCCCGCCCAGGTCTTCGTAAGCCCTGTTACGGCACAGACCGTGCCGGCCTCCGCTTCGCCCAGGGTTTCGTATTTTTCACCGGAATAGACCCGGATCTGATTCACCTTTTCCTCCCACTGCGATTCCTCAGACGACAGTCCTATCTCCGGGCCGGAGGAAAATCTCTCCATAGCAGAGGTCTTTCTCCCGGTACCTGTCATCATCCTCCCTCTCCCTGAAAGAGTATCCCTTGCCTTAAGCCTTCCGCCCGTAATCTTCATATGGGTGAGCCGGTTGCCCTGGGCGTCCCGGGTAATCTTGAAAACCCTTGCGCCAAACTCCGCCGGATATTGCCGCCTGCCCGTACACTCATCCAGCCCTTTCAGCAGCTCCTCCACTCCGAAAGGCTTTAGGGCTGAACCAAAAAAGCAGGGAAAAAGCTTTCTTTCCCCTACCAGCCTGCGTATGGTCTTTCTCTCTATTTCTCCTGTTTCCAGAAATTCCTCCAGCGCCTTTTCATCATTGAGAGCGATACTCTCAAATAATTCTTCCCGGGCTGCTTCTTTTCCAAAGTCGATACAAAATTCCCCAAGCTCCGCCTTTAATTCCTGCAAAAGCGCCGCCCGGTCAGTGCCTGGCTGATCCATTTTGTTGATAAACACAAATGTTGGTATCCTGTAATATTTAAGAAGCCTCCAGAGCGTGCGCGTATGCCCCTGCACCCCGTCGCTGCCGCTGATCACCAGAACCGCCGCATCCAGTACCTGTAATACCCGCTCCATCTCCGCCGAGAAGTCCACATGGCCGGGAGTGTCCAGCAGCGTAATCTCCGTATCCCCCGCCAAAAGCCGGGCCTGTTTGGAAAAGATGGTAATCCCCCGCTCCCGCTCCTGCCCATAGGTATCCAGAAAAGCGTCTTTTTTGTCCACTCTTCCTAATTTTCGGATGCTGCCGCTTAAGTACAGCATGGCCTCGGACAGGGTGGTTTTTCCGGCATCCACATGGGCAAGCAGACCCACACATATATGTTTTTTCGCTTTTTCAGGCTGCTGTACGCCCATAAGACTCCTCCTTTTGCGGTTCCGTCCCTTTCAGGGAAACCACAGCGAAACCTCCGATTATATTTCCTCGATCACACAGGTATGATTCCCTTTTTTATCACCGGCATCCTTTTCGTAGGCGATTCCTACCAGCAGAATTTTTCCGCCATATCCCGACAAAGCCTCCGGGTAGCTTTTATTTTTGATCTGTTCAATTGCTCCTGGCGCTGTCCGGTTCCACTTTAGCTCAATCACAAGCGCAGGCAGCGTGGAATGTTTTTTGGGGAAATATATAATATCCGCATACCCATCGCCGGAGGGCAGCTCCTCAAATTTCAGGTAATGATCTTTATAACTGAAATATGCCAGTTTGATCACGCTCCGCAGTGCCTGCTCATTATTGTAAAATAAAGGAGCAGTTTCCTGCCTGTGAATCTTCTCAATCTGAGCCGCTACTGCTTCTGTGTTTCCCTGGACTGTATCCAAAATCAACCGGTCGCTCTCCCGGACGCGCCGGATCGTCTCATCCCTCTTCACCTCGCGAACAGTTCTGGCAAATTCCAACCGAATTTCTTCGTTGGGAATCCGGGCGGTCTTCGTCTCGTCCTGATAGGCAAGATACCCCAGATGAATGAGCAGTGTAAGCACGTCATCGCAATTACGAAAAGTCGTTAAATCGTTACTAAAGCTGTCTGTATCCACCGAAACATCAATGCCGCCCAGAAGCCCGGTAATGGTTTTTGACATTCCGTCAAAGTCCAGGCTGATATACTCCATCAGGCTTTTTGAAGCGGAGGTCTCCGTCCAATAAGAACGAAATTTATTATTGCGGACAGCTTTCATCACCGAATTGGGATTATAAACGAATCCCACACCTTCCATTGTGTAGCCGTCATACCACATTTTCATCATGGAAAAATCTCTGTCATTCTGTTCACACAGGGCTTTCACTTCCTCCTGGGTAAATCCCACAAACTCCGCGAAATCCATAGGATGAATGATGGAATACTCCTGAAAATCCGAGATTGCCGACTGTGAACCGTCCTTTTGAATCGGCAAAATCCCCGTCATATAAACTGCGGCAAAAATTTTAGCCGTAACGGAACTGTTTTTAAACAGCGAACGGAGAAATTCCAGATAGCAGCGCCCCACCTTTGGACTGTCCTTGGCCTCGCGGATCGGTGCGTCCCATTCGTCAATGATCATAATAAACTTCGTTTCCAAAAAACCGACAGCATTTGCCAGGGTGTCATAAAAAGCTTCCGCCACCTTCACCCCAGGACAGGCATCCGCCACCTCCCCCGTAACATTGCGAATCACAAAGGGAACAATATCTTCCTTATTTTCAACGGCTCCCATCACCGCCGACATATCCAGATAAATCACATTATACTGGTTCAGATGTCTGCGGTAAGAACCGGCATATTTCTGCTCCCTGGCAATCGCCAGATCCTCAAATAAAGCGGAGGAATCACAACTCTTGTCGTAATAAGCGCATAGCATCTGAGCCGCAAAGGATTTCCCAAACCGGCGGGGACGGCTGACACAGGTTAAACGCCTTGGCGTGTCTATTGTCTCATTGATTCGGCTGATCATCCCGCTCTTATCCACATAAGTATCATTTCTGATGCCTGTAAAACCGCTGTTTCCCGGATTCAAATAGTTTCCCACGTTTCACTCCCTCAAAAAAGGCGTCCGCTAAGTGACGCCTTTTACTTCAACATCAGCATGGCTGGCGCAGCCTGGCATCCGTTGTTTTTCTTACTTCCTTCTTACTTTTCGGCCGCTGCTCTCCTTGCAAGCTCAAGGCAGCCCATGATGCCCTGATCGTCGTTTAAGCTTGCCGGAACAATATAGCTGTCCAGGTGCTCCATCTCCTCGGTTTTGATGTAGCCGTTCAGGATTTCCTTCACATAACCGCGGATCATGGGGAAAAGCTGTTCCTGATGCATCACGCCTCCGCCCAGAATGATCATTTCCGGTGAAAGAGTCAAAACATATCCCGCAAGGGCCTGAGCGATATAGTAGGCTTCCAGATCCCATACTTCCTTATTGTCCTTCAGCTCAATGGCCTTCTTTCCCCAGCGGGCCTCAATCGCCGGGCCGGCGGCATGCCCTTCCAGACAATTCTTGTGGAAAGGACATCTTCCTTCATAATTGTCGTTTGGCCTTTTCTGAATCATCACATGGCCCGCCTCGGGATGCAGCATTCCATGAAGAAGCTTCCCTTCAATATAAACGCCTGCCCCTACGCCGGTTCCTATGGTAACATAAACCACGCAGCTTTTGCCCTTTGCCTGTCCGAAGGTAACCTCGCCCAGAACGGAGCCGTTTACATCCGTATCAAAGCCCACCGGGCATCCCAGAGCTTCCTCAAAAGCCCCTACAAAATTATAATTCTGCCACGCCAGCTTGGGGGTACTGGTAATATAGCCGTAGGTAGCGGATTTCTTATCCGGGTCAATGGGGCCAAAGCACGCAATCCCCAATCCTTCAATCCCCGCGTTCTTAAAATACTCGATCATTTTGGGCACCGTATCCTCCGGTGTCTGCGTAGGGATGGAAATCTGCTCAAAAATTTTCCCTGTTTCATCCCCTATGGCGCATACCATTTTGGTGCCGCCTGCCTCCAATGCTCCTAATCTCACTGTCTTGTCCTCCTTTAATTTCTTTTTCATGTAAGAGAAAATCATTGATTTTGTCTTACTTCCTGCCTTTGATTATATCTCCGATAAAATAACTCCTGATCTATCTTCACGATCTGCGTATTTCCGGTTTTGTAGTTTTTCGCCATATCCTCAAAGGGCGTATCGTATAGGTATGACATCAATGTCATGATCACGGCGCTGTGGGTTACATTCAGCGTATCTCTCCCGTCTTTGCTTAAAATATCGTTCAGAGTCGGCAAAAGCCTGTCAAGAAGCTGCTCATAGGATTCTCCGCCCGGCGGTATCCCATAACGTCTGTTATCATGCCAGACTCGATACTCCTTTGGAAAGAGTTCTCTCACCTGTCTCCATGTATAGCCCTCCCATTTCCCAAAGTTGATCTCCTCCAGCCCTTCCTTGACCTGCGGACTGATTCCGAGATGTTTCCCTATAATCTCAGCGGTTTCCACAGCCCTCTTCTGTCTGCTGGTAAAAATCCTTTTGATCCCATAGCCCTCTTTCAGCACAGCCGCCAGCTCCTGCGCCTGCCGCCTCCCCTTTTCATTCAGCTCGGTATCCGTCCTTCCCTGTATCTTACTTTCAATGTTCCAGTCCGTTTCCCCATGCCTTACCAAATAAAGCCCCACATTAATATCCATACCCTTTCCCCGGTAAATCTGTTATAAAAAATTTATAACGTTTCATATTTTGACAGCACTATTTCTCTCCCGCTTCCTTTTCTAATTATACTTTTTTCAGGCGTCCTTTACAACTTTATGTAGAAAATTCTTAAGTACTTTTAACAAAATCACCATAAATCAGAAGATTTCACTGACATTTTCCTCAAAAATTTGGTATACTAGAAATATAACGTGCTTTTAAAGGAGGTGTTACCATGTTCGAAAAAGGAGACTATGTAATTTACGGCAGCAACGGAATATGCCGCGTCCAAGATATTACCACGCTGACTATTCCCGGTATTGACAAAAACAGAAAGTATTATCTGCTTAAGCCTGTGTATGCGTCAGGGAGCACTGTGTATACTCCCGTAGAAACGGCTGAACCTCTCCTGCGTCCCGCCTTGTCCCGGGACGAAGCCGACAGCCTGATCAGATCCATCCCTGATATTCCCCTCATCCCTATTTCCGATGAAAAGACACTGGAAAAAACCTATAAGGAGTATATGCGCTCAAACAGCAGCAAAGCCTGGGTGCAGCTCATTAAAACCATTTACCTTCGCAAAGAAAAACGGATCATGAAAGGCTACAAGGTCACCGCCCTGGACAGCCGCTATTTCAGCCTTGCGGAAACCTCTCTTTATGGAGAACTTGCGGTAGCCCTCGACAAACCCCGGGAGGAAGTGAAATCCTACATTGCAAGCTGTATTGACGGCAGGAAATCCGAAACATGAATGTCCGAAAAATACTGCTGTAGTTAGTTTACTACAATTTGGGGAGAAGTTCAATTGACCATAGATAAACTTCTATAAGAAAATTTGACAAAATAATTGCAGAAGTAAAAACGCCGGTATTGTTAACTGTACCGGCGCTTTTTGCTTTCATCCCATATCAAGCAGTTTAATAAAAAAATAGTTTGATTTAATTCCCCTTTTTAG
>CAJTVL010000045.1 GCA_910579425.1 uncultured Lachnospiraceae bacterium | reverse complement strand
ATCTTTCAAAACATGGCGTGGGGGATTCACCTACCTAATTATCCGAAAAGGTTTGAGAACGTTGTTATTTTTTCCTTGGTCCGTTTCCTGCCGCTTCCTTTTGGCAACGGTCTTTTTGTATATGATCTTTCCGGTCACAATCTGGATCCCTTCCGTATATTTCTTGCCATTGATCTTTTTGACCAGGGATTTCACACACAGCTCCGCCATATGATCCATGTCCACCCGATAAGTAGTGATCCGGTCATTATTCATTCCCTGAGGCAGGAAATCATCCACCCCCACAACAGATATGTCCTCCGGGATACGACAGCCCTTTGCCTCCAGGCTCCGTATCAAAAGATCCGCTGTAAAATCACAGTTGCAGACAAAGGCATCCATTCCCTCCCACTCCCTTAAGCTCTCTTCAAACAGATTCCCTCTTTCGTCCCTGTCCGGGATTTCCCATGAGTCCTCGTAAACGATTCCGCCCTCGCGCAGAGCCTTGCGGTATCCCCAATACCGATCCGCAATACTGCTGTTGGCATTTACGCTCCCAACGAATCCAATTCTTCTGTGCCCCTGCCGAATCAGATAATTGGTTAAGAGGTAAGTCCCGTAATAGCCGTCCGAAATCACCGTGTCAAAGGTGACCAGCGGAATATAGGTGTCCAGAAAGATTACCGGAAGCTGCCTTTGACTGATCATAAAGTCAATATAAGGCTTCCCCATCTGGCCTAAAAGAATCAGGCCGTCCACCTTTCCATCCTGCATCAGCTTCGGCATATTAAGGGCCTTCTCGTCCTCCGGCGTCATGATTTCGAGCATTCCGAAATACTCGCTCCGGTATAATGCCTTTACCACCCTTTCATGAAGCTGCCCATAAAAGGAAAGAGAATATCCATAATACTGCTCCGGTATGACGATGCCGATGTTTCCGGTTTTACTGGCGGCCTCCGCTTTTTCGGCCGCCCCGCTGACATAACCCATCTCGTCGGCAAGCTGCTTGATCCTTTCCCGCAGCTTGTCGCTGACGCCGGGCTTATCCGCCAGCGCCTTATAGACCGCAACACTGCTGACTCCTACCTTTGCCGCAATATCTGCCAGTGTTACACTTTTTGCCATGGCTTTTCCTCGTTATTCTGCGCATAATCCTTTGGTACAGGGAATGACAGATCATTTTGCCGCCTGCTGTATTGTCGCCGCTCAGCCTGTCTGAATCCCTGCATCCATTTTTTCCTGCATAATGATCTCGCCCTGGGCCTTCTCGTCATCCATTATGATCTCCCCCACGGCAGGCACGTAAATATGACCGGAGCGGGGATTCTTGATACTGTCAATGGCTGCGGTAAGTGTCGCCTCCACCTCTGATTTTTCAAAGCTTAAGTCCGTTTCGATCATTTCACAGTCTGTCAGCTTTAAGTTCTTGCAGTAGCACAGAGGCTGTGTGCCGATAATTTTGCAATTCTCAAAAGTCACGTTTTCACAATACCAGGCGAGGTACTCCCCCTTCACCACACTGTTTCGGACGGTAACATTTTTTGCGTGCCAGAAAGCGTCCTTGGTATCAAAATTGCAGTTTTCAAACACGGAATCCTGTATGTACTGGAAAGAATACTTCCCATTCAGCGCCACATTCTGAAAATCCAGATGCGACGAACGCATCATGAAATATTCTCCCTGCACAGAGCAATCCTCCATTTTAATTCCCTGCACCGACCAGCCAAATTCCGGGGAGATCACATCACACCCCTTCATTTTCACCCTTCCGCACTCCCGCAGGGCCTTGATCCCGTGAAGCTTAGAGTCTGTGATCTCTATATCCCAGGAATACCACAAGGCCGCGCGGCACAGCTCCGTCATCTCCGACTCCGTAATTTTCAGATTATCATCATGCCAAAAGGGGTATCTGAGATTAAAAAAACAGCGGTTCACCTCAACATCCCGACTCTCTTTCAATGCGCTCTCCCCGTCCGCAGGGCCGTCGAATCTACAGTCCTCCACCCGGATATTTTGACTTGCGTATAGCGCCCGTTCCTCATCTAATGTCTTATGTTGAATTGTTTCCATTACTTTTAATGTCTCCTCTACCAATTTACCCAATCAATACTTTCTTCCCCTCACTCAATCAAACTCCTCAATCAGCGGCACATCCTCCGTAAAGGTCTCCTCCCCCAGCTCGTTGATGGTAGTCCTCCCGGCCTTCCCGTACTGGTAAAGCTGATCCAGAAACTCTATGGCCGCCCGGATTTTGGTTCTAAGCAGATACCCGCCGGACAAAGTCGCCTCCGAAAGCGATTCAATCGAAAGATTCGGCGTCCACTCATAGGCCTTCCCATGAAAGTCCTGTATCTTATACAAAACCTCATTGATCTCATCCCGGGTAAGAGGAAGAAGCTGGGGGGCTCTCGACAAAAGATCCAGCACGGTTTTGGCCGGTTCCTGTTCCTCGGGATAGATCAGTTCAAGATTCTCATATTCGTGCTTGGCCTCAATCACATCCTCCGCATAAGACGCACTAAGAGCGAAAATGCTGAAAGTGGCTTCCAGGCTTTTGGGTGGCATGAGGAATTTCGCCATGTTGCGGTAGGCATTTAACCTTGCCTTCTTCCCCAGCCGCCCCATCAGCTCTGTCTCATCAATAAGAATCACCCACCCGTGATAACCCATCTGCGTAAATAAATGACTCATAAAGGAAAAATAATCACTGCAATGCTTTGTCTTGGTAAAATTCACATTGTATTTCACCGGCTGGTTAAAAATCCGCCGGTAGATTTTTTTCAGCGGGGCATTCGCAATAAAATCTCCCTCTAAGTCTGCCTGAAGGAGAAATTTCTCATCGGAATCCTCCGTGTTCAAATAAGAACGGAACAGATAATACAGCTTATCTGTTTCCAATTGCTTTACCGCATAAAGCAGCATTTCATTGGCTGCCGGGCTGTTGGCGGAAATCTTTTCCAGTTCATGCATAAACCCCGGCTGCCTGCGCTTTGGCAGATAAGTGTTCTGCACCAGCTTCTGGTAAACCAGATAAAGCTTATCCATCGGTGTTTCCTTGCTCAGGGAAAGATAGGACACTACCATATTGTTGGAATGGGCAAGGTTAAATACCGTGTTCAGCAAATGAGTCTTGCCTTCCCCGTATTTCCCGCTGATGATCATTCCGTTTGATTTCCCCTGCTCGCATACCCCATCCAGCCGGTCAGAGATTTCCTTCATAATCTTCGGGCGTGCCTCCGAAAAATACTGCCCCACCGCCCGGGAGGGAATGCCCGAGCGCAGCGCTTCTATAATATGTCTGGCTTCAATATCATACATGCTCCGTCACCTCCTGCATGGCATCACAGATCAGCTGCGGGATCCCCACCGCCCCGGTGCGGGCCTGCGCCGCAATCTCTCTGGCCTGTCCCTCATCCAGCGGCAAAACCGGACGGCTCTTTTGTAAATGCGACAGACTCTCAGAGATGGAGACTATCACCTGCGGCGAATATTCCTGTGCCGCAAGCCTGTCCAAATCCACCATATCCGCAAAGCGGTTAAACCTCTCGCCCACGATTTCATTTTGAATACGCATCCACAATGCCTGATAGGATTTCAGTCCGGCATTTTCATTATCAATCATTTCTCTGTCAAAGGCGTAGACAAACATGATATTTTTCATACTGTCAATATCGTCAATGAGCTGGCGGATGCTCTCATAGGTGTCCTCCCGCTTCATTTTCGTATAATGCACCGGTTCTAAGCTGGAACGGCTGATCAGAACCTCCATATCGTCAATCGTGATAAACAGACCGGAATAACCTCCCATGCGGACCAGCTCCGCCAGAGAGCGCAGCATATGTCTTGCATTATATTTCGTGATACGGCTGGGGTAAAAATCCATGGCCCGAAGCTGGGAGAGCTTAATGCTGCGATCCCCCTCCAGCCAGGCCAAAAGCAGCTCCTGATTCTGCTCTTCCAGAATCGGATAACCCAAAATACTTCCCGTCAGCATACTGCAGGCCAGGGCAAAATTGTTGTCCATCATGGGATTCTCCAAAAAGAACTGCCGCAATTGGGTTCTGATCTCCCGCTTGGTCAGGGCATCGCCCATACCGTTTTGGGAAAGGTAGTCGATAAACCTCATCCCTTCCGAAATCTCTCCGGCGTCAAATCCCATCTCCCGTATCAAATTACGGCTCACCGCCTCCAGGCATCCCAGAATATCGCATTGATGAAAAATTTCCACATAGATTTCTTTAAAATCATGCATCCATATATCTTTTGCCGAAAACCGGACAACCTTATACATTTCCTTTCGAGCGATGGCGCTCATCAGACGCAGAAAGTGTGTTTTTCCACTCCCGCTGCGCCCTGTTATAAATTTAATCTTGCTCCCGCCATTCTTAATATATTCCCGCAGGTATTTTTCTTTCCAGAAATCCGTAAGGAATTCGATTCCACAGGTGAGTTCTTCCACTGGAGGCTGACTCTTAGATTCGCCATAGGCGCCGTCTGCCGATTCGCCATAAAAATCCGGTATATCCGGCTTTTCGTTAAATTCCTGCATCATAATCCTCCATTCCGCCTTTTACTCAAAAAAGCAAATTGTGGCAAGGTACTGCTCCTTCCCATCCTTGTCCAGAATACGGATGGCCTTGACGTTATTTCTGCTGGGGCCAAACTGGAACCTTCTTCCGTTTTTCGTCTCCTCCACACCGGAGGTATAGAGCCGTGCCAGATCAAAGGCAAAATTCTGCTGGTCATAGTCCTTCCGAAAACGACTCATAGGCGCAAGAAACTTATACAAACTGGTGAGATAAATATCCGCTCCGGGATTTTTACCCATTTTCATTCTGGCAAGATCATAGGCGTCCGAAAGTTCATTCACAAACGTAAGCGCATTAAAAGAGGCCTTATTCAATTTTTCCTGGCCTGTCTTCACTGTATCTACAAAGCTGCAAGGGCGCATACACTGCACCTTTTTGCGGTCAAGATAAAGATCCTGATTCTCCACATCCAACCGTACACGATAAGGAAACATTTCATAAACAGGGAACTCCCCTCGCACATCCACACCCTTTTCCTGACAGGCTTCCAGCATCTGATCCGCAAACTCCCCGCTCTCAAAATATTCCTTGGTATCAAACCCTTCCACCCTGTTTTTAAGGCTATCCAGAGCAGTAACAAGCAACTCCGCAGTTTTTTCCATAGACTCCAGGTCGCGGACAAGGCTTTTGATATCCCCAGTATCCTCCTCCCGTGTTACCGCCTTAAAAAGCTTCTGCAGCAAGGCCAGAGCATCCTTTACAGATTTTTGGTCAGGTTGTATACTTTGATATAAGTCTTCGTAATTCATAATTCCATCCTTTTCTATGCGTATTTGTTAAAAGTTAAAAAAAGTATATACGATATGACAGGCGTTTTCAATAACTTATTTTACACAGACACACTGGCGCATGCAAAGGCCCTATACACAGGAGAGCGATCGGATGAGCAGAAAGCTTTATGACTGGCAGGAGGAATGCCTTGACAAATGGTTTGCAAATAATTGCAGAGGAATGGTTCAGGCGGTTACCGGCTCCGGGAAAACGCTGTTGGCGCTCACCGCTATTGCCCGGCTGGAACAGCAGCTTGGTCAAAAGCTGCTGGTCAGGATCGTGGTTCCCACCGCCGCACTGATGAGGCAGTGGAACCGGGATTTACGAGAGTTTCTCTCCCACACCTGCAAGGATTTCCGAAAGGAAATTGGGATGCGCGGAGGCGGCACCCGTCCCGGCCCAATATGCCACTATATGATCTACGTAATCAACTCCGCCCGCTATGAACTGGCAAGGCAGATTCTGGCGGAACTAAAACGCGGCGAGATGGTATTGATGATCGCAGACGAATGCCATCACTACGGAAGCGGCCAGAACCAGTTGATTTTTGAGTTTCTTCCATATATAAAGCAGTGGGAAAACCATTTTTTCTCCCTGGGCCTGTCCGCCACTCTACCTACAGGCCAGGCTCAGCGCTATCTTGCCTCCGTTCTCGGCCGTAAAATTTATCACTACGGAATGGCGGAGGCCTCCCTGGGGCGCACCGTATGTCCCTGCGATATCTACCACATCAGCCTCGCCTTCCGGCCGGATGAACGAGAAGATTATGAGGAGCTTTCCGAGCAGATGAGCTTTTTATACCAAAAGCTTCTTCGCCTCATTCCTTCCCTAAACCAACTCGGACAGACAGAGCTTTTTGAACAGCTTCGCAGCCTTTGCGGAAATAAGAACCGCAAAATTGCCGAGAGTGCCTCCCTTTATATGAATCTTACCTACAAAAGAAAAAGCCTGGTCTGCCTGGCGTCGGCCCGATGTGCTTGTGCCTGTGATTTGATTCAAAGGCTGGATACAAAAGAAAAAATTCTAATCTTCAGTGAACGCACTGTCCAGGCGGATGAACTTTATTATCTTTTGCAAAAAACCTTTCCCGAAAAGGTGGGACGGTATCATTCCAAGATGGGAGAGCAGGCAAACAAGAACACCCTGGAGCGCTTCCGCATCGGCAGCATCCGTATCCTGATCACCTGCAAGGCGATTGACGAGGGAATCGACGTCCCCGACGCCGCTGTGGGGATTATTTTATCCGGTACCTCCACCCAAAGGCAGCGTATCCAGCGGCTTGGCCGGATCATCCGCCGAAAGGATGACAAGGAGCGGGCGGCCCTCTATTACCTGCACATAAAGGATACCACCGAGGATTCCTGCTTTCTTCCGGATATCAATGACCGCCGCCTGTTTGAACTCGCCTACGACCCTGTGGTCAAAAAATTCACCAATCCTGCTTATGATTCCAAAGCAGCGGCTTTGCTCAAAAGAATGCAGGATGCAGACGTAAGCGGCGAAAGCCTGGACGAAACCATACGGTGCCTGCGGCTGGGGTGCGTACGCTCCGACTGGCTGCTAAAACAGAACCGCATCGAAGATCACCTGCAAAAAGCCAGGTACGCCAGCGAAAAGAACTATTGGATTTGTATGAAAAGGATGAGACAATGATTTATTCTTACTTTACCAACGAATATACTCTGACCGAAGATATGTGCGCAGAAACGGAGACTTCACGGATGGATTTGGGCATTGCCTGTGTGTTCGTCGCAGCGGCGGCCATACTGGCGGCAAATCTCTGGCCCTCTTTAGAGCTTATCCCCGAAATTCCCGGCCTGCTCTATGAATACTTTTCCTCCCCCTCCTCCAGCGACATTTTACAGCTTTCAGGTTTTAATATGGCCTTACCCTTTGTATCAATCCCCGCCTTTTTATGCGCCGCAGTATTTTTGATCAAATCCTTTCCCAGATTAGTCGGTGAAAAACGTTTCGGAGAACAGCTCCAATTTCTGCCCAGTCCTAAGCGCCAGATTAATTTCTATGACCAATATGTAGAAGCGACAGGGAAATTCCACAAGAAACTGCTTTACAATGAGTTGAAACGGACAGGCGAAACCCACAGCCTCTATCTTCTCTTTTTTACGGAAAGAAGGATCCTGATTCTTCCCAAGTCCCGATTCTGCAAGGGCACGCTTGCCGAGCTGAAAATTTTTATCAGACAGCGCAGAACCTTGAAATCCAAGATCTACGGAATCCTTCGATGGCTTCCGGTGGTATTATTTTTTCTGCTGTTTTTGAATGCTTTCTGGAGGGAGTATTAGCCAGCCTGTTAAGCGGCAGGTTTATAATCTCAACAAATCATACTCATACAAAGTTTTCAGTTCATACAGACGCTGTTCATCCCCAAACTGAATCACAGCCTTATCCCCCCGTATCTCCACAACTACGCCTTCTCCCAGCTTTTTATGCTTTACGATCAGGCCCTCCCCAAGAGCATCAAGAAATCTTCTGAATTCCGAATTCGTAAAAGATTTTTTTCCGGCCGAATATACAGACGCAGGGCCCCCTGCCGCATTCTTATAAATTTTAAGCTTCTGCGCCTTTTCAGCAGCCACCTCCTCTTTATAGGTAAGTTCTCTGCAAAAAGAAGATTTCTGGTCACTGAGCCTGAATACGCAAAGCCTGTCCCTTGCACGGGTAACCCCTACATAAAACAGACGCCGCTCCTCCTCATAAGCCGCCTGCCCCTTTTGATCTATAGCCTTCGGGTTTTTGGAAATACTCTCAGGAAATACGCCATCAACCACATCCATCAGATAAACGGTATCATATTCCAGCCCCTTGCTGGAATGAACCGTAGACAGAACAACGGATGATCCGCTCCGCAAATCCCCCCGCTTTCCGCTCACAATAGACTGCAGCTCATCCAGCCTTTCTATGAGCCGTTTGGGGGAAGCTTCATTTTGGGCAATGGCTCTTACTATAAACAATTTCCCGTCGCTGATTCCCATGCGTTCAAGGTAATCCCCATATCCCATGTTATTGACGATTCTGTCTATGGCCCTGTCCGCCCGCTCCGACAGCATTGCCCTGAAATGCGTTCTCACCGATTTACAGCTCTGCAAGGTTCGAACCGGCAGTCCCTCATAATCCACGGCAGTATCCAAAACCTCCCGATCCTCCTGCCTGCTGATTTCACAGATGCGAACCGCATCCTGCTTATTAATATAAGTGGAAACTTTATAATAAATTTGAAAAAACAGCTCCGTATCCTTCGGATTCATGGCAAAGCGGATCATATTCCGAATATCCAGCACCACTCTGTGAGTAAAAAAAGACAGTTCTGCATTGCGAATCCGGTAAGGTATTTCCTGTCTCTCCAGCAAATCTATGAGCGGCAGCGCATTTTCATTATTCCGGTAAAGCACCGCTGTCTGCGTCAGCGCCTCCTGCGCCGCCTTAGCAAGATACTGATATTGCGCGCTCCGATTCTTCAGCACAATTTCCTCTATCTCCGTCTGAGCCTTTCTTGCCGCCCTCATATGCTTTTCATGCCGAAAGGTATTTTTTTGGATAAACCTGTCTGCCGCTGCCACGATTTTCCCGTCAGAGCGGAAATTTTCCTCCATAAGCAACACCCTTGCCCCCGGATGGTCTTTCTCAAAGGACAGGAGGGCTTCGGGATATGCAGCCCGGAATCCGTAAATGCTCTGATCCTCATCCCCCACCATAAACAGATTATCCCTGCTGCCTGCAAGCAGTCTGATGATTGCATGCTGAATCTTTGACGTATCCTGCGCCTCATCCACACAAATATAGGTATATTTATTCTGAAAATACCGTAATGTTTCAGGACTTTTCCTTAATATATTGTAGGCATATATCATCTGGTCATCATAGTCCATAAGCTTTTGACTATGCAGCTCCCTGCAATACTTCTTATAAATCTCCGATATTTTGATTCCTGCTTCCTCATCCAGCTCCCTGATTTCCTCCTCAGTAAGCATACTATTCTTAATATACGTAATCAGGGTCCGGATTCCCTTCAAGTCGCTTTCTGTGGCATAATTCCCCTGTTCCCTTCGAAAAAAGTCGGAAAGCATCTTATTCATGTCTGCATTCTCCGATACCAGAGAAAAGGCGCTTTTTCCTATTCGATTCCCATAATGCTGAATTATCTTGGCGCAAATTCCATTAATCGTGCGAAATTCCAGCCTCTCCTTCAGCTCGCCTCCGAAAATTGAGTCAAACCGCTCTGCCATATCCCGTGCGGCCGCCACCGTATAAGTTACTGTAAGAATATTTTCAGGTGCAATTTTGGCGCAACAAACCATATACCCCAGCCGCGTTACCAAGACAGTTGTTTTTCCGCTTCCGGGTACGGCGAGCAGGAGAATGGGCCCGTCTGTGGAACAAACCGCCTCCCACTGCTGCCCGTTAAGATGCGTATGAAGTTTATTATAAAATTCCTCCGGCCTCATATTGAACCTCCGGCATTTTTCGTTTTCTTTTATCGTACTACAATATTGACTGAAATCAATGCACAATTTATAATATTCGTGAAAAACGCTTTTATTTCGGCAATAAGAAGGTCGATAAAGTCCAAAAACATAGGAAAGGAAGAAAGAGTAAATTGAAACAATTTTTTGGCACAAGCCGGAAGGGAGACTTAAAAGAAGCCGTGCGCGGATTAAGTAGCCCTCAGTTAATTATGTTGTTTTCTACGAATGAACAGTTTGAATCTCACGTAAAAGAGCTGGAAAAGCTTTTCCCTGGAATCCCCAGCATCGGCTGTATCGGAATGAGTTATGCCGCCGATATAACCGAAAAGGGTGTCAGTGTCATTGCCTATTACGACGGTGTGACCGCCTCCGCCGGCGTATTGGAATCCGTATCTACCATGCCGGTCAAATACATCAGCCGCCTGGAGCAGGACCTGAAAAAGGTGAACGGCTCCTCAAAGGATACCATATGCATTGATTTCTGTTCCGGAAACGACGCCTGTGTGCTGACCACCATATACAGCGTCCTGAAGCGTCAAAATATTTCACTGGTGGGCGGAACCGGAGACGCCGGAAAGGTTTCCGCCAACGGACAGGTGTATCAGGATGCCACGGCCTATGCTTTTGTCAGAAATAACAGCGGACGCATAAAGGCTTACAAGGAAAATATCTATCATCGAATGGGGAATTACTATTTTATTGCCTCCAAGACCAACCGGGCGGAATACATAATCGGAGAATTAAACGGAAGGCCTGCCAGAGACGTATATCAGGAAATCCTCCATGTAACCGAAAAAGAAATCCAGACCCAAACCTTTAAAAATCCCTTTGGAAAAATAAGCGGCGACGATACCTGCATTATCTCCATCAAGGAAGTCCAGGGAAACGCCCTGAAATGCTTCCGGCAGGTCAACGACTCCGACGTGCTTATCCTGTTGGAATTAGACGACTATGAAGCAGTTGTCAAAAATACCATCCAGAAAATCCGTCAGGACTTTTCACGAATCTCTGCAGTATTTTCCGTAAACTGTCTGTTCAGATACCTTCTGTTTACGGAGAACCACTATCTTCCCAAATACCTGCAGGAGATGAGTTCTTTAGGCAACCATGCCGGCTTCGTGGGATACGGAGAGCACTATAACAACCGATTTGTCAACCAGTCCATGACCTGCGCGGTATTTGAATAGGGGGTAGCCAAAATGAAATTAATGAAGAAACCCGCAAACCCGGAAAAAAGCCTTTATCCGATTTTACATGTTACCAACAGCCTGAAAGAATACCATCACGATCTGGTGCAGAGCGAGGTGGCCTCCCTGTTAGAACTGAGCAATGTAAGCAAATCTTTTGGCAGCGTGATCGGAGAGGCGGACAGCTTTCAGGAAACCTTACAGGATTTCGGCGACACCTTTTCCAATATCAATCAGGTATCCGGCCAGTTCGAAACCGTAAAGCACGAAATTGCCCAATCCGTAGTCCAGTCCCAGAACGAGGTGGAATCCTTAAAGTTCAGTTCCCAGCAGGTGCAGTCCTGTTTTGACGAAATGATGGATACCTTTGAAACTTTCCAAACTGCCGTAAAGAAGATCCGGGTCTGCACAGATAAGATTGAATCCATTGCCGATCAGACAAATATCCTGGCTCTGAACGCCTCCATTGAAGCCGCCAAGGCGGGAACCCACGGCAAGGGATTTGCTGTAGTTGCGGAGGAAGTAAAGCGCCTGGCAGAGGAGATTAAAGGTCTGGTAGCCGAAGTGGGGGCAGGAATCGGCGATGTCCAGCAGGGAACAGAAAAGTTAAACGGCAGTATCAGTTCCTCCAAACAGGCTCTGGGGGCAAGTATTGAAAAAGTAGACGAAACTTACCAAATGTTTGAAAATATCACCCAGGCCGCGGAAAATGCCACTACGGTACAGACCCAGATCAACGGTGTCATAGACCAGTCAAAGCAGTCTCTGCAAACCCTGTGCGAATACTTTGAGCGAATCAAACGGCAGTACCAGGAGGTGGTTACACATATCAACCGCGCAAGCAAGCTGGGAACCACCAAAAGCACTATGTTTGAGGATGTAGACAATATGCTTTCTCAAATTCCTGAGATCGTCAGGGATTATACCTCTTAATTTTCGCTTTTAGCGCCTTTTTTCATGAGATTCTACCGCTGTTCGGTTGCCCATAACAGACCGGTAAAGTAAGATATGATAAAAACAACGGATGTCCGGCTCAGCCAGACATCCTTATGTTTCAATAAATGACAGGTCGCGGCGATTTGGCCAGTATCCGAACCGCTTTGGCCGACCGGAAATGGGGGAATATCATGTTTGAAATTGATAAACAGAAATTCGGAGCATTTGTCGCAATGCTCCGAAAAGAAAAAGGTCTGACGCAAAAAGAAATGGCAAAGCTTCTCTATATATCTGATAAAGCAGTCAGCAAATGGGAAACCGGGGTCAGTATCCCTGATACACCCCTGCTTATTCCACTTGCTGAGCTGCTGGGCGTTACGGTGACAGAGCTTTTGATGAGCCGGCGCATGGAACAGGATAAGCCCATGGACACCGAGCTGGTAGAGAACGTGGTGCAGAGGGCCATTTCCTATTCCGATGACAAGCCTGCCAGAGTATATCATACCAAAAGCCCCTGGATTCGAACCTACATATTGGCGTTCCTTATCTCCTGTGTGGAAATCCTGCTGAGTATCCTGACCGGGCACTTTTCCATAGGGCTTCCCCTTGTGGTATTTCTTGGAACGCTATTCGGAGGATATTTTTGCATTTTTGCAATCGTGCGCCTGCCGGATTATTATGATGAAAACCCTGTTCATATTTACAATGACAACGGCTTTTTTAATATGAGTTTCCCGGGACTGACGTTCAATAACCGTAATTGGCTTCCTATCCTAAATACCTGCCGTATCTGGGCGCTCTCCGCCATGGTAATTTACCCTGTGATCAGCTTTATCCTGGCGCTCTTATTCCCGGGGCGCTGGATGATCGAGCTTTTGGCAGAAATGCTGCTTATATTTGGCGGTATGTTTGTTCCGGTCTATATAACCGGGAAAAAATTCGAATAACCGGCTTCTGCGGTTTTTCGGCTTCTTCCTACACAAGAACAGAAATATTTGCGGCGGATTGCCGGCTTTGTCCGGCTTCTCCGGTTTTTGTATAAATTACACTCTCCCTCTTACTCGCCTCTGCCATTATTTCTCCATCTGTATTCCCCTTCTGAGCAGCATCGTCCGGGCCGGCAGTTTCCTTTTTCATTGCCTTGTCGTCCCCGCCGATCTTAGCTGTATCGGTATTCTTATTTTTGCTCTCCTCCATCTGCTTTTCCAGCTCCTGGCGCTCCTGCCTGCGTCTTTGGATATTGGCCTCACGCTCTGTCTGGGCTTTTTCTCTCGCCTCTTTCGCGTCCTCTTCCATGCCCTCTTCGGCCTTCACCCTATACTCCTGTGCCTTGTCTGAGCATTCATTGACATAACCCATTGCCCTCTCCATTGTCCCCGTATCTCCCTTTCTCCTTGCTTCCTTATAAACCCGAAAGGGCGTATTCAGCAGATTCATGTTTGTACTGGCCCCTACAAGGCCCTCCATTGTTTTCGTATGCATAATATCCCTCCATCTCCGGCTCTGCCTGTAAGTCAATAAAAAAAGGTATTCTGCCGCCTGTACGTATCATTATCCCTGCGGCTTAATTCGCTCTCCACTTGGGCCAGCTTTTTTTCCAGTTCCCTGGCTTTTTCCTCATCCCCGGATACCGACCGAAGCTGCTGTTCAAGCTTTTTTATCCGGATCCTCAAAAAAGATATTTCCATGCTCATAAGCTGCCTCCTTGTCTTTGATTGGCGGCCGTATCATCCATACAGAAACAGCCTTCCATAACTTTCTTCGGCCGCTTGCGGCAACAGATTAATCTCTTTGCTGTGGGCTGCTTTCTGGATGCCGTGAAATGCCCGGCAGCGCATGATTCGATTCCCTGTTTTTCCCTGTCGGCAAAAAGGCTTAAGGAACACTTTCTCATGTGAAGTGTCCTTTAAGCCTTCTGTAAATCCTTACATCCCGATCATGGAAGAAAACTCCTTCATCGCCTCGGATATCTTAATCTGCTGCGGGCAAACCTGCTCACAGCTCCGACACCCGATACAGGCGGCCGGCCTTTTGTCCTCCGCCATACTGCCCACGGCCATAGGCGCGATAAAACCGCCTCCTGTGATCTTATGTTCATTGTACAGCGCAATCACCGGGAATGCTCTGCAGGAAGCGAAATGCCCATCCGGGAACCGTTTCCTTCGGGCGCATGGACTGCATTGCCGCAGCCAAATCTCCGGAAGCCTTCGCCAGCTTTCCGCCCCGCAAAGGTTCCATAACCCAGATCGGAATCCCGGCTTTTTGAAGAATCGCCGCTTTCTCCTGCGCCTTCTGAAAATGCCAGTCCATATAGTTAATCTGAAGCTGACAAAATTCCATATACTGTCCGTTGGTATCCAGGAAACGTTGTATCACCTCCGCGCTGCCGTGAGCCGAGAACCCAAGATGCCGGATACGCCCATTCTCCTTCTGCTTTAGCAGATACTCCAAAATCCCATACTCCGGATTCAGATACGCATCGATATTCCCCTCGTAGACATTGTGAAACAGATAGAAATCAAAATGCGGCCGCACGCTCATCCACCGCTGCATCGTTGCCGTCCAGCACAGGCAGACGCATCATTCCAAGCCCTAAACCGGATAACTGTATCCCCTCAAATTCTTTGTAAATCATAAGCTCCTCCCAAAATCTGTTTCAGACTGCATTTTACCCTTTCTGCCCGAAAGCGTCCTCCACGGCCTCCTCCTGAAACTGTCTGGTATACAGATTGTAGTAAGCGCCCTTCTTTGCAATCAGCTCCGGATGGGTCCCCTGCTCAATGATTTTACCGTCGTGTACCACCAGAATCACGTCGGCCTGGCGGATGGTGGAAAGGCGGTGGGCAATGACAAAGGAGGTACGCCCCTTCATCAGATGCTCGATAGCATCCTGAATCAGCTTCTCCGTTACCGTATCGATGGAAGAGGTAGCCTCGTCCAGCACGAAAATCCGGGGATCTGCTAAAATCGCCCTGGCAAAAGAGAGAAGCTGCTTCTCGCCGGTGGAAAGAAGATCGCCTCCCTCTCCCACGTCGCTGTCATAGCCCTTGTCCATCCGCGCAATGACCGAATCAGCCGACACGCTTTTGACAGCCGCCTCAATCTGCTCCATCGTAGCGTCCGGGTTCCCGTAGCGCAGGTTTTCCAGCACGGTGCCGGAAAACAGGTGAGGTGTCTGCAGCACATAGCCAATATTGCTGTGAAGCCATAGCTGGGACCTCTCCCTGGCATCCTTCCCGTCGATCAGGATACGTCCCGAGGTGGGCTCAAAAAAGCGGCACACCAGATTCACCAAAGTGGATTTGCCCGCCCCGGTCTCCCCCACAATCGCCACATTGGTTCCCTGGGGTACATTGAGATTAAAATGCTCCAGCACATACTCATCGCCGTCCGGATACTTAAAAGATACATCCTCAAAGGCAATGTCCCCGTAGAGCGCCTCCCAGTTTTCCTTCTTAGGCTGGAAGGAATCGCCATACTGCTCAATAACTTCCGGTGTGTCCCGCACATCAGACTGGGTCTCCATCAGTCTGGTGAAACGCTCCACATTGACCTGAACCGTGATCAGATCGGAAATCGCCCGGACAATCCATTGCACCGGCTCCATCATGCCCAGCGCATAGGACATGAATACAGACAAAGTGCCGATCTCGATCACCCCCTGCAGCGTAATAATGCCGCCCCGCCACAGCACCAATGCCAGAGCCAGGGAGGATGAGAAGGAAATCATGGAGGAAAACATGGCCCGATAATGCATGGCATGCACGGAGGTATGCTTCATCTCAGAAGTGGTCTCATTAAAGTCCTGCTCCATTTTATCTTCAATCACCAGTGTTTTTGTGGTTTTTGCTCCGGTAATGCCCTCGTTGAAGTTCCCGGTGATCTGAGAGTTGATTTCCCGGATCCGGCGGTTTAAAACCACCAGCTTTTTCTGAAAAAAGGCGGCCGCCAGTGTGGTCAGCGGCACAATTGCAAGTACCCACAGTGCCAGCCGGAAGTTAATGGCAAGCATGACCACCACAGCTCCCAGGATATAAGACATATTCCAGATACCGTCCATTAGTCCCCAGGAGACCAGACTGCCGATTCGGTTGGTATCACTCATGACTCTGGCATGAATATAACCTACACTATTCTGATTGTAATAGGAAAAAGCCAGCGTCTGTAAATGATTAAAACTGGCACGCTTCATATCCCGGCCCACATACAGCTCCACCTGGCACGCCTGATAGGCCGAAATTGTATTGGCGATTACCTGAAAGGCCAGGACGGCTATGTAAGCTGCAATAAAGCTTCCCAGGCCGCCTAATGTCCCCAGGGCAATAAAATGATTCAGCGCATAGCGCTGAAAAAGCGGCAGGATAATATCCACCAGCCCGCCTGTCAGCCCCAGAATGATCATAGAGATAATAATCCCTCGATAAGGCTTTAAATAAGGCAGCAACTTATTAATACCAAAATAAGGAAGGGATACATATTCCTTTTGTTCGTCTTTTTTATGCGCCATATTCAGCCACCTCCTCCGGCAAGGTCATCTGCATATCATAAATGCGGCGGTAAATACCGTCTTTTTTCTTTATCAGTTCCTCATGGGAGCCCAACTCGGCCACCCGCCCCTTGTCCAGCACCAGAATACATTCCGCCTGCATCAGCGTAGTAACCCGATGGGAAATCAGGATTACGGTGGAATCGCCCAGATTCCTTTTCAGTGCCTGTCGGATCTTCGCGTCCGTCTCCGAGTCCACGGCGGAGAGAGAATCGTCAAATACCATGATCGGCGTGCGCTGAGTCAGCATACGGGCAATCGCTGTCCGCTGTTTCTGCCCGCCGGACAGGGTAACGCCCCGCTCTCCTACAACCGTATCATAACCCTTGCTGAATTCTGAGATGGCCTCGTCCACACAGGCAATGGAGGCCGCCCAGCGAATATCGGACAGACTCATCCCCCGGCGGGTAATACCGATATTTTCCGCAATCGTGCGGGAAAACAAAAACGACTCCTGCAGTACCATTCCGATATGAGAGCGCACCCAGCTCCCCTTCATATCCGCAATGTCCACCCCGCCAATGGTAATACGTCCGTTTTCTTTCGGAAGATCATAAAGCCGGTTCAGCAAATGCATCAGCGTAGATTTACCGGAGCCCGTGCCGCCTAAGATACCGAAGGTAGTCCCCTGTGGAATCTTAAAACTGATGTCCGAAAGAATCGGCGCATCCCCATAGGAAAAAGAGACATTGTGAAATTCAATATCCCCACGCATTTCCGGTGTGCCTTCCCCCGCCAATTCCGCCTCCGGCTTATCCTGTTCCGCATCAGAGTTCATAATATAGCGGATACGCTCAATGGAGACTCCTGCCTTACTCATTTCAGAGATCATACGGCCCAGAGATCGAACCGGCCAGGTCAGCATGGCATTGTAAGAAATAAAAGCAATAAACTCTCCCGCCGTCATACTGCCCCTGACACAAAATACAGCGCCGAGGATGACAATCAGCATGACCTGCAGACCGGAAATCAAATCGCCCGCACCCCAAAACAGAGCCATAAACCCACACAATTTGATCCATAAATTTGTATAAATATTGTTCTGCTTTTCGAAACGGTCCTTTTCGTACTTCTCCCGTCCAAAGGCGCGCACTACCCTCACGCCCGTCAGATTTTCCTGTGCAATGGTAGATAAAATCCCCTCATTCTCATCGCATATCATGAACTGGCGCCCGATTTTAGAATGGAAGTAGGCGGAGTAAGCGATAATAATTGGAATGGAAGCCAGCGCCACCAGCGTTAACCTGGGATTCATGGAAAACATAAAAAACAAAGACAATATAATCAATATAACGATACGGGAAACCGACGTCAACTGCTCTGACACGAAATTCTTGACCATATCCACATCAGAGGTACAGCGCTGAATAATATCCCCTGTCTGATTCTGCATATGCCAGGAAAAGGGCAGCCGCTGGATATGGGAGAACAGCCGATTACGCATAGTCTCCACCAGGCTCTCCGCCCCCCTTGCGTTAAAAAGCATGAACAGATAGCGGAAAGCCACAGAAAACAGCGCCATAATCACCAGCAGGCCACCGATCAGCCAGAGCCGGTCACGAAGATAGCCCACGCCGCCAACAGAAGCTATCCGGTTCATCAGAAATTCCGGCAGTTTCAGCTCGTTATCACCCAGAATACCGTCAACCGTGGTTCGTATCAACTGAGGCGAGAGCATATCCAGCCCCGTTACGCACAGCGCCGAAAGAATACTGATTACAAAATACTTAATGCTCCCCCGCAGGAAATCCAGAATCAGAGAGACTCTTGTATAAGGCTGCCGAACTGTTTCAGGTTTATTAACGCTCATGACCTTTTAACCTCCTTTTATGGTAATAGTCGGATGTTTACTATTCTATAGGGAAGGTTCAAAAAAGACAAGTCGTTTTTTGATAAATAAATCAAATCACTCCTGGACAAAATTTATGATCTGTACGGTACTGCATGGGAGTCACCCCGGTTGTGTTTTTGAACACAGTTAAAAAATAATTATAATTCTGGAAACCGCATTTTTGTGCTATCTCCCGCAGGGAATATTTTGTTCGCAGCAAATAATAAGAAGCCATTCGAATACGATAATTGGATAAATATTTAGAAAAAGGAATTCCCAGGTTCTGCTTAAATATTTTAGAAAGGTAAACGACTGTAATCTTACAATGATTTGCAGCAGAATAAAGAGAAATATCCTGGTTGTAATTCTGGTGAATATATAGCAAAGCCGCCTGTACCAGGGGTGGATAATCATGAATAGATGTTTTATTGATGCGGGAAATACAGGTATCGTAGTATTCGACCAAAAAAGCTTCCATACGATCGATGTCCAGCAGATTCGGAATATGGCTGGCAGCCCTGACAGTTTCAGAAAGACCAGGATATTCCTGTATGAGGTGTGTAATAATCTCCATCATCCGATTTACCAGCCCATGCATTTGTTCAAGGGAAACTGTTTTTAATTTCAGCGACTTAAAAATCTGATGTATAATTGAAGCGGCTCCCTGAGCATTCAGATTGATCACAGCCTCCAGAAGCTCCTTTTCCTCTTGGATCGTTAACAGGTAACAGCCAGTAGCAGTATTTTCATCCTGCATACAAAATGGCTTGTGCTGCAGGCTATGGTGCGCTTTCAGATAATAAGCGCGAAGGTTTTGGATTTGGTCGCACATCAGAACAGACTCAAATATCGTATTGATATTGAGATAGCGCGACAGGTTTGATTTCAGTGATGCAATATATTGTTGTGTTTTCTGATGCAGATTTGAAGTACTGACCTCTGAATAGAAGTTAAGGTAAATCAGGAATTCCCCAAAACTGATATGCGTAATTATTCCACCCTCTAAAGTTGATAATATAGTTCCTGAAAGGTTTAAAACCGTATTTATGATTTTTTCCTGTCTTTTTTCCCGATTATTTTGATAAAATGCCAGATAATTAGTAATCTGCATGAGAAGCAAAACATGCCGGGTGCCTTCAAAATCTTTACTGCATAAATTAAAATTTAACTGGCTTTCAGGAATTGGCTGGTGAAGGACAAGCTTATGAAGGAAATCCTGACGAGTCAGGTTTTCCGCAAATTTTTCCTGTTTGTCATACAACTTTTTTGCATCAAGTAATTTTGACATTTCATCCAGCTTTTCCCCAAGGAGCTGTTGTGTCAGTTCATGCTTCAAAATATAATCCCAGGCCCCTAAGCGAAGAAGAGGTTTGACATATTCAAAATTATCATAATTGCTCAGAACCAGAATCATTGCAGGGAGCTTTTGCCTCTTCACATAATCGGCTACTTCCAACCCTGTCATCTTGGGCATCTCTACATCCAGTATCAGGATGTGTACAGGTTCCCTGGATTCTTTTAAAAAAGATATGGCGGCAAGCCCGTCCTGAACCTGCCCTGAGATTTTGTATTGTTTCATAGCGGATATCAGCAGATTAAGTTGATTTAATGTAAGGATATCATCATCCGCCAGTAAAATATTAATCATAAAACCTCCTCCATTTCCGGATAATCAATAAAGATTCTTGTAAAGGTTTTCCCATCGCTGTCAATAGAAAAATGCCGGGACGATCCATACTGTAACCAAAGCCGTTCCATACAGTTATGGATTCCTGTACTTTTATAGGCATGAACAGAGTCTGATTCCGAAGAGGAAAATAATTCCTTTAGAGCAGCCTCTGATATTCCTGATCCATTATCCTCCATAATGATATGGATATACCCGCCAGATGCATAAATTGAAATCATTATTCTGCCAATGGTTATATCTTTTGTAAAGCCGTGTGTAATGCTGTTTTCAATCAGCGGGTGGAGCAGTAATTTTATGATCGGCTTATCCCAAACCTCATCACTGATTTCAGTTGTTAGAGAATATTCTTTATAACTGTTATATTGTTTCAACGTAATAAAGCTTTGGATAAATGCGATCTCCTGCCGTATCGTAATGAAATCCCCGGTCGTTTTAGAAATTAACTTGAGCATATTTGAGAAAGAGCAGCAAATCTCTTCTATATTTGATACACCTTGAAGCTGCGCCAGCCGGGTGATGGTATTAAGGGTATTATAGATCATATGAGGGTTAATCTGTTGTTGCAGTGCTTTAAATTCCAGGTTTCGTTTTTTCTTTTCATTTTCCTGAATCTGTTCAATCAATTTTTCCAGTTCTTCCTCCATGTAGAGAATCCCGTCCGCTATTTCCGAAATTTCATCTTGCCTGATATGGGTAAAAGAAAGCTTTTCTCGTGTGTTGATGAAACGGACCATTTCCTGTTTTAAGGTGATAATCTGTTTGGAAAAACTATGTGAGATAAGATCAGAGAAAACAAAAGTCTGGCCAAAAATTATCAGTAAAATAACAGCCATCTGCCAACGCATTTGGATGGAATCCTGAAAAATCAAATTCCTTGGAATCAGGATACAGGTATTACAATGGGAAAGAAAAGCCTGAGCGTGAACCTTTTCATACATATCTCCCCGGATTTTAACAGGCGACTGAAGGGAGGTAAACAGAAGCTCACGGTAAGAATCAAATCCTCCTTCAAAAAAATTATTGCTTGTATAAATAATATCATAAGCAGAGTTTGTAATTACTGTCATATAACTCTGTTCCTTATAAGGTTCCAAAAAGGAATCCAGCAATTCAGGAGAAATATCAACAATCAGAACCCCGCATATTTCTCCGTTTACATATAAAGAGCGCGCAAAAGTAAGGGTTTTTTTCTTATCCGTGCTACAGGTATAGCGGGCTGTAAAATAGGTTTCAGCAGCCGGCGCATTTTTTATTTCCGTACAGAGAGAACCGTCAAAATCTTCCAAAAGGTTAATTGTTGAGCCGTTGGAATAAACTTGACCGGAGTGGTCGATCAAAGTATAGGAGAAACCGTCCACACTGTAATTGGATATGGATTTTAAAATGGCCTCCACAGTGGATATACGATAATAAGAATCCGCCAAAAGAAGACTGGAGTCGGAAGTTACCGCACTGATAATATAAGAATTTGTAAAGATGTTTGACATATTCTTTTCAATCTCTAAAAGTATCTGATCCAAAGAATTGTTGATTGCTAAAATTCTGTCTTCCATATAATTCAGTTCCTTTGTTTTTAGTGTGTTATACCATGTGGGATATATAAAGCACAGAAAAAACAAAACGGGAATAACGCTGCTAAGGAAAAACAATATATGAAGTTTGATCTTAAAATGTGAACGTATGTCATTCCATATTTTACAGATATATTTTCTCAAATATGTATCTCCTCCAAGTTCAATACGATCTCAATAATGGCAGCAGCTTAGTTTTTTATATTGCGCAAAAATCAGCACTATATACAAATAATTATCGGTGATTTTGATTTTATCATAAAAATATGGGCAATCAATGAAATGTTAAAAATTTGAAGTGATTAGATAAATAATTGAAGTCTGAAAAATAAGAATCTTTTTTATAATGAATTTATTATAAGGCTGAATACCAAAGGAGGAAAACATGGAAAAAATAAGAAGAAGAGAGAAGTTCAAAAAAGAGTTTCTGAATACAAAGTCCCTGTATTTTTTTGTAATCCCGGGATTGATCTATTATCTGATCTTCAAGTATTGGCCAATCTATGGCTCCCAAATTGCATTCCGCGATTATTCCCCATATTTAGGGTTCATCAAAAGCCCATGGGTTGGTCTGGCTAACTTCCGCCGCTTTTTTGAGTCCCCGGATTTTTGGCTGATATTAAAAAATACCCTATGGATCAACATGGTGAACCTGATCCTCGGTTTTCCGTTCCCCATCATCCTGGCGCTCCTTTTGAACCAATTGAAAAACCGACATTTTAAAAAGTTCGTTCAGACAGTCACTTATGCCCCCTATTTTATATCAACAGTTGTCCTGGTAGGAATGCTGTATACCATGTTATCCCCCTACAGCGGCGTGGTCAATACAATAATTAAACTTTTGGGCGGCCAGCCCATCCACTTTATGGGGAAACCTAGAGCGTATGTAATGATCTATGTACTATCCGGTATATGGCAAACCTGCGGCTGGTCCGCCATCGTGTATATAGCAGCGTTAACCTCGGTGAGCCCTGATCTCCATGAATCAGCCATCGTGGATGGAGCAAATCGGTTACAACGCATTTTACACATTGATATTCCAGGAATCATGCCTACTATCATTACGATGCTGATCCTGACGGCAGGGCAGCTCATCACAGTCGGATTTGAAAAAGCGTATCTGATGCAAAATTCCATGAATATGGGCGTGTCAGAGGTAATTTCAACTTATACCTATAAACGCGGGCTGGTTGACGGAGATTTCAGTTACGCGTCAGCTGTGGAGATGTTTCAGTCAGCCATTAATTTTCTGATATTGCTGGCAGTAAATAAAATCAGTAAACGTATCAGCGATACATCCCTATGGTAAAGGAGGGATTGGATGAAGATAAAAACAAGCAGAGATGACCGAGTGTTCGGAGTTATCACCGTTTTTACTCTGATCATTGTGATGATTTTAGCGATTTACCCATTATTTTTCAGCTTAATCGCTTCCTTCAGCAGCCCCCAGGCAATTTATCAGGGGAAAGTCATTTTATGGCCCGCAGACATAACCTTTGGAGGATACAAAAAGATATTTGCAGACAAAACGATTTGGACCGGATACCTTAATGGGATTTTGTATACAGCAGCAGGGACACTTCTCAATGTTATATTCACAGTGCCAATGGCTTACGCTCTTTCCAGAAAAGAATTTCCCCTGGGTGGGGTATATATGAAAATTATGGTATTTACCATGTATTTTTATGGAGGAATCATTCCATTATATTTTGTGGTAAGACAACTGCATATGTTAGACAGCATATGGGCTGTGGTTTTACCAACAATGATCAGCACTTATAATCTGATCATTGCAAGGTCATACTTTCTGGGAAATATCCCGGAAGAGCTGAAGGAAGCCGCCTTTTTGGACGGGTGTGGATATCTGGGATTTTTCTTTAAGATCGCATTGCCTTTGTCAAAATCTTTGATTGCAGTTATGGTTTTGTTTTATGCTGCCAAACAGTGGAACTCGTACTTTGAGCCAATGATCTATCTGAATACGGAAAGTAAGTTTCCTCTTCAATTGGTTCTCAGAACGATTTTGATAGACAGTCAGAATGCGCTCGCAAACAGTGATGCGTCGACAGTTGCAGATAAGCAGCAGTTGGTTGATTTGCTGAAATATGGATGTGTGGTTGTATCCAGTATACCAATGCTGATTTTTTATCCCTTTGTACAGAAACACTTTGTAAAAGGCATGATGGTGGGCGCTGTAAAGGGGTAAAGAATAAATAAAAAAGAAAGAGGTGGAACATATGAAAAAGAAATTGTTGGCGTTGTTTATGGCAGGGATTATGGTTATGGGGACAGCCGCCTGCGGTAAGGAAGAATCGGCAAAAGCAGAAAGCAACGGAACTGCAGACTCCGGGGACAGGGAAAAATTCACAGTCACTTTCATCCAAAATGAATGGCATGGTGATCCCAATGAAATGGAAATTTTTAAAAAACTGGAGGAACTTGCCAATGTTGAGGTGGAATGGCAGATCTATCCGTCAGCAACATGGGAGGATAAAAAGAATCTGATTCTATCAAGCGGAGATCTCCCGGATGTGTTTTACATGAATGCCGTCAATTCGAACGATGTAACGAAATATGCTTCCCAGGGTATGTTTATCGATTTGACGGAACTGATTGAACAGTATGCGCCAAATGTGAAAGCTGCTTTTGACCAAATGCCGAGTTTTAAAAATATCTGCGCGAATCCGGATGACGGAAAAATTTATGTGATCGGCCGGGCTGTTGAAAGGCAGACCCAGGATACGCCGGCATTGATGTATATAAATAAAAAATGGCTGGATCAGCTTGGGATGGATATACCAAAGAATGTCGATGAGTATTATGAGGCTTTAAAAGCGTTTAAGGAAAATGATATGAACGGTAATGGCGATGCGGGAGATGAATTGCCCTTTGTCTTTCATTATAGCGCTACAGTTCCTGATATGGCATATTCTTATCATACCTTGTTTGGCTCCTTCGGATATGTGGACTTTGCCGGAAAACTGGGTTCCCACTTTATAGAGGACGAGGACAGTGCTATTATCTACGTTGCCGAGACAGAGGAATACAAAAATGCTATTGCATTTTTTCACAAATTTGTTCAGGAAGGGTTGTGGGATTCAGAGGGATTTACAACCCAGGATACATCGGTGATGAATGCAAAGGGAAATAATGATCCCGAGATTGTGGGTTCCTTTATGGCTTTTGACTCTACTTTTGTTTTGCCGGATAAGTATCAGGCAGATTATGTAATATTACCGCCGCTTGCCGGCCCGGATGGCACGAAAGTATGGCTCAGGCATGGCGGCTCAAACAGGAATGTAAACGGGACACAGTTCGTAATGACCTCCCACGCCAAGGGAAAAGAGGAAGCAATCATGCGGTGGCTGAATGCACATTTTGAGCCGGAGATTTCCGCACAATTATTTTTGGGGCCGATCGGAACGAATTTGGAGAAAACCGAGAATGGAATGCTGGATTATATTGACACTCCGGATGGGATGTCCTATAGCGAATTTAGGTATGGAAATGCACCTGTACATGTGCCCTGTAAAATTGCGGCAAATGAGTGGGGGACACTGGTGGAAGTTATGGACGAAGATATTAATAAACTTACCGTTTCCAATGACGTGTATAAACCCTATCAGACGCAGTCATCCCTCTTTTTACTGCCCAATCAGGAAGAAAGTAAATACCTGACAAGCGGCGGAAAGGATATTGACGATTATGTGAATAAAATGCAGGTAAAATGGCTCACAGAGGGCGGTATCGAGGAAGAATGGGATACTTATTTGCAGCAGCTTCAGACATTGGGTCTTGAAAAATATAAGGAAACTATTATGGCAATTCGCGGGAGGATGGAAGAACAATGAAACCAAATTTCTTGATTTTTATGACCGATCAGCAAAGAGGCGATATGCAGCCTACTTTCCGGATGGCAAAAACGCCTAATCTGGACAGGCTGGCCAAAAATGGCGTGGTGTTCCGAAGGGCTTACTGCCCTTCGCCTCACTGCTGTCCGAGCCGGGCTACCTTTTTTTCAGGTTTATATCCCTCCGGTCATGGGGTGTGGAATAATGTGGACTTGGCGGACGCCCTTTCTAAAGGCTTGCATGATAATGTGAGATTGTTTTCACAAGATTTGAGGGAAGCAGGATATCACTTATACTATACCGGGAAATGGCATGTAAGCGCAGAAGAGAATCCCGAGGACAGAGGATTTGAAACTGTATACATGACTGCAAGGCAGACCGGGGAGAAGGCAGATAAAAAAAGAGCTCCGGATATGAGGGATTGGAAATGGTATGAGGATAAAAAATTTCTTTACCAGGGCGCAGACAGAGGAGATGGAGAGATTGTGCGGGAAGGTTTTCCGAAATATTGTCAGTATGGAGAGCAGGAAAATCCATTCGGTGACAGGACAGTAGTGGAAGCAGCCAAAGATAAGATCAAAGCTCTTCCAGAGGGCAAACCATTTTGTATGTATGTAGGCACTTTAGGCCCTCATGACCCTTATTTTGTGCCGGAAGAATATCTGAAACTATATCCCTTGGAAACCATTAAACTGCCTGACAGCTGCAGGGACGACCTGTCAGACAAACCTCGCCTGTATCAAAGGACTCAAAAACGATTCCGTCAGCTTACCGAGAAGGAACAGAAAAAGAGCCTCCAGCATTATCTTGCTTTTTGCAGCTATGAGGATGCTCTGTTCGGAGAATTACTGGATGAGCTGGAGAAACAGAATTTACTGGATAACACAATTGTGATCTATCTCTCAGATCATGGAGATTATGCAGGTGCGCATGGCTTGTGGACAAAAGGTCTTCCGTGTTTTGAAGAAGCCTATCATATTTGCTCTGTGATAGGATACGGAAAGATCAAAAATAGGAATGCGGCAGTAAATGACCTTGTTTCTTTGGCTGATTTTGCACCTACCTTTTTAGAACTGGCTGGTGTGGAAATACAGCAAAAGCTGGCAGGAAAATCACTGGTTCCATTTTTAAATGGGACAACGCCCCATAACTGGCGAACAGAAATGTATACCCAGAGTAATGGAAATGAATTATACGGAATCCAGAGGTCAGTCTTTGATGATAAGTTTAAGTTCGTATATAACGGATTCGACTTTGATGAATTGTATGATCTGGAAAAGGATCCTCACGAGTGCCATAATCTGGCCGGGAACCCTGCCTATGCGGTAATCATAAAAACCTATTACAAAAAAATCTGGAAATTTGCATATGAAAATCAGGATATGCTGGGTGATGCCTATATCACCACAGCCCTTATGGACTATGGTGCAGGAATTATGGATGAGGGGAAATGACGGAACATGATTACCAAAAGATATAAAAAACGGTCAGCCTGAACTCACCGCTTTTATAGATTAATCCCTATCGCTATAAATCAGGGGTGCATATGTTGATGTAAGGTGTGGTTATTGCGTAACCTGCATTGCCAATTTCCGGCCTAAATTCAGGTTTCCTGGACAGGATAAACTTATAAAATTTATCCTGATGGGAAGTAGGAACCGCCAGTTATCAAGAAAAGCGCAGGAAATCTGTTCGAGAAACGAGGCTGTAATACTGGACTATTTATACATCCTGTGCGGATTTTTTTGTATGAAAATAAAGGCATCTTAAAGTTTACTTTTCGTGGGCTCTGCCCACACCCGGCCTCAGGAATAAAGCTAGGATTTTCTGGCAATACTTCAGGTGCCTTCAGGTGCCGATGGAATAAAGCCGGGGCAGCTTTAAGTTTAATCTCAGCTGCCCGGGTCCTTCCTTTTTACAGATACCGGGTCAGCCTTTCCCCATACAGTACAATCAGCTGGTTCAGCACCTGATCCCATCCGCGGTATCTCTAGGTCCATTTTTTTTGTGATATTTTCGCTGGCCAGATACAGCATCTTCTCCAGCGACTGGTCACTTGGGAACACACTTTTCGCCTTGGTTACTTTCCGGTACTGGCGGTTAAGCCCTTCAATGATATTTGTGGTATACATGATCCGTCTGATCTCCTCTGAAAACCGGAAGAAGGAGCTTACATCTTCCCAGTTATTCTCCCAATTGCTGATTGCGTAGGGATATTTTTCCCCCATTTTTCTTTGAGCCCTTCCAGTTCTGAAAATGCTTCCGTTTCAGTTGGGCATTATAGACAGCCTTGAAATTCCTCGGTGGTAACGCCCAGCACTACATATGCTGCCCGGCTGAGGACACGGCCATCTTCCCGTACCTTATAATGGATACAGTCCATAAACACAAAAGGATAGATGGGGGATCGGGGACGGGACTGCTATTCTTTGACCAGGGGTAGTATCTTGTCTGTAATCTTGCTGACCATTTCTGCCTCCATGAGTTTCTGCAGGATATTTTAAAGCTTTCCTTAAGAATGATATATACATCCGCAACGCTGGTGATGTTGTTCTCTGAAATAATCTGTCGAATCTGCTCTTTAACTACTGCCATAAAAATTCTCCTTTTCGATAAGAATTGTCATATCTACATTCTTACCAAAAAGGAGCCAATTTTTCCAAAGACACAAACTATTTTACACTACCGCACATCTCATTGCTTGCAATGCGCTCCCGTTTTCCACCCGCTTCTTTCCCATCACTCAGATAAGCCAAATTCCCCCTCTCCTCCATCGCTTCCCCCCCCTGTGTCAAGTTAATGACACGAACTTTTTGATAACTTTTTTAAAACCATAGATTTATTACATGCCAAAACCATCTATCCGTTAACATAGCTATAAATATACTAATTTTTAATTTCCATTATTATCTTGATACATTCATTACAATTTCTATTTTTATCAACATTATATACATGACACGAAATCTTTTTCTTTGTTTCCAACAATTCAGCCACACTACTGCTATAATATCGCGGAATATAGCCCAATATTTTCCCTGAATGATCCAACACCTGTACCGCATTTATATCATATTTGTTTTCTGAATCCTTTTTTAAAGAAACCTCATCTCCTCTTGTTATTTCTACCGCTTTTAAACAATCATCCCCCTCACAATTCAGGTAATGCCTGACTCCTGCTACAAAAAAAATTCTCGTTATATCTTTTTCTCCATCCAGAATAGGATCAATAAACTCCAAATTGTCAATTGGAAGCCTCGCTCCACTTCTTTTAAGTAAAGCATACTCGTCATAATCTTCTAATCCATACTTCTTCAAAATATCATTAATGTTTTTTCTCTTTTTATCTGGTAAACGGCTAGAAAAAACTGAAAAAAGCTTTTCATCTTCATATTGCTTATTCAAGTCAGGGAAACACAGTAATGGCGCAAATCCATCCTCAATTGCATTTTTTACCTCATCACAATATCGAAACACATAACAACTGTTTTTCGCCAACTGTCCAACAATATATTGTTGACCAGATTGACCCGACTTCCAAACCAAATACAAATAATCTTTACCATTTTTAATACTCATAATCTACATCTCCATATACTTCCTTTAGTAACTGCAATTTTGAAAAAAGATACTTTTTAATCAGGTCTGTTTTATTCATTGAAAGCATTTCTATATATTTATCTACTACTATGCAAATCACATCTTCTGTCAGCAATTCGTTTATTTTCTTTACAATGTCTATTGTCTGCTCGAAATAATTATTATGAATGTATTTAATTACCTCTAAATGTGTAGGCTGTTTTGTATCTCGGCTACTAATACGAATAATCGACTTTGACTTCGTATCAACCAATGATTTCCATAACATTAAATCATTTCCCAAATATTGATTGATTTTTGACTCTGCAACATAAGCGCAAAGAGAAGAACTATTATCATATAGCGGGCTCAACCGCATTACCTTATCTTTTCTTATTAACGCCCAGTTACTCTGATGCCTGTCCGTATTCCCTATTAAAAAATCAAATATACAAATCGGCAGGAAATCGCAAAACAGTCCTAATGGTTCCAATGCTTTTTGAATCATTTCCAAGGAATATTTATCTTTTGTCTTTGAATCCATTAAGGTTTCAGTATCAAAATGCTCGTATTGCAGACTAATACAGTAAATTCCTTCAATAAGAGTTTCCTCCTTATTATCAACTATACTGTAACTCATAGAGCCTTCTCGGGCTTTATATAATCCAGCCTCAAATTTAGCACAAGGGATCCCAATAATATTCGCCAAATCATATGCTATACATTCTGAAACATGATCCGTCGTAGAAATATCTTTCTTAAATTTAAATAAACCTGTTTGTCCTGTATCAGGATTCATCAGCCAAATCTTTTCGCTACGGCCACTCCCCTCCGGCGTACCTTCATACTCTTCCCAAAAAGAAAAATCTTTCATATATTTCTCCCAAATTTCTTCATCTTTCTATAGTTGAAATTTTAAAATTCATAATACCAATCCGCCATGAGTACTTTTGTATTAATAATCTGTTTCAATTCATTATCCTCTTGAAGCAAACAAGTTGAATGACTGTTTCACTTGCCCCTGTCATCTTTTTTATAATTGAATCACTCAATCCTGCTTTCTAAAGTTGATTTATACCATATTTTACAGCACTTGTCACACTTGTAATTCCAATCAATGCCCCCATATAATCAGGTATTCCAGACGATGATGTTATATCATTCCATGCTTCACCCCGAAAGCCAGCAAAAATTAAATTTTCTTTATTTACAATTTTTTATTAAAAACAAAATCTTTTATATTTCGTAATTGAATAGATAATTTCAACGGCAACCAAAGTTCAAAACCATTAACGGTAATGCAATCATACACTTCATCATAGTCATCCCATTCCTTAATTCACGATATGTAATTCCATACAGCATCATCATCTTTATCCCTATAGCTGCCACTGCTTTTCTAAAACTTGTTGCATCCTCCCATTCCTGTGCAATAAATTGTTCATTAGCCCATACTAATATTTTCTCGGACTCAGTTGATGTCAACGGCTCCTGCTCAACAATCCCAGCCAGCATTTCGCACTTATCTATATAAGCCATCATTTGCTGCATATACGAGTTTTCTCGCGATCGGTTATATGAGATTGCATCATATAAATCTGGATTGACATTATCCATTAATTTCCAAAGTAGACCTAATTTACGCAATCCTTCTGCCTCTAATGAAAAATCAACTTTCTGACCGGCTTTTTTAATACATAAAAAGAATCATTTTCCAAAATAACAGTCCCATCAATTACAGCACTTAGTTTATCAAGGATTTTACTCATGGCAAATGGGATTTTCCGCGTCTCTGGTAAAGAAGCATTTACAATAATATCTATCTGCGTTCCGTCTGATACTTTATAATAACAATAATCTTCTTTATTTTCTGCATTTTTTAAAGCATCGCTATCTTTTAGGCTGTTTGAAAAAAATTGTATTAGTCTTTTTGTCTTTCCCTGATCCGTCTGCTTAATTGACCATTGTGTTGCAGCATAAATCATTTTCAGAATGGTTGTCTTTCCAACTCCATTTTCACCAATCAGAACATTTATCCCATCACAAAATTCTATCTTAAATCCATCATTAAATGAATCCCCTTCTTCTATAGACTTAAATGCGGCATTATTCTTTCTCAAATGACGCTTAAATACCATTACATTTAAAATTTCAATCGTTTTAATTGCCATTAGTCCAGCCTCCAACCAATTTATAATCTGTTTTCTGTTTGTATTATACCCTGTTCCAAAAATTTTGTATACGATAAATCATTATAAGAAGTCTTTGGGTATACAAAATTGGCAGAAAGCGGAGAGCGTTACGCCCTCCGCTTTCTGCCCTTCCCCTTACAGTACACCACCGCCGTCAGTGTGCTCACAAACGTTGCCACAATCGCCGGGCCGATAATCCCCGCCGGATTCACACTCCCATACTGCTGCCTGTACGCAATCATATTTACCGGAATCAACTGCAAAGAAGATATATTCAAAATCAAAAACGTACACATCTCATTGCTGGCAATCCGTTCTCGCTTTCCAACTATACCCTTGCCATCATCCAAGTATGCCGGATTCCCCCGCTCCGCCTCCAGCTTCGCCAACTCCTCCATGGCCTTCACCCCGCCTTGTGTTAAGTTAGTGACACGAACTTATTATTTTGATACTGCAAAAATTACATTTCAAATTTTTCTATCCTACATTGATGTTTT
>CAJTVL010000044.1 GCA_910579425.1 uncultured Lachnospiraceae bacterium | reverse complement strand
CCGCACGTCCGGTTCTGTGAGGGGCATACCCTGCAAGGGGTATGTCTACTTGACCGCAAAATAAACATCATCTGATATAATGAAGGATAGCAGGTAAACCAAAAATCAGGACCGGCATTTGGAAAGGAATTTTATGGGAACAGGAATTATAATATGCGGCTTAAACGGAGCCGGCAAAAGTACGCTGGGCAGAGCCCTTGCAGAGAAGCTGGATTTTCATTTTATAGACATTGAAGAGCTGTTCTTTACCGGGGCGGATCCGGATCATCCCTACACGAATCCCAGGCCCCGCAGGGAAGCCGAAGGGCTTCTTTCAGGCAGGATAAAGGCGCATGAGAACTTCATTCTTGCTTCCGTAACAGGGAATTATGGACAAGATATTACTTCCTTTTTTAAATACGCCGTATTTGTGGATGTTGCCAGAAAAATTCGGCTGCAGCGGGTGAGAAGCCGTTCCTTTGAAAAATTCGGGGACAGAATACTGCCGGGCGGAGATCTGTATGAGCAGGAGGAGCGCTTTTTTGACTTTGCGGCCTCCAGGAACGAAAAGCTTGTGGAAGAGTGGGTACAGTCTTTGAGCTGTCCTGTCATACGGGTGGACGGGACAAAGCCTGTTGAGGAAAACGCAGAATTGCTCAAGGCTTCCTTCCAGGCGGCTGTGGGGCCGGGGAACGTTTGTCTCCTCTGAGCGAACTGCCGCAATCCGGGAGTTCTCTTTTCAAACCGGATTGCATAAATTCTCTGAAAATGCTATCATAAACAGAGAAATATTACAAGTTACGGAGAATGTCATGATGAAGAAGATCAACTTATGTTTCCACTTTCTTTTGTTGGCCGCATTATTATCCGGATGTCAAAGTAAAAGTACAGACATAGGCGCAGGGGAAGAGCCCTCCGCCGGTGAAGTCCAGACATCTGATTCTGATACGGTCAATCTGACTGTCTGGGGGGCTGAGGAGGATGAAGAGCTGCTTGGCCGTATTATTGACGGGTTCAAGGAAGAATACCGCGGACAGGCAGAATTTGTTATCACCTATTCCCCCCAGAGTGAGAGCAGTTGTACCGATGCGCTGATGGTGGACTTGGAACAGGGAGCGGATGTGTTTGCCTTTGCGGACGACCAGCTCAATACTCTGGTTGCTGCCGGCGCGTTGGAACCGGTTGAGAATGCGCAAGCCGTCAGGGAAGACAATCTGCAGGAGGCAGTTCTGGCAGCATCCATAAACGATACCCTGTATGCCCTGCCGCTTACTGCTGACAACGGGTATTTTCTCTATTACAACAAACACTATTTTTCCCGGGAGGATATTAAGTCTCTGGATCGAATGCTGGAAATTGCGGCAGAGAACGGCAAAAAAATCTCCATGGAGTGGTCGTCAGGGTGGTATGTGTATTCCTTGTTCGGCAATACCGGCCTGAGCGTGGGGCTCAATGACGACGGGATTACCAATTACTGTACATGGAATGCCACGGATGGAAAGATCAGGGGAACTGATGTGGCGCGGGCTATGGTGAATATAGCGGCGCATCCCGGATTCCTCTCAACTGACGATGCCGGTTTTGTGGATGGTGTCAGGAATGATTCCATTATTGCGGGCGTAAACGGAGTGTGGAATGCGGTTACGGTGGAGGAGGCCTGGGGCAGCGGGTTCGGGGCGGCAAAGCTTCCCTCCTATACCTGCGGCGGGACACAGGTTCAGATGGCGTCCTTTTCCGGTTATAAGCTGATTGGAGTAAACGCTTACTCTAAGCAGCGGGAGTGGGCGGCCAGGCTTGCAGAATGGATTACAAACGAAGAAAACCAGGAACTGCGTTTCCTGATGCGTGGCCAGGGTCCGTCAAACAAAAGGGTGGCGGCCTCAGAGGAGGTGTTAAGCTCCCCGGCGATCACGGCGCTGTTAGAACAGTCGGAATTCTCATACCCACAGAGAATCGGAGGAAATTTTTGGGATCCGGTTTCTTCCTTTACTGCCAATCTTTTAGCGGGCAATCCCTCGGGAAAAAGCCTTCAGGATCAGTTAGATACCATGGTGGAAGGGATTATCGCCCCATAACCCCGCCGGGGATGCACGCGATTTTGCAAAGATATAAGGAGAGTTATAGCTATGATGAAAAATATCAGCTTAAAGCATCGTTTGATCATACCGATTGCCCTTTTGGGGATTGTGGCTCTTTTTTCAAATATTCTTTCTATTTTTAATATACGGAACGTGAATGCAAGCGCCTCCAATATTGCCGATAATTATATGGACGGTCAAAGCCGGCTGGCCGAAATCTGCCAGTCCACCATGAATATACATAAAATGGCGCTCAGTCATATTGTTGCCACTGATTATAATACAATGATTACCCTTGTAAATCAGATCAAGGAGGAGGAGGCCGCTCTGGATGATATGCTTACGGAATATGCGTATCATGTGATAGACAAAGACCGGCCGCAGTATGAAGCGCTGCTGTCTGACTATGCATCCTTTAAGCATGCGCTTGTCCGTCTGGTCTGTGCCAGTGCGAGCCATAAAACGCAGGATGCCTATGCTCTGGCCAACGGAGACGTGGCGTCTTGCGCAGCGGCCATGGAAGCGGATATTGATGCCATAAACGGTTCAATCAGCGAACAGACTGCCCAGGCCAGAGCCCGCCTTTCTTTCGTCTATCTTCTCTCCCTGACGGTGGGCATTGCTGCCGCTGCCACCTGTATTATGCTGGTATTTGCGGACCTGAAGCTGATCACCAATTATGTGGTTATTCCGGTGAAAAGTATATTGAAAACCATAAAGGAAAGCTCGGGGCGTATCAACAATATGACAGGAGAGGTTCTTGGCAGCACCCAGGCCTCCAGAAAAAGGGCGGCCAGCCTCTCTGCCCTGGCCGGAGAGCTCTCTGCCACCATTGGAAAGGTTGCGGGAAATGTGTCGGCCATCAACAACCATACAGAGAGCGTCAGAGAGGATGTCCGCAATATTGCGGAGGAATGCAGTGCGATCGCTTCCTATACTGCGCAAATGAATACCCGGGCAGATTCCATGCAGCAGTCTGCCCAGACCAGCGCGCAGGTTACAAGCGCCAAAGCGGAAGAGATCCTTAGTACACTTGATGATGCCATCGAAAAAAGTAAAAGCGTGGACAGAATCAGAGATCTCACGGGAGATATTTTATCGATTGCCCAGCAAACCCGTCTGATCGCTTTGAATGCCTCTGTAGAGGCAACCAATGCAGGAGCAGCCGGAAGGGGATTCGCTGTGGTTGCCCGAGAGATCCGGGAACTCTCAAATTCCAGCCAGGAAACGGCCAGCCGAATTCAGGAGATCAACAACGTGGTGACCTCTGCCGTATATAATCTTTCCGAGAATGCCCGGCTTTTGATCGACTACATGAATCAATCCGTTCTTGTACAGTTTCAGGCGTTTGTGCAGTCCGGCAGTCAGTATAAGGAGGATGCCGTCTATATCCGCCGGACGATGGAGGAATTTCATCAACGCACCGAAAGCCTGAGAAATTCTATGTCAGAGATAGCAGATTCTATCGGTGCTATCACAAAGGCGATTGATGAAGGCGCTGGCGGTATTGCCGGCATGGCTGACAATACCAAAAGTCTTGCAGGGGATATGGAAGATATTTCCATACGTATGGGCGTCAACCAGGAAGTGGTGCAGGAGTTGGAGAAAGAAACGGTGTTTTTTGATCATCTGTGATTGATCTGCGTATGCAATGGTTTCTTTTCTATATTTTTTGTGCTATAATAAGCACTACGCGATTAAGACAAGGAGGAAAATCATGTATTCACTCGAAGAGGTAAAAAAGGTCGATCCCGAGATCGCCCAGGCGATCGTGGATGAGCAGGAGAGGCAGAACAGCCATATTGAGCTGATCGCGTCGGAGAACTGGGTCAGCAAAGCGGTGATGGCGGCTATGGGCAGTCCGCTGACCAACAAATATGCGGAAGGATATCCGGGCAAACGCTATTATGGCGGCTGTCAGTGCGTTGATGTGGCAGAAAATCTTGCCATTGAGAGGGCGAAAGAGCTTTTTGGCTGTGATTATGCCAATGTGCAGCCCCATTCAGGAGCTCAGGCCAATCTGGCAGTACAGTTTGCAATCTGCAGTCCCGGCGATACCATCATGGGAATGAACCTGGATCACGGCGGGCACCTGACCCACGGAAGCCCGGTAAATATCTCCGGGAAATATTTTAAGATCGTGCCTTATGGCGTAAATGACCAGGGGTTCCTGGACTACGATATGCTCGGGGAAATTGCTCTGGAATGCAAGCCCAAGATGATCATAGCAGGTGCGTCCGCCTATGCAAGAACCATTGATTTTAAGAAATTCAGGGAGGTAGCCGACGAAGCAGGTGCGGTTTTGATGGTGGATATGGCTCACATTGCCGGCCTTGTGGCTGCCGGGCTTCACCCGAGCCCGATTCCCTATGCGGATGTGGTTACCACCACCACCCACAAGACGCTGAGAGGCCCCAGGGGCGGTTTGATTCTTGCAGGCAAAGAAGCGGCTGAAAAATACAATTTCAACAAGGCAGTATTCCCGGGTATCCAGGGCGGCCCGCTGATGCATGTGATCGCGGCTAAGGCGGTGTGCTTCAGGGAAGCACTGTCGGATGACTTCAAGGCATATCAGAAGAAGATTATTGATAATGCCCAAGCGCTTTGCAAAGGATTGATGGACAGAGGCATTAAGATTGTCTCCGGCGGTACGGACAACCACCTGATGCTGATGGATCTGACAACCTTTGACCTGACCGGCAAGGCAGTGGAAAAAATGCTGGACGAGGCCCATATTACAGCCAATAAAAATACCATACCCAACGATCCAAAGTCTCCTTTTGTGACCAGCGGAATCCGTCTGGGTACTCCGGCCGTTACCTCAAGGGGGATGGATACGCAGGACATGGAGCAGATCGCGGAGGCGATCGCCCTTATCGTCAAGGGCGGAGAAGAAAAGATACCCCAGGCGAGAGCGATCGTGCAGAAGCTTACGGATAAATATCCTCTTATTTAAGACACAACAGGTTAATTTAGGAAAGAACAGGAAGGACGTCATACAAGGGTGTGGCGTTCTTTTTTATGTACAGGCCCGTGCAAAGGAAGTATGCCACTAAAGTGCTAAAGTGACGCGCGGCGAGCAGGGGAGGTAACCTTCCCTGCTCGGTTATAGGAACTTCGTGTCCTGTTCGTCTTATATGTAGTAATTTGATGCTATATTTTGAGATAATTTGTTAAAACATGCCATAATATCTGATAAAATGCCGTATAAAATAAAAAAATAAAAATTCTAAGAAAAAAATGAAAAAATGTGTTGACAAATTAAAGGGGTGTGTATATAATAAAATCAACAAAACAAATTCACATAGATAATCTTAAAGAAAGGAAGGTACGGACCACCGAAAACGTAAGATAGGTTATCTGATCTCAGATAACAAAATGTGAAAGAGTTAGCTTCTAAGGTACAAAAGAATTAAGTACTAAAGAAAGCGGATTTCAAATTCGTACAGGATGCAGAAGAAAATGTAACGAAGGACAAAAGAAAACAACGGATGAATCTCTTTTTAGAAATCGTCTACAGGTTGAGGAAACGTTACAGTACATTTGTACAAAGGAAAAGATGCAGAGGTACGAAAGAGAAAGAAAAACTGAATAGGGAGTATTATCCAAATAAAAAGAAAGCGAGGTAAAGGCCATTGGATAGTATAGTTTAAAAGCGGGTGTTAATCGAAAAGATTGATGCCCGCTTTATTGTACGCTGCTATTCACGGCCCAGGGCCATTTTCCATAAAGTTTTTGTAGAAATTAGGGTGTAAATAAGTTATGATATAGGTTGTACACTGGAGATTTGCACGGAGGGTTGGTATGGCAGATAAAGGGATACAGCAGGAAGAAATGGAAAGAAAGATATACAGGCACAAAAGACGGGTAAGAAATCAGATTATTTCCTACATAGTCATTACGATCATATTTGCAGGGCTGATTGCAGGCGGAATTATTGGCGTGCGGAAAATAGTCGATATCATCAATGATAAAAAGCAGGCAGAAGAGTTAGAGAAGCAGTTGGAGGAAATTGCCAATGCGGAGGATGGGCAGCAGGCGGTGGAGGCGCCCTCTGAGGGTCTCGAACCGGAGCCGGAGGAAGAGACGGACTGGCTGGAGGTGATGGTTGAAGAGAGCATTGCGGGAATGACCTTAGAGGATAAGGTGGCCGGGCTCTTTTTCATCACACCGGAGGCGCTTACTGGAATGGATACGGTGACCCAGGCGGGAGATACCACCAGGGATAAATTGGGTGCGCAGCCAGTAGGCGGGCTTATCTATTCCTCCAAAAATATACTGGATGAGGCGCAGCTTAAAGAGATGCTCCAGAATACGAAGAGCTACAGTAAATCCGCTATCTTTCTTGGTGTGGAGGAGGAAGGGGGGAGCATTAGCCCTGTTGCGGAGAGCGGTCTGGCAGAAAATGTAGGGAAAATGGCGGATATCGGAGCCTCGGCTGACGCATCAGCGGCGCAGAATGCCGGAGATACCATCGGCTCTTATCTTGCCGGGTATGGGTTTAACGTCAACTTTGCTCCGGTAGCGGATGTGATGGCAGAAGGGAATACCTTAATCGGAGACCGGGCCTTTGGAACGGACCAGGGACAGGTATCTTCCATGGTTTCCGCCTTTGTGGAGGGGAGTCAGGCTGCCGGGGTGAGCACCTGCCTGAAGTATTTCCCGGGGCTGGGGGACGTGACAGGAAATGCCAGTGAGGGAATGATTACCTCGGATAAGGCCATAGAGAGCTTTATGGAGAGGGATTTCCCGGCATATCAGTCAGGGATTTCGGCAGGGGCCGATTTCGTAATGGTCAGCCATCTTTCCCTGCCAAATGTGACCGGAGACAATACGCCCTCTTCCCTTTCAGGGAAAATGGTCACGGAGATTTTACGGCAGCAGCTAGGCTTTACGGGAATCATTATTACAGATGCCATGAACGTGGCGGCGATCACGGAATATTACACGGCTGACGAGGCAGCGGTGAAGGCCTTGCAGGCAGGGGCGGACATGATATTTATGCCGGAGGATTACGCCACGGCTTATACGGGAGTGCTTGAGGCGGTACAGAGCGGTTCCCTTACAGAGGAGCAGATCAACGAGTCCCTTCGCAGAATTTTCCGGGTAAAATTAAGGGATAGACTGGAGTAAAGGCAAAGGCTTTTTGGCTTTGTGCCTGCACAATACATGCATAACATGTATGAAAGCTTGCAGGTTGCGGAAACGGCATGGTTATTAGAATGACAGATGAATTGCTGGTGGAATTAAAGAAGATTACGCCGGAGGAAGAAAGTATCCTGGCAGGCCGGGCGGAGATCGAGAAGGATATTTATATGTCCGAGGGGCATGACACGGTGGAGGCGAAGCGGCTTTTAGATGATGGTAAGCTGATCCAGGTGCGTACCCATACCAGGTTTGTACATTTTCCCAGACATACCCACAATTATATAGAAGTGATCTACATGTGTTCAGGAAGCACCCATCATGTGATTGACGGGAAAGATGTGTTTTTGCAGGAGGGGGAGGTGCTTCTTCTGAACCAGAAGGCAGTACAGGAAATTTATCCGGCAGGTATGGATGATGTGGCGGTGAATTTCATTGTCCTGCCGGAATTTTTTGACTGCGGTCTTAAGATGATGGGGGAAGAAAAAAATCTTCTGCGGGATTTTGTGATCGACTGTCTTAAGGGGGAGAATGGCGCTGCGGGATACATTCACTTTAAGGTGGCGGACATCCTTCCCATTCAAAATCTTCTGGAAAATTTGATTTGGTCGATCTGGCACAGACAGCCTAACAAGAGAAGTATCAATCAGATTACCATGGGGCTTTTGTTTCTTCAATTGATGAACTATACGGACAGGATGGAGACCGGGTTTGGTAACCGGCAGCAGGGAGTTATGATCTCTGTGCTGGGATATGTGGAGGAGCATTACCGGGACGGAGAGCTCTCAAAGCTCGCCAGGCTCCTTCACTACGATTTGTACTGGCTGTCCAGGGAGATTAAAAAAATCACAGGAAAAAATTATACGGAGCTGGTGCAGGAAAAGCGTCTGAATCAGGCAGTATACCTTCTGGAGCACACCACCATGTCAGTGATGGACATTGGAATGTCGGTGGGATATGACAACATCAGTTATTTTCACCGGATTTTTCAGAAGCGGTACGGCATGACGCCGAGAAAATACAGAGTTACTAAAAAAGTGACAGTAAAATAATCACCTGTCCATAAAATAAAGAGCGATGGCTGCTATTTTATGGCAGGAGTTTTTTTATTCAAGAGTTCGAAAAGATAAATATTTCTATCCATTATATATTATAGCACAAAAACGGTGAAAAGTCAAGTCTTGTAATATTGTTTCGGAAATATATAATAAGTAATTACCATCTGAAAACAATCACAGAATTTTACAAGGAGGCCGCACTTTATGGAAGAAAAAAACTGGCTGGAACTCATGTCAAAGCAAACCCAGGTGAAGGAGGTTCTTGCAAGAAACCGGGACACGGAAAAATTTGGCCTTGCCTTAAGTGAAAAGGAGGCGCAGCTCTTGGTGGCGGAACGGGGAGAGGTATTGAGAAAGGAGCGCAGGGTGGAGTTCGGACAGGGAATCCTGCCTAAGATCATAGACACCTTCTGCGACTCGGCCTATATTACCCAGGACAGCTACTGCGATACTTTGATCCGGCTTCAGGAAATCTTTTTCCTTTACAAAAATGAAATGCTGGATGAGATCACAGACGACGAGCTTTTGGAATTTATGAGGGAACAGTTTGACGGCGTGTGCTGCGGGGATTTGGACTATCTGGAAGGAACATGCCTGGATCTGTTTGCCCAAGCGATCCGGGCTGGATATTCTGGTTATGAAGCCACGGGAGGAAGGGGAGAATTTGAAAAGTTTGATCTTGTGAAACGGTGGGACAAGGAGTTATATTTGGCGGCGCTGATGGATTTGTTTTGATTGAGATCACACGCAAATTTATGCCTGCGCAATACGTACACAGCATGTATGAAAGCTTGCAGATTACGGAAAGGGCATGGTTGTTTTATGGAAACATACGGATACGAGATGGAAGAACTGCTTCCGGTGGTGGCCGCTCTGGGGGAAAAGTATACAGGCTATGAACATTCTTCCGTCACCTATGAAAAGGCCCAGATGCTGATGGAGGCGGTTTTGTATTGTATTGGGGAGTACGAAGGCACTTCTTTGCAGGAGGAAAGAGAGGAAGCCCGGGGGCAGGAAGAGAAGGGGGCATTGTTTTTGAAGAATAAAAAAATTTCCGCCCAGGAAGCCTTTGGAAAGGGACAGGAGCTTGTAACGGAAAAGGTAAATAAACTTCGCAGGCTTTATAATGAGCTGATTCCCGGCTTTTGGGACTATGGGCTGATCTGCCTGGGGGATACTGTCAGGAAGGGGATTCCTTCCTTTTTTCTGAATTATGATGTAAGGTTTGCTCCCCAGGAGACGCTTTTGACGCTGGATTATCCTGTTTTGAAGGATTTAGGGGGCCGGACCGGTGTAGATGCGGTTTGGGAATATATGATGTGTATTGCCGTTGAACAGAGATTTCTGGGAAAGCTTCCGGCCTCGCTGGTCAGGGAAATGCTCATGGCATATCATGAGGAGTATGAAGGATTGATAGAAAATCTGTGCAGTATCCTGCTTGCAGGCATTCTTGCACGGATTATGACAGAATATCCGTCAGGGGCAGACAATGTGTCGGACAGCCATGGGCCAGGCAACGGACAGCATGCTTCGCCAGGCTGCCCGTATGACTGGAAAAAGCAGCAGGCTCTGGCGCTGCTGCTTGAGAAAACACTAAAGGAAAAACTGGATTGTGACGAAAAGATAATGGATTATCTGGGGTACGCAATCCCCGATACGGTGAGGCGGGCTCTGGCATATGCAGATTCCGGAAATCGGTTTTAGGTGCGAAAGAGCATCCGCTCCGTTTTTTTGATTACCAGAAAGTAGCTGGTGACAAGGATAATATCCGCCCCAAGCCAGGCTGTGATTTCCGCAAAAAAGATGCCTGTCTCTCCGATGAGCATGGGCAGGAAAATGGCGGTCACGGCTCTCATGATAAATTCCGCAATGCCTGATACCATGGGAAGGACCGTGTTTCCCATACCCTGGATGGCGGAGCGGGTTACATGGAGAATGTAAAGGATGGGCAGGCATACGCTCATGATTGCGAGATAGAAATAGGCAATCTGCAGAGTCTGCTCAAATTCCTGCGGCGTGCCTGAGATAAAGCAGCCGAGGATTGCTTTCCCTGCAAGGAGCATGATAACTGCAATGACCACAGAGGTGATCAGGGAGATCAGAAGAGAGGCTTTCATACCCTTGCGGATGCGGTCTGTTCTGCCTGCCCCCAGGTTTTGGCCCACATAGGTGACCATGGCATAGCCGTAGGAGGTGGCCGCTACCTCCAGCATTCCGTAGAGCTTGTTGGTGGCGGTAAATCCGGCAATAAAGAGGACGCCGAAGCCGTTGACTACAAACTGTACGATCATTCCTCCGATGGAAATAATGGCATTTTGGAAGGCCATGGGAAAGCCCAGCACAAACAGACGCACAGGCAGTCCTTTTTGAAGCCGGAAATCGGCAGGGGTAAGGGTCAGGATGTCAATCCTGCGGATATAGTGGAGACAATAAAAGCTGGAAACAAGCTGGGCGATCAGGGTGGCCGCAGCCGCGCCGCCGATGCCAAGGCCAAAGCCCAGGACAAAGAGTAGATCCAGCACGATATTTACAATGGCGGCCACGATCATGGCATGAAGCGGCGTCTGGCTGTCCCCCAGGGAGCGCAGGATACATGCCAGAAGATTGTAGGCCATGACAACGGGAATGCCCAGGTACATAATGCGCAGATAGAGCAGGGCATTGTCTATAATTTCAGCAGGCGTCTGCAAAAGCCCTAGAACAGGACGGGCGAGGAGCTGTCCAACCGGGAGCAGGATCAGGGAGGAAATCAGGGAGAGATGGGCGGAATTACCGATCACTTTCCGCAGATCCTCTTTCATGCCTGCGCCGAATTTCTGGGCCATGAGGATGCCGAAACCCTGGGTCAGGCCCTGGACAATCCCCAGCATCATCCAGTTCATCCAGTCGGCTGCGCCCAAGGCGGCAAGGGCGTTTACTCCCAGGGCCCTGCCAACCACCATGGTATCCACCACGGTGTAAAGCTGCTGGAATACATTGCCGATCATCAGCGGCAGTGCAAAGGTAAAGATCAGGGAAAGGGGCTTTCCCTCAGTCATGTTTTTGATTCGTGATGCCATATGTAACCTCTAAATTTGGGAAAAAATAATTTTCAGTATCGCATATCTTGGTTAACGTGCTTTCTTATTATAACTGAATAAAATTGCGTGTCAATGTGCTTTCTTGGCGATATTTGGAATGGGGGAAAATCCGATATGAGGATATTTACTTTTGCCAGTTCCTGTGATAGGGTATTTATGGAGTGTTTTTTGGAGAGAAGTGATGCAGGGATGGAGAGCTGAAGCGGAAGCCTGACACAATACTATTATAGAGAAGAAAGTGAAAAGCACAATGATCCAGTGGAAAAATAAGTTTGACCGGAGCGCTCTCGAGAGAGGGGAGGCTTCCTATTTAAATAAGAAAGTAACCGATTTTGAGAAGGTAAAAGGCGGCTACCGGGCGGCGGTGCTGGGCCGACAGCGCAATGAGGTATCGGTAAGGGTCCGGGAGGACGGTCATATGCGGCTCAATTGCAGTTGTCCGGTGGCAAAGGGCGGAAAAAGCTGCGAGCATATGGCTGCGGTTCTGTATGCCATTGAAATGGAGGAGGGCGGGGGAGAAGCCCGTCTTGCGCAGGAAAAAGCGGCAGCGGAAGCGGCCGAAAGACAGAAAGCAGAAAGGGACAGGCGGCAGAGGGAAGAGGAAGAGCACCGCGCGGCCCAGCGGGCGGCCCGGGAACAGCGAAAGAGCGAGAGAGCACGCCGTCAGGAGGAGCAAAGGCTTAAGGCGGAGCAGGCCCGCGCCCAAGAGGTGCAGAAGCGCCTTGCGGAGGAAGAGCGCAGAGAAAAGATCAGGCGGCAGAAGGAAGAAGAGGCCCGTCGTAAGACAGAAAAGAAACAGAAGGAGCAGGAAGCCATGGCAAGGGCAGCGAGGAAACAGAAGGAGGAAGAGGCAAAGCGCCGGAGGGAAGAAGCCGAGCGCATCGAGGCGGAGCAAAGGCGGCAGGCACAGGAAGAGAGCCGCAGGCAAGAGCAGTATCGCAGAGAGGAGGAGGAACGCCTGCGCAGGGAAAGAGAAAAGGAAGAGTATACGCTTCTGGGCCAGTCCTGGGCGGAGGAGCCGGAAGGGGTAAGCGGCGGTGGCAGGTCTATTGCAGAGCTGGAGAGCTACAGCTATTTTGACGGCACCGCCATTCGCGGGTCCATGGAGATTGCCGGGGAGACCTGCCGGGACGGAGCCGAGCTTGCCCGGACCGGGAGACTTCGGATTGAGCGGGTGCTCTCGGGATATGAGAGGAACAGCAGGGAGATCAAGGGTCAGATGGATGCCGTGGGGCTGACGGGGAAGGATCAGTTCGCCCTGCGGATGATCTTTTCCAGGACGGCGGTTTCCAGCTATGAGTGCGGCTGCCCCAAGTGCCGGAAGGAATATTATTACAGTTGGAATATGAACAAAACAGATTGTCCCTATAAGGCAGGCGCATTGCAGCTTTTGGAGGAGTATTTAAATACCCACAATGTAGGGGATGCCACGGATCAGAATGCCCACCAGCTCATGTATTTTTACCATCAAAAGAAGACCAATCTGGTTCTGGCAGATGCCGCGGGCAGGAAGGAGAGCCTTAAGCTTCTCCCCAGGCTGGTGAAAAAGGACGGCGGTCTTTCGGTTTCCTTTAAGATCGGGGAGGGGAAGCTGTTTATTGTAAAGAAGTTGGACGAATTCTGCAAAAATGTGAAGGATTCCGCCACCGGTACCTATGGGACAAAGACTCAGTTTAACCATGATATTGGGAATTTTACGGAGGAAGGAAAGAGGTGGATCCGCTTCATCAACCGGATTGTCCGGGAGGAAAAGGAGTTCCAGCAGCGTCTGATGGACGCCAGAAATTATTACTATTACCGCAGCTCCGGGGTAGGCAGCGAGTTAAATCTCTTCGGATGGCGGCTGGACGAGTTTTATGAGCAGCTCGCAGACGGCTCTGTGGAGTTTGAGGATCGGGACGACAGGGAAAAAAAGAAAGGTGCCCTGAGCTGTGCGGAGAAAAATCCCAAGGTCACCATGCTCATTTCCGGCGAGGAGCTTTCGGAGGAACCCGAGGAGCCCTATTACAGAGGCTGGCAGACGTCCCCGGCTAAAAATAAGAAGAAAAAACCGGTAAAGGCGGAAAAACCGGAGCAGTTTCACGGGATTCAGGTGGAGGGAAGCCTTCCGGAGCTGTTTTACGGTACGGATACGGCCTATTACATAGGGGACGAAAAGCTCTGCCGGGTGGAAAAGGATTTCTTGGAAAGGATTGAGCCTCTGGCAAACCTGGCGGAGGGTTCCAAGTTTTCTTTTCATATAGGGAGAAACAATATTTCGGAGTTTTATCATCGCATTTTGCCCTCTCTTGAGGATATTGTGGATGTGACGGAGACGGAGCCGGAGAAGTTTCGGTCTTATCTTCTGCCGGATGTGCGGTTTGTGTTTTATCTGGATGCCGAGGAAAAGAACGTGACATGCAGGGCCTATGCCGTCTATGGGGACAAGGAGGTGTCCCTGCTGGACGGCGTTAAGAAGAGCAGGCCGGGAGGAACCGGGTTAGAGCCTTTCAGGGACGGCGGCCGGGAGGATGAGGTGTTGTTTTATGTGACGCAGCTTCTTCCGCAGATTGATTGGGAAAAGGAAGAGTTTCACTGCGGCGGCGATGAAAATCTGGTCTACCAGATAATGGAGAGCGGCACGGATCGGCTGATGGAGCTGGGGGAGGTGCATTGCACAAAGAAGTTCCTTGGCTATCACGCGGTGAAGCCGGTAAAGGTTTCGGTGGGTGTTTCGGTTTCCTCAGGACTTTTGGAGCTGGATATTGCCACGGAGGATGTGCCCCAAAGCGAGCTCTTGGATATTTTAAACAGTTATCGGACGAAAAAGAAATATTACCGGCTCAAAGACGGCTCCTTTGTAAGCCTCCAGGATTCTTCCCTGGAGCTTCTCGCGGAGTTGATGGAGGCCGCCCATTTAAAGCCGAAAGAGTTTGTAACGGGCAAGATGCATCTTCCCATGTACCGGACGCTTTATCTTGACAAGATGCTGGAGGAGAATGAGGGTGTCTACAGCAGCAGGGACAGCCATTTCCGTAAGGTGGTCAAGGGCTTTAAGACGGTAAAGGACGCGGATTTTGAGGAGCCCGAGAGCCTTTCCAAGGTTATGCGCAAGTATCAGAAAAACGGTTACAAGTGGCTGCGGACTCTGGAAACCTGGCAGTTCGGCGGGATCCTTGCGGACGATATGGGACTTGGCAAGACATTGCAGATTATTTCCGTGCTGCTTGCGGCAAAGCAGGAGGGAAGGGAGGGAACCTCCCTTGTGGTATCCCCCGCCTCACTGATCTATAACTGGGCGGAGGAATTTGCCCGCTTTGCCCCGGAGCTTAACATTTCCCTGATCGTGGGTAGCCAGGAAGAGCGGCAGGGTAAGATAGAAGCCTATGGGGAAGCGGATGTGCTGGTGACTTCCTACGACCTGCTCAAGCGGGATATTCACTTGTATGAGGACAGGCAGTTTTTGTACCAGATCATCGACGAAGCCCAGTATATTAAAAACCACACCACGGCTGCGGCCAAGGCGGTGAAGGTGATAAACAGCCAAAACCGGTATGCTTTGACCGGTACGCCGATTGAGAATCGTTTAAGCGAGCTGTGGAGTATTTTTGATTTCCTCATGCCCGGATTTTTGTACGGATATGATGTGTTTAAAAAGGAGATGGAGACCCCCATCGTGAAGAACAAGGATGAGGGGGCTATGAAGCGCCTGCAAAAAATGGTAAGCCCCTTTATCCTGCGCAGGCTCAAGGAGGATGTGCTAAAAGATCTGCCGGAAAAATTAGAGGAATGCCGGTACGTGCGTTTTGCCACAGAGCAGCAGAGGCTCTATGACGGGCAGGTGGTTCACATGCGTGAGAAAATTTCCGGGCAGAATGAGGAGGAGTTTAACAAAAACAAACTTCTGATTCTGGCAGAGCTCACCAGACTGCGCCAGATCTGCTGCGACCCTTCCCTGTGCTTTGACAATTATAAGGGCGAGGTGGCGAAATTGGAGGCCTGTCTGCAGCTCATCCAGAGCGCCATGGACGGCGGCCACAGAATGTTGGTGTTCTCTCAGTTTACTTCCATGCTGGAAATTCTGCAAAGGGAGCTGACTGCTGCGGAAATCCCTTATTTTACCATTACAGGAAGCACCTCTAAGGAAAAGCGCCTGCAGATGGTGAAGGAATTCAACGAGGGGGACACCCCGGTGTTTTTGATTTCCCTGAAAGCGGGCGGCGTGGGGCTGAACCTGACCGGGGCGGATATGGTCATCCACTATGACCCGTGGTGGAACCTTGCGGTGCAAAACCAGGCCACGGACAGGGCATACAGGATCGGGCAGACCAAAAAGGTTACGGTCTATAAACTGATTGTGAAGAATACCATTGAGGAGAAAATCCAGAAGCTTCAGGAGACCAAGAAAAATCTTGCGGATCAGGTCATCAGCGGAGATACCGGGCAGCTCGGGAGCCTGAGCAGGGATGAGATCATGGAGCTGCTTGAGATATAGGATGGCTTTGGCAGAATTTTGCCGGGGGATAGCCAGCCCTGATGGAAAGAGCAGGAAGCAGACAGCCCTGTTTATAGCAATAAACAGCGAATTCATGCCGCAGAACTTATAGAATCCCCGTTTTTTCCGATATATGTTACAGAGACGGTTTTGTTGCACAGGGCTTTCGGATGACAGAAAAACGCTCCGGGAGCAAAGGAAGGAGAGGGGAAAATGCATATCGGCAACATGGGCGAAATGAGAGAATTTAAACAGCAGCAGCTTTCAAAGGTGGAGAAACGAAAAAAGGAAGACGAGAAGATACGCAAGGGTGTCTCCCAGATGCACTCCATGATACAGAGTAGCTGCATGGAAACCCTTGACGAGGAGACGAAAAAGAGCAGGGAACGTGTCTCTGAGAGGGTTACCAATGAAAATAAGGGTGAGAGCGGAGAGAAACCCGGCAAGGATAAAAAGACCGACGGCAAAGCGGAAATGGAGAAGATGATGGCCATGGGGCTCCGCAATGCCAGCAGGATTCTGGAGGGGTAGTTAAGGGGCCTCTGTTATATAGCATTCTGCGAAAAGCAAACTCGTGTGGAATCAGTTCTGTCTGTTTTCTGAAAATATTTTCTGAAAAATATTCCGGAGACTCCCAATAGGGAATCTCTGGAGTATATCAAGCACAAGAGCGGCGGCGGTGTCAGTTGATGCCTAAGCCCGCACTTGCATATCCTGCGACTGTATTAATCAAAGTCAAACCGCTTGCCGTTGCTGAAAATACCAGCATCAGCCTGGTCTGGGCCGTTACAGGGATATTGAGCCCCGTAAGCACACCGTTTAGCAGTGTCCCGACAGATAAGATACCGGTAAGCGCCGGTGTCAGGCTGATCAGTGTTCCGGCAACCGGAGCAAATACGTTGTTTGGCGTTGCAGACTGATAGATCTGCGCATTGACTGTGACAGTGGAACCTAGCAGGGAAAGTGCCGCCGTTAAGCTGAAATATGCACTGAACGAGGTGATGACGCCGGCACGCGGAACCTGAAACGCAAAGTTAGAGAGAGTCCCGCTGGCATTGGTGAGGTCAATCGTGCTTCCCAGAAGGGTCAGGCTCTGCGCGCTGTTTCCAAAACCAACAAAGGCGGGGAGCCCTGCAAGACCTCCGGCAATTGTCGTCAGCGAAACGGGAAGCCCTGATGCAAACGGGATGATGGCTCCTGTCCCTGCTAATCCGGTGGGTCCGGTGGCACCAGTAGCGCCGGTGGATCCAGTGGCGCCGGTGGCACCAGTAGGTCCAGGTAAGCCATCCGCGCCGGTAGGTCCGGTGGCACCGGTAGGTCCCGTCACGCCATCCGCGCCGGTGGGCCCGGTCGCGCCGGTAGGTCCGGTGGCACCGGTAGGTCCCGTCAAGCCATCTGCGCCGGTGGGCCCGGTCGCGCCGGTAGGTCCGGTGGCACCGGTAGGTCCCGTCAAGCCATCTGCGCCGGTGGGTCCGGTGGCACCGGTAGGTCCCGTCAAGCCATCTGCGCCGGTAGGTCCGGTCGCGCCGGTAGGTCCGGTGGCACCCGTAGGTCCCGGTAAGCCATCCGCGCCAGTAGGTCCAGTCGCGCCGACAGCTCCGTCATCTCCCGGACAGCCTTTCGGGCCTTGCGGTCCAATCGGCCCGGTTACACCCTGAATACCCTGCGGCCCGGTTGCACCCTGAGGCCCCATAGTGCCGGTAGAGCCAGTGGGCCCTGTCGGCCCCGGAATACCTCTTGGGCCCTGAGGGCCGGGATCTCCCACAGGCCCGGCCGGTCCGGCAGGCCCTGTAGGCCCGGCAGGCCCCTGAGGGCCAATGTCACCCTGAGGGCCTTCGCAGCCCGGATCACCTTTCGGCCCTACATCACCGCGAACGCCCTGGACACCCTGGATACCCTGCGGCCCGGCATAACCTCTTGGCCCGGCACAACCCCTTGGCCCGGTATTTCCGGTAGGCCCTACCGGCCCGGTATTTCCTCTGGGGCCTCTTGCGCCGGGCATCCCCGGAAGTCCCTGTGGTCCCATAGGCCCTTGGTCGCCTCTGTCGCCTTTAGGGCCAGGACAACCGGTATCTCCTTTGATCCCCTGTGGCCCTGCAGGCCCCTGATCCCCTTTAGGCCCCGCAGGGCCGCGTTCACAGCAGGCAGGATGACACTGAGTCTGGCAGCAGTTACATAAATGATTTTGATTCATTCACAACACATCCTTTATAATATTTGGAAAAAGTACTGAAAAGTACTTTTCTTTACAAATAATTTATGTGGGTTTGAAAAATCTGCTACTTTTTGTCGAAAGATGCAAAATACTGTTTATTGTAAAGATATGATCGGGAGTAAGGCTTACAGGCCCCTGCCCTTTCATTGTATTCTTTCGCTCTTTGCCGGTCTCCCAGTTTATCGTAGCACACGCATAATTGTAAAAGGGGGATATAGTCATGGCAGTCCGGCAGGATGAATCCGCCGCAATGATTGTTTTTGGGCACGTTTAACGCAGTCTCATACCAATAGATTGCCGTATGGGGGCTTGAGTGCTCCAGAAAATATTTTCCGATTTCACAACACAATTCGGCTCTTGGCAGATCAAAGCTCATACTGCGTAAAAGGGCGGTTAGCGCGGACTCATCCTCCCCCAGCCTGTAATAACAGTCAGCGCAGACAGAACAGGCTTCTATTTTATTTTCGACCCATCCCTGCGCAGAGAGCAGGAACTGCTCCAACACTGAAACAGCCTCCCGGTATAGTCCATGATAGTATAGCTCCCGCCCGTAATAATATTGCTGCCGCGCATCCAGGCTCTTTCCCTCCGCGATCATTTTCCTGTAGATTTTCAGATTCCGGTCAGGATCTCCGGCACCTGCTTTTTTGTGGGAGATAGCGATATCGGAATAGATTATCCGCCCCTTTGGCGGAATGACCTCATGGACTGCGCCGACCCAGCGGTACTGCGTACTGTTTCTGATCCATCTTTCTCTGAAATAGGAGAAAGATGGGTTGCCGGCTTCGTCAAAGGCAGTATTATATTTCATCATTACAATATCCGTATCCGGAGAGAGGGTATGCTTTAACTGCAGAAATTTATCCTTTTCCTTCTCCTCCAGAATATCGTCGGCATCCATCCACATACAGTAATCCATTGACGCCTGGGAAAAGGAGTAGTTCCTTGCGTCAGAAAAGTCATCCTTCCATGGGAAGGAGCAGACCTTTGACGTAAAACCGGACGCAATCTCCCTTGTCCGGTCAGTGGAACCGGTATCTACGATTATAATTTCATCTACGAGCCCGGCCACGCTTTTAAGGGCGCGTGCCAGATACGCCTCTTCGTTCTTTACGATCATACAAAGGCTGATAGTGGGCATATTGATTCTCCTTTTTATGATTTATTGCCTGCAAAGCTTTTCGATACTCAAATTCATGCTCATTCCGGAAATGTCCGCAGAGGAGCTCCAATCAAAGAGCAGCGGGGAGCCTTCCGGGATTTCGATGATAAAATATCTTGACAAGATAAGCATTTCTCTGCGCGCTGTCGCCTCTGCATAAGCGCCATAGGCAGTCTGCCTACAGCCGTTAAATATTGGCGTGAGCTTAATGAATCCATGCTTTTTTGCCATGGCGGAAATATAATAGCTGACGGCATAATACCCCGGGGCCAGCGAGATAGAATGGTCACTGCAAAGAGAGATATTTCCGGTGTTGTCCGGTATTTCGATTTTCGGCGCAAGCCCGCCACTCTCCGGCATAAACGGCTCCTGGCCGGAAAAGACTGCGAAAATACAGTTTTGCGGATAGCCGGGCGGCCCCGCAGGCCCCCTGGCCCCCGCATCTCCCTGTGGCCCCTGTGGCCCTGTGGCTCCCTGCGGCCCTTGTGGGCCTGTAACTCCCTGTGGCCCGGTTTCTCCGCGCTCCCCTGTGGCCCCTGGAGGCCCTGGCTCTCCTCTTGGCCCTGGAGGCCCCGGCTCCCCTGGCGCTCCTGGAGGCCCCGGCTCTCCTCTTGGCCCTGGAGGCCCTGACTCCCCTCCGGGCCCGGGGCCTCCGCATTCAAAAACTGGGCAGGGTATCCCCGGTTCCGCCGTACATGGGCAGCAATCTGCCCCGGTATCATTTGTTTCATATCTATGACAGAAGGAAGGCGGCGCCTGGCGGGGGACACAGTTCCTGCCAGGGCCTCTCATGCCAAACAGATTCGGTGGATTAAACATCCAGTTCATATTAAAATTATTCAATTAAAACCACCTCATTATATTTGCTCTTGCGTAATGATACGGTTACCACAGGATGCAGCGCAACACCGGGAATCTTCCGATGCTGTGTGCTTAGGCTGTCCGGCCTGTGATAAGAAACGCTAAAAACAGAAAATTTTGTCGTTTATTATACATTATATGCATGGGGAAGAAATTGGTTGCTTTGCAAGAGAGCCTTATGCTAGAAACAAGGGATGCCAGGCTTCGCCGGACATCCTTATGTTTTAATAAAACAGCGGGAAGCACGCTTCTTGCGAACTCCCCGCTGTCAATGGGATTGCCGCCGCCTTGCCAAAGACAGGGCCGGGGCAGTTTTGATAGTGTGTTTATGAATTTTCCGTTTTCTTCTCGCGGGTAAAGGGCAGGAATAGGAGCAGCAGAACAGGGAAGATTACTGCGGCCAGGATCCCTGTTTTCAAATTATCGCCGAAATGGCTGGTAGCCATGCCGACAACAGTAGGGCCCAGGGAGCAGCCCACATCTCCGCCCAGAGCCAGCAGCGCGAACAGAAGCGTGCCGCCCCTTTTGAGCCTGGCGGCGGATATACTGAAAGTCCCGGGCCAGAGGATGCCCACGGAGAGGCCGCACAGACCGCATCCGATCAGGCCGGGGATGGGAGAGGCAGACAAGGAGATTAAAAGGTAGCTGGCCAGACACAGGATGCCGCTGAAATACATGAATTTGCGCAGATCGAGCTTTTCCCCGTATTTTCCATAGACAGCCCTGGAGCTGCCCATTAAGACGGCAAAGAGCATGGGCCCTGTCAGGTCGCCGATGGTTTTGCTCACCTTCAGCCCCTTTTCCGCAAAGGTGGAGGCCCACTGGCTCACGGCCTGCTCGCAGGCGCCTGCGCAGACCATGAGCATCAGCAGAACCCAGAAAAGCTTATTTCCGAGAAGCTCTCCAAAGGACATCCCTTTTTCATCCTCCCCAAGCAGGGGGGCAATGGGAACCCTGGCAAAGAAGTAAATATTGGCAATGGGAACAATAGCCCAAAGGGCTGAGAGTATCTTCCAGTTTCCGATCCCGATAAAATGAAAAAACAGGGTGGAGATTAAAACTACCCCCACATGTCCCCAGCAGTAAAAGGAGTGCAGCAGGCTCATGGCAGTTTCCTTGTTGTCGGTGGGGCAGGCCTCCACAATGGGGCTGATCAGCACTTCAATCAGACCGCCGCCCACGGCATAAATGATGACACAGGCCATCAGCCCCATAAAAGGGGTGGGGAGAAGTTCGGGCAGGAAGGTCAGCCCGATCAACCCTGCGCCTGCGCAGACATGAGCGATGATGATGGATATACGGTAACCGATCTTATCAATAAACGCAGGGGATACCAGGTCGATCACGAGCTGCAGGCCAAAGTTAAAGGTCACAAGGAAAGTGATCCGGGAGAGGGGAATCCCGTAGGAAGATTGAAAGGTTAAAAAGAGCAGGGGCAGGAAATTATTGATGATCGCCTGCACGATGTAGCCTGTAAAACAGGAATAGATCGTATGTTTGTAGGTAAGCTGTTTCATTGGTGACGATGACCTCCCGGTAAAATTTGTTGAAAGATGTTGATTTTCCTTGCGGATAACAACCAGTTTATCATACAATACTTTTGGGGGAGGGGCAAGAGAGAAGGTTGGCGGAAGACAAAAAGGCCAGGAAAGTACAGGGATGTCATTTATATACTGGTTGTCAAAAAAGACTGACCGCTCAGTATAAAGCGGTAAAGAGGAGCAAAAACAGAAAATGAATGTCATAGCAAAAATGAACTTAAACAATGCCGTCGAACGTGTTTTGCATGTGCCGGGAAATTATACAGGCGGCATTCTGGAAATGACGCTGGCGATTGACTGCGCCCTGCCGGTGGAATATGTGAGGCAGACGGCGGCAGATCTGGCGGCAACGCTTCGGGCCCACAGCGAGGTATTCCGGAATGTGCGGCTGAACCTTTTGTATTATAAGAGCGAGGAAGAAATAGAAAACCGGGTGGTACCCATTTCCTTTCTTCAGATGAGCAGGTGCTTTGAGGACTATGTAAGAAGGGAGGAAGAGAAATCCTTAGACCGTCTTGCGGAGAACTTAAAGCTTTTCCACGCCAGATCGAAGCTGATTATGGTACTGGCAGGGGAGGAGCTTAAAATACGGGATAAAGAGGTGCTGCAGAGAAATATGCAGCCTTTTCTTGGGAAGAAGAGTCTGTTTTTGAAAGTGAGATACCGGGAATGCGTAGCTCCTGGTACAGATGATTCGGAAATGAAGTGGCTTAGAGGGGCGGAGCTGCTGAGGGAATGGAAGTGACAGGAGAAAAGGCGAATGCGGCATTGAGGTTAAAATGACAGGAAATCTTGAATATTATAAGGTGTTTTACTATACGGCGAAAAACAGCAGCCTGACAATGGCGGCAGCGGAGCTTTCCGTCTCCCAGCCGGCTGTGAGCCAGGCTTTAAAGCAATTGGAAGCCGCCCTTGGGGTAAAGCTTTTTGTGCGCTCGGCAAAGGGAATCCGGCTGACACCCGAGGGGGAGGTACTTTACGGGTATGTAAAGCCGGGATATGAGCAGATCCGGTTGGGGGAAAGACGTCTTTCAGCCATGCGGGGGCTGGAATCCGGCGAACTGAAAATAGGGGCAAGCGATATGACCCTGAAATATTGCCTGCTTCCTTATCTTCAAGATTACCATGAGAGGTTCCCCGGTATTAAGGTGACGGTGACCAATGGGCCCTCGCCCCGGACAGTCGCGCTTTTAAAAGAGGGAAAGATAGACTTTGGAGTAGTCAGCACCCCGGTCTCGGACAGGCAGGGGTTTAAAGTGACGCCGGTTCGGGAGATTGAGGACGTGTTCGTGGCAGGGCGCAGGTTTATGCAGTACAAAAACCATATGCTCGATCTGCAGGAGCTTGAGAAGCTTCCTATTATATTTTTGGAGGGGGATACCAGCACCAAAAGCTATATGACCCGGTTCCTTGCACAGAACGGGGTAGAGTTACACCCGGAGTTTGAACTGGCTACCAGTGATATGATCGTGCAGTTTGCCCTGCGCAGTCTCGGGGTTGGAAGCGTGGTGCGGGACTTCGCTCAGGAGTATTTGGAGGACGGTCGGCTCTTTGAACTGCGTTTTAACAAGATCATCCCAAGGCGGCAGATTTGTGTGATCTGGGATGAAAGAGGGGGCGTTTCAAAGGCGGCGGCGGAGTTTTTGGAGATGGTGAAAGGCAATAGCCAATTCCCCCAGGCTGTGTTATGATGGTTGAAAGGCAGGCGGAAAGCAAGGCAAAGCGCAGAAAGGATAAAAGGGATCATATGATTAAGAATATTGTGTTTGACATCGGCAACGTGTTGGCAGGCTTTGTGTGGGAGGATTTTTACAGAAGCTTTGGTTATTCGGAGGAGATTTTTGGAAAGCTGGCAAATGCCACGGTGAAAAATCCCATGTGGAACGAGATGGACAGAGGCGCCATGAGCGACGAGGAGCTTCTTGCAGGCTTTATCCGAAACGATCCGTCCATAGAGGGACAGATTCGGGAGGTCTTTGAAAATGTCCGGGGGATGGTCCGGCGCTACGACTATGCCATTCCCTGGATTCGGGAGCTGAAAGAAAGGGGACTTGGAATTTATATTATTTCCAACTTTGCCCACAAGGCCCATATGGATTGTGCGGATGCGCTGGATTTTCTCAATGAGACAGACGGGGCGATCCTGTCCTATCAGGTTAAGCTGATTAAGCCTGACCCGGAGATTTACCGGCTTCTGTGCAGTAAATACGGGTTATCGGCTTCGGAATGTGTGTTCATCGATGATGTGGAGAAAAATGTGGAGGCGGCCAGGGCCGAGGGGATGGAAGGAATTGTTTTCCGCAGTCTGGAGCAGGTGAAGGGGAAACTGGCGGCAATGCTCTGAGCCAAAAAGGGCTTTTATTTGCGGAGGTGATTGCAATGGGAACCTATTTGAATCCGGGGAATAAAGGATTTCGGAAAATCCTGCAGTCGGAATATGTGGATAAGACCGGTTTGATCGAATTGATCAATAAGACTATAGGGACAATGGAAATGCTGACCTGTATCAGCAGGCCAAGGCGTTTTGGAAAGTCCTATGCGGCAAAGATGCTGTGTGCATACTATGACTGTTCCTGCGATTCCCATGAGCTCTTTGATGACAAGGAAATAGCGGGAACGCAGGGGTATCTGGCGCACTTGAATCAGTACCATGTGATTAATCTTGATATTACCGGTTTTATTTCCGAGGCAAAGAGGCGGAGAAAACCAATGGCAGATGTGCCGGACGAAATCGTAAGTGCCATCCATAAAGAGTTGGAGGAACGGACGGCTCCCAGTCGGCGATCTCAGACTTTATAGAATATCCGATCCTTGATCCGGACGGATTTGCAAAGTTCACCGGTTTTACGCAAGGAGAGGTAGAGAGACTGTGCGAAAGTCATGGGATGAGTTTTGAGGATGCTAAAAGCTGGTACGACGGGTATGATTTTCCGGATGTTGGGGCCATTTACAATCCCTATTCGGTCACCCTGGCGATGCTGAAAAAGAAGTTTGGCTCCTACTGGCAGAAAACCTCGGCGGCAGAGTCGCTGATGATCTATATCAATATGGATTTCGAAGGGCTGCAGGAGACGATTTCACGGCTGATTTCCGGGGAGGAGATCGAGGTCAACACAGACTTTTTCGAGAATGATTTTGAAACCTTTAAAAGCCGTGATGATGTGCTGACGCTGTTGATTCATTTGGGGTATCTGGCCTGGCATGAGGAGGATGGCACAGTACGGATTCCCAATGAGGAGGTGAGGATTGAGTTCCGGAAAATCTTAAAGAGCGGGAATATGAACCCCAAATGGATGGAACTGCTTGGTCATTCCGAAAAGCTTTTGAAGGATACCATTGCGGGTAATGGGGAGGCAGTGGCAAAATCAATAGAGGCGTTACGCGATACCCAGTATGCGCCCACGTTCTACAATAATGAACAGGCGTTACGGTATGTGATTAAGTTTGCGTATATCTCTGCCATTGATCAGTATATGAAAGTCGAGGAGCTTCTGTCAGGAAAAGGGATTGCGGATGTAGTGTATCTGCCAAAGAAGAAATCGCAGCTCCCGGCATTGGCGGTTGAATTGAAATGGAACAGGTCACCCGAGGGAGCAATCCGGCAGATGAAAGAGAGAAATTACCCGGCAGTATTGAAATCTTATGAGGGAGAGATTGTGCTGGTGGGGATCAATTATGACGCAAAGAAAAAAGAGCACAGTTGTGTAATTGAAAGGATATAAACAGAAAAAACACCTATGGCAACTTGAGCAGGAAACCTTAAAGCAGTCTCAGGAAATTTCATCTTTCCCCTTCATCCTCGGGAAAAATATCCGCAATGGTTTGTTTCTGGGTATATTTCCCATACACCCAGATAAAAATCCACAGTAAAATGGGAAGTCCGATGGTGGCGATGATACAGGCCCCAAACAGCCTGTCCGAGCCGGGAAAATCCAGAACCGAGACAATCAGTGTGGCGACATATAAAAGCACCAGCAGTACAATACAGATAATGGCGGCGATCTGTTTGGGTTTATTTTTCATGGGCGGCTCCTTCCTGCGGCGGGATGATTTCTTTGTTGGGAACAGTATAACCTGTGCGCACACCAATATGTTTTTTATTATACCATATGCAGCGCTTTATAATTGTTAAAAATTTATGTACAAACCATTAGAAAAAAATGTCCCCGGGAGGGCTGGAACGTGAATTATAAAATCGCGATTTGCGATGATTCCACAGCAGACCAAAATTATATTAAGGATATGACCAGGTGCTGGGCGGCAGAGGGACGGTATGTCTTGCACATAGATACTTTTGTCTCGGCGGAGAGCTTTCTGTTTCATTATGCGGAGCATAAGGATTATGATATTCTGCTGCTGGATATTGAGATGGAGGGGATGGATGGAATTTCCCTTGCAAAGAAGCTGCGGCAGGAGAATGACCAGGTGCAGATTGTATTTGTCACCGGTTTTCCGGACTTTATGGCGCAGGGCTATGAGGTGTCCGCCCTGCATTATCTGTTGAAGCCTTTGGAGGAGGAGGCCCTTTGCAGGGTTTTGGACAGGGCCGCGGCCAATCTGAAAAAGGCGGACAGGTCGGTGATATTTACCGTGGACGGGGAGGCTCTGCGCCTGGATGTGAGGGAAATAATGAGTGCGGAGGCCTTGGCTCATTTTTGCCGGATCAATACCTTGCGGGGGCAGTTTGAGGTCAGGCAGAATTTTTCGGAGCTTGCAGAGAAATTGGGGGAAGGGTTCATCCGTACCCACCGTTCTTATCTGGTTCAGGTGGCCTGCATCAGGCGTATTTCCAAAACAGAGGTTATACTGGACAATTGGGAAAAGGTTCCTCTCTCCCGCAGCAATTATCATGCTGTGAATCAGGCGTTTATCAGGCATTTCGAGGGGGAATGGAAATGAAGCTTATGGATTTGCTTTTCGGAAGGGTGATTGACCGCAGGATTGCGGAATATCAAAACGATCTGATCAAAAAGCATTGCGATGAGGTGCAGAATATCTACAAGACTATGCGGGGCTGGCGGCATGATTACCACAATCATATCCAGACCCTGCTTGCCTTGGCAGACGATGAGGAAAAGACCAGGAAGTATCTTCTGGACTTAAACGCAGACCTTACCTGCGTGGACACGGTGATAAAGACAGGGAATGTGATGGTGGACGCTATCTTAAATTCCAAATTATCGCTGGTAAGGTCAAAGGGCATTTATGTCAATGCCAGGGCGGTGGTGCCCTCTGATCTGCAGATCTCGGAAATCGATTTGTGTGTGATTATCGGGAATCTCCTGGATAACGCCCTGGAAGCCTGTGTTGCTCAAAGCCCCGGGCATGACCCTGACAACAGCTCCGGACAGGCTTCTGAAAGGAACGTGGATCATGGAAAAGCGCAGGAGCGTTTTATCCGTCTGTTCATCGGCATATTGAAGGATCAGCTCTATGTGACGGTCTCAAATTCGGTGAGCGGCCAGGTCAGGAAAGAGGGGAAAACTTATCTCTCCACCAAGAACAGTGAGGGTCATGGGTTTGGGCTGATGAGGGTGGATCGGATTGTAAAAAAATATGACGGTTATATCAACCGGCAGGACGAGGAGGGCGTATTTGCAACCGAGATCATGCTGCCGCTGGAAGCGTTTTGACTGTATGGTGAAGGGCAACATAACCCCTCCGGGGATACGCATGATTTTGTAAGGGAAAGGCAGCGCCTTTTGCGGTACCACTCGTGTCAAAATTCAGGCAGTTCGTGCCATGCTTTGTATTTTGCCCCTCCTGTATGATAGGATCTTGGCAGAAAGGAGGGAGCATCTGTGAAATACAATGTTTTCCAGAATGTATTGTTTTTATTGAAAGATATTAAAAAAGAGTATCCGTTTTTGCTTCTTTTGATTTTCCTGCAAATGATCCTTTCCGTGGTCTTTCCGGTGTTTGGCATCTATCTTCCCAAGCTTGCGCTGGAACTGGTGCTGGAAGGGGCGGACAGCGGGAGGATCGGTCTGCTTTTGGGGGCGTTTGGCCTGGTCATGGCGCTTTCCATGGCTCTTTCGGGGATGGCAGGGGAAGGAAAGTACATGATGTACAATGACATGAGGCGTTATTATCAGACAGAGCTGGTTTTTCAGTCCTTAAGCTGCGACTACAAGAATGTGGAGAGCAAGGAGGGGCAGGCGAAATACCAGAAGGCAATGTCCACGCTTCAGGCCGGAGACTGGTCGGGCACTTCAGTGATGCTGGTGTCAACCATCGACATTGTGGTCAGCGCCCTTTGCTTCGTCATTTACTCGGGTATCGTGTCGGCCTTAAGTCCGCTTATGATTCTGGCTCTCATCGCCTTGTCCCTGATCAGCCTGTTTGCCACGCGCCGGGCTCAGGGCTATGAGCACAGCCGCCGGGACGAGACGGCGGAGTATGACAAAAAGCTGGGGTATTTAAGCCAGGCGGGAAGCGATGTAAAGTATGGCAAGGACATGCGGCTGTATGGTACGAAGGGCTGGTTTATGGATTTGAGGGACAGCCTGATTGACCAGAGCGCCAGGCTGGTGAACCAGATTCAGAACAGGTACTTTGCCTCCGGTGTGGTGGGCGCTTTTGTGCTTATGCTGCAGGATGGGATTGCCTATACCTATCTGATCTATGGGGTGGCATCCGGGCGCATTACGATTCCTGATTTTACCCTGTATTTTGGTGCGATCACAGCCTTTTCCGGCTTCGTGGGCAGTATTGTAAACTCTTTAAACGAGTTAAACGGCGCGAACCTGCAGATGAACACCATGCGCGCTTTCCTGGATCAGACCGACGAGCCGGAGCCGGAAAATCCCAGAGAACTCTCAGAGCTTAAAGAATATTCCATCGAATTTCAGGACGTGTGCTTTTCCTATCAGGCGGACGCCGGGAAGGTGCTGGAGCATTTTTCCATGAAGATCAGTCCGGGGGAAAAGATTGCGCTGGTGGGCGTGAACGGCGCGGGCAAGACCACCATGATCAAGCTCCTGTGCGGCTTCTATCGGCCTGACTCGGGACAGATACTAATCGGCGGGGAGGACATTGGCAATTTTCGGAAAAAGGATCTGCTCCGATTGTTTTCCGCTGTTTTTCAGGATATTTATATTCCGCCTTTCAGCGTTTTGGAGAGTGTTTCCATGCGGGAGCAGGAAAAGACGGACAGGGCCAGAGCCGAAAACTGCTTAAGGAAAGTAGGCCTTTGGGAAAAAATATCCTCCTGCGAGGCCGGGATGGACACGCCCATGACAAGGGAGATCGAAGAGGGGATCGTTTTATCAGGGGGCGAACAGCAAAAGCTGCTGATGGCAAGGGCGCTTTACAAGGACGCGCCGATTCTGATTCTGGACGAGCCCACGGCGGCCCTGGATCCGATCGCGGAGAGCCGCACCTATGAGCAGTTTCAGGAGATGGCATCGGACAAAACCGCAATTTACATTTCCCACCGGCTGGCCTCCACCCGGTTTTGCGACCGGATCTGCTTTTTAAGCGGCGGAAGAATCGCAGAGGAGGGCACCCATGAGGAGCTGATGAAAAAGGACGGAGCCTATCGGGAAATGTTCCTTTTGCAGAGCAAATATTATCGGGACGGGAAGGAGGAGATGGAAGATGCAGAATCATAAATGGAAGAGTATCGGCAGTTCTATCAGGCTGATCTGGGAAATGGACAGATGGCTTTTGATTCACAGCCTGGCAGCATCTGTGATCGAGGCGGCGCTGCCCTTTATCGCCATTATTCTTTCGGGCTATGTGTTGGACGGCCTTAAGGAGGGGGAAAGGATAGAAAGGCTTTTAGCCGTTTCCCTGAGCGCGGTTTTGGGAATCTTTGTGCTCACCGTGCTGAGGGATTATTTCAAGAAGCTGAAAACGGTTCACACAGGCAGGTGCGGAAAGCGGTATGAGACTATGATGAGCATGAAAACCATCTCCATGGACTATCCGTTGCTTGACAGTCCCCAGGTCAATGAACTGAGGGCAAGAATTCAGCACGACAACGACTGGGGAGCCGGGTTTTACTCCCTGGCGTGGCAGCTTCCCTGGCTTTTGGATAATCTGATCTCTACCTTCCTGTCGGTGGCACTGATCCTGCCTCTGTTCTGGAAATATCATGTCTTCACGAACGTTTTCGCCGTAGTGTTTTTTGTCCTGTTTGGCCTTGCGGTAGCGTTTCATGTGGGATTTCAGGCAAAAAAGAATAGGGAATTGTTTCAATTGCTGGACGACCCCTCCCTGGACAAGAGCTATTTCAGCTATTATCTGTGGAGAGGCCAGGATTACCACGCGGGAAAGGATGTCCGAATTTACGGCACAAAGGCGCTGATTGAGAAGAAATTAGAGGGCGATCTTTTGATAAAAAGGGCGTGGATGCGAAAAATTGTCTCCAACAATATGCAGGCAGGTTTCTGGAATCATTTCGTGGCAGGCTTTTTGCAGACCCTCTCTTACCTGTTTGTGGTAATCCAGGCTGCAAAAGGATTGCTGAGCATGGGAGCGGTGGTAAAGTATGCAGGGATTATTTACAGGTTTTCCAAGTCCCTGGCCGATCTCTTCACTGCCCTGGAGGAGTATTCCGTTTCCGGAAACAGGCAGCTTTCCACTTTGGAGTATCTTAATATAGAAGATGTGCTGGCCAGAGGAAAGCTTCCGGTGGAAAAACGGGCCTTTTGCGAGGGCGGAGACAATGAGTATGAGATCCGGTTCCGGGATGTGTCCTTCCGCTATCCCGGCAGCGAGGAATACGCCCTGCGCCACGTGAATATCAGGTTTCATGTGGGAGAGCGCCTTGCGGTGGTGGGGCCAAACGGCAGCGGCAAGACCACCCTGATCAAGCTGCTCTGCCGCTTATACGACCCTGACGAGGGGGAGATCTTGCTCAACGGAATCAATATCAAAAAGTACGATTATAAGGAATACATGGGGATTTTTTCCGTGGTTTTTCAGGACTTTAAGCTCTTTTCCTTCTGCCTTGGGCAGAATGTGGCGGCGGGGGTGGACTATGACAGGGAAAAGGCTGGGAGCTGCCTTGAAAAAGCGGGTTTTGCGGTGAGCACTGACAAGCTGCCCTCTGGGCTTGACACGTATCTTTATAAGGATTATGAGGGAGACGGGGTGGAGATTTCCGGCGGCGAAGCCCAGAAGATCGCCCTTGCAAGGGCTCTTTACAAGGACGCGCCCTTTATCATTCTGGATGAGCCCACGGCGGCCCTTGACCCGGTGGCGGAGTATGAAATTTACTCGAAATTCAATGAGATTGTGGAGGATAAAACGGCCATCTATATCAGTCACCGTCTTTCCTCCTGCCGCTTCTGTGACGAGATTGCGGTGTTTGACCATGGGGAGATCATTCAGCGGGGGAGCCATGAGCAGCTTGTGTCTGATGTAAACGGAAAGTATTATGAGCTGTGGCACGCTCAGGCACAGTATTATGTGGAAAGTGCGGGATAAATTGTTGCTTGATTGATAAAAATTATCTTATATGATAACATTTTGACAAAAGAGGGAGCCAGATATGAAGCAATTGAACAGATTATAAGGGCGAGGAAAGAGCAAAATATGACGCAATCGGAACTTGCGAAGAGAGTAGGGACACAAAAGAGTAATATTTCACGGCTTGAAAGCGGGAATTATAACCTCAGTTTGGATTTCCTTGCGAAAGTGGCTGAATCTCTTGGAAAAAATTTATCTGTAACATTAAATTGACTCGTTATGCTGTCTGGACGATTGGATTATTAAAAAAATGAAAGATAAGCAAAAAGCGCGGGATAAAACCTGCGCTTTTCCATTTGCTTCCGGCGGTGGAGTCCCGGTTAATCATTCTTCGGTGCATCTAAAATTCGTATATAGCAGGGAGAGATATGGAATGGATGTTACTGTTATAGTAAAATGATATTGGTAAGGTAATCACAGTAATGCCGAAGTAGGAGGACAGGGTAATGTTTATTAAATTTGATGATTTGGATATGCTGGATTTCTTTGGAAACGAGCCGATATCTATTGGAGAAGAAGGTGAGGCAAAATTTATATACTCTATTAAGGATAGTTGTTAATTTTCAATGATATTAACGGTTGATACATATGCAAAAACAATAGGCAAAGTCATTAGACACGATTCTGTATAATCCGCATCATGACAAAGTTTTATATTATTCACAGAGATCACATAGTACGAGAAGGGCAAGTAGCATTATATTCCAGAGTATTCAGTTCGCCCCGTACCAGTTGGCAATGTTGTTGATTAGAGAGGGATTTTCTAAGTAAGGAGAGGGTGTAAGATGTTATCAACAGAAGAATTAAGAAATTATGTATATAATGAAATTCAAACGAGACTAGGAGATGCTACTTGCGGCAATTTATTCTTTACCGAAGGAACAGATAGTAGTGTAGAAGGAACCTATATATTTAATCAAAACAGTAAATATCATATTCTTTTTACTGAGAAAGGGAAAATAAGGAGCGATATCGTAACAGAGGAAAAAAGAGAAGTTTTATGGAACGCGGTGCAGATTTTCTCTTTTAATATTATATTGAACTATGCAATATGTAATAGAGAAAAGGGAAAGGATTTTCGCCGAGCCTTTTTTACAAAAGAGAAAGAGATTTTTTCTTTATTTGGAAAAGATTTTGAAAAAAGAAAAGATGAAGAAATAGAAGAAATTCTTAGAAAAAATCCGTATAATGACATATAACTTGTAGCTATTTTATAGAAGGAGCAAAGTAAATATGAGTGATTACAATTATGAGCAAATTAAGAACACAGTATACGGGTGGGCACAGACCAATATGTTAAATCATATGAAAAAACAAGACCTGATGGAGGTGACCAAAAACAATAATGAGGCATTAATAATTGATTTGACATTTGATTTTTGCCAAGCTCAACTTGTAGCATCAAATCCAAGCTTTGCGCCATATCAATATATTTCCTTTGAGGCTATGACACTTGATTCTAAGAAAGCACAAGAAGATGGAAATCCGGAATTGGTGTATTTTTTCTATGATACACCGAAAGTATTAAGTAAAGAGGTCATTCCTGAGTTGGAAAGAGGAGTTCGGTATTGCTCTGACTATGTGCCAGATACATTGAGAGAACTATATTTAAATAAATATGGAACGATACGCTTCGGAAAGAAAGAATCTTGTAAAATGGTTCATCCAAATGATATTAGTAAGATAGAGAAGGTCATTTCTTATGAAAAATATATATGTATTGATACACTGGCTCAGTATTTAGTACTAAATAGCAATGAACTTATAATTAGAGTTTTGCCGGAAATTTTTTATTATGATAATGAATAGATTTTTTGCTCCGCCAAGACAAGCAGGGCTATTACCAATAATAAAGTGTGCGCTGTTTAACGCTTGGTGAAAAGGAGAATAATGGAAAATATTTTTATTAGTTTGGAAGAATATATTCCTTTGAAAGTATTTATTAATAGAGAATCAATAAATATCCCATTAATAAATTGGAGTAAGTTTTAGTAGTTCAAGATGGGAAAGTAATCTCTATATATCCATAAAGGGGAAGAATAATGGGGATATGTGTTTATGCAAGGATTAAAAGAAAATGTATTGACGAAAATTTGTTAGAAAGAACTTTGGCGGAATTTCTTTTATCTGAAAGTAATATCAACAAAAAAATTGAAAAGTGTGTAATATTTGAAAGATTAAATAGTGAAAATAAAGTAATAATATCGTTTATAAAGGAAAAGACCCCTCCGTATAATGTGTATGATTCGAATATTATTAATAGTGAATTTGAGTATATGCAGTTAATTATATCCTAAAATCCCGGTAAAATTATAACAACAGCCTTACTCGGTTGGCGGTT
>CAJTVL010000043.1 GCA_910579425.1 uncultured Lachnospiraceae bacterium | reverse complement strand
CAGTAGACCAGCGCTAAATAAATTTCAGAAATACACAAACTGCTTGAAATGGGTTTCATCCCCAATTTTTATTCTGTTTCCATTATGCATGTCCCTATCCCTGCATGGATCCTCCAATCAACACTTTCTTCCCACAGAAGGCAAACCCGTACTTACGTATCTGCTCTTTCGGAATTCCTTTTGCAGCCAGATTCGCCTGATACTCCTTTTCTTCTATTTGCCGAAGTGCCTCCTGCAGCGTATCGGACAGGTTCCTTTCATCCTCATCCTGCACCTTAAATTCAATAATAATCGCATGAAACGCCTTACTGTTCGTTACCCCTGCCATAATCTGCGGCTCCAATATCACGTCATATCTGCCAAAACCACTCTCCCTGTTCGACGTAATCACGTATCGGTCAGCAAGTTCCACCATCATACCTAACACAAATCCATGATAGAACCGTTCCGGTTCCTCTTCCGATGGGCCCTTTCCAGTATCAAAATAGCTGAAAGTCTGTAAGGCAACTTTATTCATATAAATATTCATTCCCTTTACATCATCCGCCATCAACGCCTGCAAAAAAGCATTATTGACCCTGCGGCACCCTTCAAACCACCCTTCTATCATCCGCTCAAACATCACCTGGACTTCTCTGTTGGTCAACTTTAGACCGAACTCAGCTTTTCCACGTATGACATTAAACTCATAATACACCATCCTCAAATATCCGCTTGTGAGCAAAAGGCTCCATATTGCATCGTCCCCCTGCTCCAATTGGTTAAATACAATCTGCTCATCCAACGCCGTACTAAAAACTTCTCCCCGCAGCAATCCTTCCATCGCCATTTTGATTTCCGGACTTCCCTCGCGAACCAGCCTGCTTACCAGACTGTTACTGCTTGAATTCGCCCAATAGATACCTATCCTTCCATCATCCAAAAAATTAATGATAGACCAGGGATTGTAGATATCTGTTACTTTTCCAAAAGAAAAACCGTCATACCAGTCTTTTACCTGCTGTTTTCTGTCAGACAATCCAAATTCATCCAGTGCATCGAACACTTCTTTCTCCGTAAAGCCAAAACAGTCCGCATATTTATTGGAAGTTGTAGTTACCACTTTCAAATTATTCAAATCAGAAAAAATCGATTCTTTGCTGACTCTGGTAATCCCTGTCATAATAGCGCGTTCCAGATAAGGGTTTGTTTTAAAGGTAGAATTAAACAGGCTTCTCGTAAAGGCGGCCATTTCATTCCAGTATCCATTCATGTATGCTTCCTGCATAGGCGTATCATATTCGTCCAAAAGAATGATCACCTTTTTCTGATAATAACGTTCCAGATACTTAGATAATGCTTTTAAGGCATAGGCTGCTTCACTGTCCTCCATGTCAATTGACACTTTTATAAAATCATCTTTCTCCCCAGCCTCCAGCAAATCTCCTTCCAACAGAAATAAATTTTGTCTGTAAAGTTCCTTGATGATCCGACACATTTTTTTCCGTGCCTGTATAAAGGAATTTTCTTTTACATCCGCGAAACTGATAAACAGAACCGGATAAGTTCCCTGGAGTTCACGGTATTTTTCTTCCCGCCATATGGAAAGCCCCTCAAATAAATCTCCACGGTCAGCACAGTTAACGGAAAAAAAATTTTTCCAGCATACTCATATTCAACGTTTTCCCAAAACGCCGTGGGCGGGTAATCAGCGTAACGCTGTCCATGCTCTCCCACCACTCTTTGATAAATATCGTTTTATCCACATAGAAAATGTTATTGACTCTGATTTTTTCAAAATCCTGATTTCCTATGCCAACCGCCCTTGCCATATATTCTCTCCTTCTGTCTTTTCCAAGACAGTTCCTTACCACCCGTTAACTCTTCATCCCAAGTTTTTCCCTTTCATTATAGTATATCTGTTTCCTTTTTAAAATACAACAATTCCCTTTTTTATCGTATTCTCTGAATCTCTGTTTCCCCGCTGCACTGATATACTCTGTGATAATAGATTCCCCTGCAGCAAAGCTGCGGGGAATGTATCCTGAGCCATTCAGGACAAAGGTTCTCCATATTCTTTCTAAGCTGCTCCTTTACACCCTGAGAGAATGAATAAGGTGATGCATATTATCGTTAGCAGAAGGGCTGCAGCCATTGAATAATTACTAGGGAAAAAATTGCAAAAAACGCCGGTATTGTTAGCTATACCAGCGGTTTTTGCTTTTGCCAGCATTGTGTGTAACTATGCACTTCTTTATTTAACTCACTCCATGCGCTTTGAATATATTTTGCCAATGTTTTTCTTTTCGGGCTCATTACTACGATTTCCAGATGTTCCATTTCCGTGTGAAAATCTTCTTGCTTCATGTTTCGGATAACATTGCTGCTTAATCCATTATTCATCGCCTCCCATCTAAGCTGCACTACATTCGGAAAAGGCTTTTCATCTGTAGCCTCATCATCCGCTAATACAAACCCCAACTTATGAAAGTCTATCGTTTCTTCCAGCAGACGGGCCAGCTTTTTTATATCCCTGGCTGCCAACAAAGTTTCGGCTCCATTTCCTCCGAAATTAAATAAAATCCGTTCTTCTGTGAGACCCACAAAAATTCGTCCTGCCGGTATATCCAGATTTATTTTCCCCTTATCTACTCCATATACTTTCTCCATCAAATTACAAGCGCCTTTTACATGGTCATTATCGTCATGTGTCAAAATAAGCATATCAATTTTTTCTTCATTCCATGAAATTCTCTTTAATATAGAGTCAAAGGCACTTATCCCCTGCCCTGAATCAATAAGAATATTCACCTTTTTCTCTGCTTTTCCACATCTTATTAAAATGCAGTCGCCAATCCCTGCCTTTGCCATCCATATTTCTATTGACACTTTTCCAACTCCCTTATCCCATACTTTTCATTCGATGCCAAAAGTATTTTCCTATCTGGAAAATTGTTCTATATATCGATTATACAACATATATAAATAGTTTAATATCTAAAAATTTTGAACCTCTGTTTTTAACAATCCCAAAAAAGTACTTGCCCTCCCCTCCCAAATATGCTATAGTAAGTGTATTATCAAAATAACATTCAACACATCACATATTTCCAAAGCTTCCATGATGTGTTCCATTTTTCTTTCTATGTTCTTTCAAAGGACATAAAAGAAACTCTCGAGTTCCGGCTTTTCGCCACTCATTCAACGTAATTAACGTGTGCCCACCGGGCACAGCAAAATGCAGGCAGGCGAAAAGACTTTCTCCTGTCGGCCACGTCATAAGGAAACACCTCAGCAGCCTGCACGGATTACTTATGGCCTGTCAAAAACAGGAGGAAAACGAATGACAGAAAAGAAACAAAAGAAACAAGGAAAAGCAATGACCAGAAAGACAGCAACCGGCCAGGCAGACCAGAAACGCGACATTAATTCCAGGTCTGTTTTAGGGAATCCGATTCTCTACGCACAGTTTTTGAGGGATAATATCGATATTCCCTGTCTGAAAAATGTGCAGCCCGAAGATATTGAGGATGTATCGGAGCGCTATCGGCCTTATCTTGGGACGGAATTTGAATCGGATACGGTGAAAAGAGTTCGGATTCATGGAGATAACGCCGCTGACAGCGACAACCGCTTGCAGGAGCCTCTTTTCCTGATCTCACTGACAGAGCATAAAAGCCAGGTAGACTACGACGTATCCATGCAGCTCCTGAAATACATGCTGTGCATCTGGCTGGACTATGGCAAGGAAAAGAAAGCCGAAAAAGCAGGAGCATCAGACAGAAAAAGCTTCCGTTATCCCGCCATTATCCCAATCGTGTATTACGAAGGGAAAGCGGCATGGACGGCGGCACGGGATTTCCGCAGCAGAATAGCCGGCGGGGAACTGTTTCGGAAATGGATTCCCGACTTTACCTATGAGGTAGTCCGGCTCCATGATTACAGCAATGAGGAACTGCTCTCACGCGGCGACGAAATATCTCTGATCATGCTCTTTAACAAGATTCAGGATGACATTGATCTGTCAGAGTTTCTTAAGCTGCCCCAGGAGCGTCTGGACGAGATCATCAAGGACACGCCGGAAGCTATTCTGGACATCATTGTATCCGCCATGGAAACCCTGTGCGGGAAGATTGACGCCACAGAGGAAGAAACCCGGAAATGTGTGAACAGAGTGAAGGAGCGCAAAATGGGATATTTATGGGAAAATATGGAGAAAATGAGCATACAGGAGGAGCGGCGCAACACGGCCCAGGCCAGGGCCGAAGCCGAAAAAGCAAAGGCTGAGGCTGAAAGTGCAAAAGCTGAGGCCGAAAGTGCAAAGGCTGAGGCTGAAAGTACAAAGGCTGAGTTCGAAAAAGCAAAAGTTGCATTAAAGCTAACCGAGGAGGATAAAATCAAATCAGTTATTAAATTATGTAAAAAGCTAAAAGCCTCAAAAGAGCAGACTGTTTCAGAGACCATGTCAGAATGCAGCCTGGATCAGGAAACCGCCCGCCAAAAAGTGGATCTGTACTGGAATATTTAATGTGCCTCCACAGGCTGCCCTTATGCTAAGAATTGTGCAAAAACACCCCGAAGCCTTTCCGCCCTCTTAAGCGGTTCGGTCTCCGGGGTGTCCCTATAGCCTTTTTTTATCAGCGGATGTCAGGCTCTGCCAGCCATCCTCATATCAGCGAAACCATCTTTCTTACTCTTTCACCGCTCCGATCATAACACCGCTGGCGAAGTACTTCTGTAAGAAAGGATAAACCAGAAGGATCGGCACCGTAGCCACCATGATGGTAGCGTAGCGGATACTCTGGGCAATGGCCTCCGCATCTCCCACGGCTCCGGCGTTCATACCCTGGCTGTCGTTGGAAATCAATATCTCACGCAGCACTACCTGCAAAGGATATTTCTCTCTGTCTCTCAAAATAGCGGTAGCCCAGAACCATCCGTTCCAGATGGAAACGCCGTAGTACAGCACCATAACCGCCAAAATTGCCTTTGAAAGCGGCAGGATGATCTTCACCAGAATGGTGATATGACCCGCTCCGTCAATTCTGGCCGCTTCCGTCAAGCTCTCAGGGATCGCTTCAAAGGAAGTCCTCATGATGATCATGTTGTAGGTACTGATCATAAAAGGAATGATCAGTCCCCATCTGCTGTCGATCATATGTAAGTCTCTCAGAGTGAGGTAAAAAGGAATGGTACCGCCTGAGAAAAACATAGTGAACATGATCATCAGCATCAGAGGCTTTTTAAACAGCACGTTCTTGCGGGAGAAGAAGTATGCCGCAAGGCTGGTGAGGATCAAGTCCAAAATAACACCAGTTATTAGTATGAACAAGGTGTTAAGGTAACCCTTTAAGATCATGGGGTTTTCGAACACTTTTATGTACGCCTGCACACTGAAGCCCAGTGGTTTCAGCAAGAATCCCGTATGAGACATTAACCTGTTACTGTTACTGAAGGACGCCACTGCCACATGCCACATAGGGTAAAGGCAAACAAGTGTTATGATTGTCAGGAAAATATAGTTAAAGACCTGAAATATTCTTTCTCCTGTAGATTTCTTTACTTTCATGATTCGCTATGCTCCTTTCACATTGAAGATTTGCAGTATTCAATCTTCTTACCACAGACTGTTTTCCGTTGTCCTCTTGGAAATCATATTGGTGATCACCAAAAGCGCACAGTTGATTACGGAATTAAACAATCCGATTGCCGTGGAGTAGCTCCAGTCCTGCTCGATCAAACCTACACGATATACATAGGAAGAAATAATGTCTGCCGTGTCATAAATCGCGGAGTTATACAAAAGGATGGTCTTTTCATAGCCCATACTCATCAAAGAGCCCATTCTCAGAATCAACATAACTATAATCGTCGGCGTGATACCTGGTATTGTTACGTGGAGGGTCTGTTTCCACTTGCCGGCGCCGTCGATGGCCGCCGCCTCATACAACTGAGAGTCCACTCCTGATAATGCGGAGAGATATATGATCGATCCCCAGCCAACTTCCTGCCAGATGCTGGAAACTGTATAAATCGTCCTGAAATATTTCGGATCCTGCAAAAGTGGGGTGCGCGTCCCGCCAAAAAATGCAACAATGTCGTTGATCAGTCCCGTAGAGAGACAGAAATCCTTAATCATACCGCAGATAACCACCATGGATACAAAGTGCGGCAGATAGGTAACGGTCTGGGAAATCTTTTTAAACTTTTTATTTCCCACCTCGTTCAACAGAAGCGCCAGTATAATCGGCGCAGGGAAGCCAAATACAATACTGTACACGCTCAGAAGGAGCGTATTGCGCAGAAGCCTTACAAAGTACGGACTGGAAAAGAACCTGGCAAAGTTTTCAAATCCCACCCACTCGCTTCCTGAAATCCCCTTAGCAGGCGTGTAATCCATAAATGCGATGATTGCCCCATACATGGGCTTATACATGAATATAGCGTAAAAAATGATAACAGGAATTACCAGAAGATACAGTGTCCAGTTTCTCTGGAAGTCCTTTTTAATCCTGTCCCCCGTGTATTTTTTCATCCATCTATCCCCTTCCTTCTTCCAATTTCGGCTGCAAAATTTTTGTAATAAAAGGGATGCCCAAAAAGCCCAGACATCCGTTGGCTTTCAGGACATCCCCCTGCCCCTTTTCAGAAGCTTTTAAAAGTGAACTTAAGTATCCCCAATACATAAGCCGTTTATTTTCTCTGCTTATCTTGCGTTATAACGCTCCAGAGCTGCTTTCTCAATCTCAATGGCTCTTCCCAGATTCATGCTCTCCAGCGTCTGAATATAGGAATCCCAGTTGTCAAGGCTCTCTGTACCGAAGATAAATTTCAGCATCATTTCTTCCATGTATGTATCGAGTTCGTTTGTGATCGTGGCAAGCTCCTTGGACTCTTCCTCAGTAGGGGTAACAGGAGGCAGAGTATGATCCGCTGCCGTTGCAACACCCCAGGTGGAAGGACAAAGTTTTGCGGTTTCAAGCTGCAGATACTGCTCTAAGTAGTTCAGATCCTGTACGAAAGGTCCGTTGTAGTTTGCACGGATATATTTTGCAAGAGCCTGAGCGATCGGCCATCCGTCCTCGTTGTTGGTAATGGTTTCCGTATAAACTGCGGTATCGCCTTCCCAGTTGTAGGAAACCCCTTCCGTACCGAAGTTAAACAGGTTATGGCCTTCCTCTGAGTAACCGTAATCCAGGAATTTTGCTGCCAGTTCTACGTTTTTACAGCTTCCTGTAATGGCTGCCCCTACATCAGGGAAATTGTTCTCTTTATAACCATACTGAGGGGTAGCTCCCTTCTCCAATACGGGCTGAGGAGCGGGCACCAGTAAGTAATCCGGATTTTCCTGCTGTGCAGTGGTCATGAAAAGCTGCATACGGCTTGCGGCCCAGCCTACGGAAGCGCCTGCCTGGTCGGTGGTCATCTTGGCCGTTACCTGATCACCGTTCAGGGTTGCAAAGTCGGCGTCAATCAGGCCTTCCTCATACCACTGATGCATGGTGGTCAGATATTCCTTCCAGCCATCCTGTGCAGGAGCGTAAACAACCTCGCCGTTGTCGTCCAGAATAAATTTGCTGGATGACCAGCCTACCCCATAAGCAAAGGCAAAGGGATTGGAATATTTAAAGTTGGCGTTGTCATAGCAAAGAGGTGCGGCAGCACCCTTCTGCTCCTTGAATGCCAGCAGTGCGTCATGCCACTCGTCAATGGTGGTAGGCACCTCAAGACCTAACTCATCCAGCCAGTCCTTACGGATAAAGCTTCCTACTGTATAGCAGAGTCCGTCCTCGCCGCGGATGAAAGGGAATGCGAAGTAGGTGCCGTTATCGGTCTTAACCATACGGTCAATATCCGGATTTTCTGCCAGATACTTCTTCAGGTTCGGGCAGTACTGATCAATTACATCATTTAAAGCAATGATCACACCGTCAGAGATTGCCTTCTCAGGGCCGCCAGGATAACTATTTACCCAGCCGCGCTCAATAATGTCAGGCAGATTTCCGTCTGCAACCATCAGGTTGAACTGCTCGTTTTCCTGTCCTGCCGCCGGATGCTGGAATTCGATCGTTACACCGGTGTTGGCCTGCCAGTTCTTTCCAAGCTCGGTATCTCCTAAATTGGTATAATTAGCAGATACATTGGGGTTAAGCTGCAGCCAGTAGGTGAGTTCTCCGCCCTCTGCCAGAGGATAGGAACCAGCCTCTGCGGTGGTGTCCGCTGCGGTATCTTCCGTCGTGTCAGCAGCGTCCTCGGATGCCCCGCTGTCAGTGGAAGCGGTATCCTCTGTCTTTGTCTCACTTTCCTGTGCCTGGTCGGTTTTCCCTGCATTATCGGAACCGCCTGATCCACATCCTGCTAATAAGGAAGCGGCCGTGATTCCTGCTGTCAATAATGCAAGCAGTTTTGTCGATTTCTTTCTCATTTTTTTCCTCCTGTCAATTTTGTTTTTGAGGTGTTTCTCACCTCTGCTGGTTTGCATTTTACAGAAAAAAATGAGCATTTTATATAGACAAAAATAAGAATCCATTGACAAAAACAAGGTAATTTTCCGAAATTCTACTTATAACGCCTGTTATTTTTCAGTTGTCCGGGGGTTGCGCCTGTGGATTTCTTGAATGCCCGGATAAATGTGGAGCTGTCTCTGAACCCAACCCGCTCCGCTGTCTCCACCACACTGACCCCATCCGCCAATAATCTCTCCGCCGCTTCGATTCTGGTTTGAATGAGCACCTGCAAAAGGCTCTCTCCGGTACATCTTTTGTAAACGGAGGAGAGATAGGCCGGCGTCATATGAAAAAATTCGCCGATCTGGGACACATTTAAATTCTGGTCGCCGTAATTTTCCTGAATATAGGTATGTACTTCTTCACACAACTGACTATTGCTGTCATTTGACGCATCTACCTCTGAAAAGCGGCACATCTTTTCCACAGCGGCAGCAAATTTATCCTTAATCTCCTGGTATCCCATGGTTATGGAAATTTCCTCCAGCTCCAATTCCTCCCCTAATGGCTGCTCCGCCTCCTGGGCTGCCTTCATAAGAGTTCCCGTCAGGTCATACAAAAGGCATCTGCGCATAGCCGGGGAGGTTTTTAACTGCCGGAAATTCACGTCCAGCACCCCGTTTATGTAGGAAATGGCCAACTGGCTGTCGCTTTTTTTGATGGCCGTAATGATCTTTTCCTCCTGGGACAGGGAATATTTGTAGCTCCTGCCCGAGGTATCCCGTATATCCCTGTATCTGATATAGTCCGACTCCAGAAGAGGCAGAAAAGGCTCCACCTCCCTGGCTTCCCGATAGGAGCGGTGGATTCCCGCAAGCCCCTCGTGATCCTCCCCCGCCGAAACTGCCACCCGGAACTGGAAATGGTCATAAATAAACTTCTGCATATTGTCCAAAATTTCCAAAAGCCTGTCTTCCGCTTTCTTTTCCATCCGTGGGTAGTTGATCAGCGCTGCCGTAACGTCTCCCAACTCAATCATCTCAACGTCAAAAGCCTCCAAGAGCCCTTCCCCGAACACATTTCTCACGATAAACTTCTGCAGATTGTTCGTCTCCGCCTGCTCCTTCTGCTCTGCCTGGGACACATTTTCCAATTCCGTTTTTGCCGGCCCCTCCGTTTCCTCCCCTGCCTCCTTCCGTATTTTCAGCAAAAGCACCAGATTGCGTCCCTGCCCGAATTTACGGTAGAACTCCTCTCTCTCCGGCGTACTTGCCTGTTCCCCGAAAGGATTGATCAGAAGGTCAATCAGATAATACTGTCTCACCACCTCCAGGCTCTGGTGGAGCCTTTCCTGAAATTCGGAGTGCTCCTCAAAAAGCGCCATCGCCTTTTCTCTGAGATAGACATACTCGTTTCCCACCCGTCTGTTTTCCTTATCATACCCCCGGAACATCTCCAAAAGCGCCTTTAAGGGATCGTAGCTTCTTTTCGTCATCTGGTTTGCCGCCGCAAATCCGATACCCACGCAGACCAAAAGGCACAGGGCAAAAAAGTTCCTGAGCCTTTTGACAGAGCTCCCGATACTCCTCTCCGGCATCATAAGCACGTATTTCCAGTCAAAAACCTCCGAGGGCGTGGTGCGCAGAATAAATTTTTCTCCTTCAAATTCCAGCTCCCCATCGCTGCCCTCCTCCAGATTGTCATAATAAATTTCCATGTCCACAAAGTCTTCCGGCCTGCTTATAATTTCATTCTTGTCGCTGATCATCAGCCAGTCCATGCCATTTTGCCCGGACTCCAGCTCCATACTGCCCGCCAGATCATCTATCTCGACCCAGAGAGCGATCATTGCGGTGGTTTCGCCGAAGTCCCCTTTCATGTTGGTCATGGTAAGAAGCAGAGGCGAGCTTCCATCCTTCAACGTTCCCTGGGACCGGGCCACCTCCCATACATGGTACTGCGAGAAATAGTTTTCCAGCCATTCCTTCGGCTTCTCCTCCTCAAAACAATAAAGATCACAAAACATTTCAAAGTCAAAGCATCCCCTGGTGGAAACCAGCTTGCCGTTATTTTTGAAATAAACCGTAATGTCATTGCAGTAATTCCCGCTCTGATTGATGGCCATCTGCAAAGCATTGATCTCATTGTAAAGGGTATAAAGCTGGTAATAGTCCTTACTTCCGAAATCCGAGCGCACGCCTGAAAGTTCCTGTACCGTCTTGTCCAGGGCAAGCTGAAGCAAGACATTTTCATAATATTCCAACTCCCGGTCGCAGCTCTCCTTCAACGTCCGGATTAAATTAATGTTAGAGGCATCCGACTGCCTCTGCACCACCCGATAAGAATAGGAATAAAAAAAGAATGCCATTACCAGCGGAATCAGTAAAATACAGGCATAAGACAGATAAAGCTTCCGATAAGCGCTCCAGTTTTTCATAATTGTAACCATGCTCCTTTCAAGGTCCGGAGACTTTATGCATAGCACAAACTTCCAGATTGAAAATTTTTCACCCTTTCCTCTTCTGCCATATTGGGGATATTCCCCGGATGGCAACAACTCAGGCTAGCCCGACGGTTATCTTTGAATCCCCAAATTATGATGTCATTTTCCGAAGCTGTCGATTGAGAATAGAATTCCGTTTATATAATAATTTTAATCTAAAAAGACTTCTAAGTAAACAAATATTATTCCCTGAAACAAAAAACTGCCGCGCACACAAATCAGTGCGCCGGCAGTCCTTTTTTTCCTATTTTCTTTTTTTCTGTGGCTCTTTCCCTATTTTTTCAGCAGTTCATCCAGGAAATACGCGTTGGAATCCGCATGTCTTCCCTGGGCGTCCTGAACGCAGACCCGAATATAACCTTCTTTTCCTGTGAGGGTAAATTCCGCCCGGTCGATGGTGGTTCCCGGCATGGCGGCGGCCCTGTGGCAGAAACGTCCCATGGTTTTCACGAAAATTTTATCCGCCGGAGAGCAGCGCACCAAAAGTTTTCCGTCCTCCAAAGAAATCTCCTCGATTCTCGGCCCCTCTGAGCGCCCGTCCGGGGAAATGGTGCTGTAAAAATGCCCTTTTTGCAGTGCTTCCATCACTGCCGGATAGCTCAGCTCCTTTGCGCCGATCATCACGGCGCCCCCGAAGGAATCACACAGAGGTTCCTCTGTGGAAAAGCTGTTGTGGTTGTCGTCCGTGGCCAGCGCAAAGAGCCTCTGCCCGCTTCTTAACATCTCGTCATAGGACTGGGGGTGATAGCCGTAGAGTCCGTCCAGCTCGCAGCCGTGATTATAGATTTCCATCCCCCAGAAGCCCCTCAAATCCTTATAATCCTCATAGGTCTGTAAGGACCAGTAAGGATGGTTGTAACAGGCCAGGAATCCGAGCCGGGTCATCTTTTCCACATATTCGTTCAGCCCCTCCACATCATGATAGCGTCTCCTGGGCTGGGCCAGATGCGCCTTTTCTTCCTTATATAATTCCGGAGCCCTGTCAAACCAGTTAATATGGTAGGTTTTGATCCTGTCAAAGCCTCCCTGATAGCTGCCGAACTCATTTAAGTCGGTTTCCAGGGCGGCGATTGCCAAAAATCCCTCGTCATTTAACTCGCTGTGATTGGCATAGTGTCTGTGATCCGTAAAGGCAATGATGCTGTAGCCTCTCTCCTGATACAGCTTTTTCACCTCCTGGGGCGTCAGCTTTCCGTCCGAATGCACGGTGTGGCAATGGAGGTTTGCTTTGTAATAGGTAACTCCCTTTGGGAGTAAATTCATAACTGCCATTTTTCCCTCTTTTCTGCACGGCTTTTTTCGCCTGGGAAGTTTGCGGATGCCGCACAGACGCAAGCTTCCCTTATGAACTCTATCTTGAGCGTTAAACCAGGCTCTGAACCTTCTTCCCCCGTCCCCGCAAACGGTACAACAGGCAGATTCCCCATGCCGCCGCCGCACCTAAAACCCAGAGCAGGATCGTAATCTTCCACCCGGCCGCCGCTGAAAGAGCCCCAATACCATAGGTTGAGGCGGAACTTCCCGCATACACACAGGAATTTAAGATTCCCGACACACCGGAGGTCTTCCCGATTCTGCCGTATCTTGCTGGCAGCACAGAAATCAGCATGGTGTTCACAGCCATCATACAGGTAGTGGACAGGGCAAGAAGCCCAAGGGCAAGAACACCGCTCTTGTCCCCTCCCAGCCACAAAAGCAGAAGGGACCCAAAGCTGACCGCATAGAAGAGCTGCGCCACCCGCACCTCGTCATCCCCGATACGGCGGGCCGCCATGGAGGCAGCGCTAACCCCCAGCAGATTACACATGGGGATAATCATGGTGCTCAAAACGGCTGCCACCGCCCCCAGCCCATGGCTTTCTTCCAGATAGACCGGAACCCAGGTGGTCACCCCATCCTTTAGGGCTCCCTGGATACAGAGCACCGGGAACAAAAGCCAGAGCCCTGATCCCAACAGGATCCGATGCCACACGCCTTCCTTTTGGCCGGAAATGGAAGCCCCATTCTCTTCTTTCTTTCCGGCCTGCACGCTTTCCCCCGCACCTGCTCCTGCTGCCTTCCTGTTTTCGGCCTTCTCTCCCCCTTTTTCCACCACAGAAGCCAGGGCGGAAATCCCGGTGCGGTTGATACCTGCAAGCCACAAGACCGCCAGAACCAGCAGCCAGATCCCCGGCGCCACAAAGGCTCCCCGCCATCCTGTGGTTTTCAGGCACAGGGCGCTCATCCCGTAGGCCGCCATGGTGCCCAGGGGCACGGAACCGTTGATATACAGGCAGGCTTTCCTTCTGGTCTCCCCCTCCAGGTTCTCGGAAAGGAGACGAAGGAGCGGCGACCAGATCAGAGACTGCCCGAATCCGTTGACACACCAGATCGCCGCCATGACAACGGGAACGCTCATCCGGCTCATAATCAGATTGCACAGAGCCGCCACCACCAGCCCGCTGCAGATCATTTTCCGTCCATCCAGATAGTCCCCCAAAAAGCCGCTGACCAATTGACCCATGCCATAAGATAAGAAGAACAGGGTGCCGATCAGCCCCGCCGCTCCCTTATCCATATTCTCCGACCGGATCATCTCCGCCAGGGACGCCGAGTAGTTCAGCCGCCCCAGATAGGTGCTGAAATAAACCAGGAAGCACAGCCCAAACAGCCATGCCGCCTGTTTTCCTTCCAGATATTTTTTCTCTTCTACCGTTCTCATTTTTACAGCCGCGCTCCTTACTTACCGCTCATTATTTTTTCTCTTACGCGCTTATACCCCCACATATCATGGTGGTACCGCGAAAGAGGCATGGGGTACTTTAAACGGTTTCATTATTGAGCGCCAGGCTTTAAAAGTCAATAGACAAAAACTAGCTTTGATATGCATTTTCTCGAAAGCGGCAAAAAAACTGCTGTTTTGTCTCCCGGAATCGTAAGGCGGCGGCCATATTGAGTTGCGGAAATGAATGGGAGCCGCGAAATATCCCTTTGAGGAAATCTCCTTTTCATGGTAAACTATAGAAAACGGCACACAAAAATTATGACAGACGAAAACCTTATGGCCGTTATGCCATAGAAAGGTCCGCCCATGATCCTTGAACATATTTCCCTGCTTCGCGAACTGACCCTCTTTTCCATTATCTTAAGAACCTTCCTCGCCATGCTGCTGGGAGGGCTCCTGGGCTATGAACGCGAAAAAAGGCACCGGCCCGCAGGCTTTAGAACCTATCTGGTGGTGTGCCTTGGTTCTACCCTCGCCATGATGGTGGGCCTCTTTATCCATGAAATCACAGGCGCCTCCGACGCCGGACGGATTCCGGCCCAGGTCATCAGTGGCATCGGATTTTTGGGGGCCGGCACTATCCTGGTCACCCGCCAGAACCAGGTCCGGGGCCTTACCACCGCCGCCGGGCTCTGGTCGGTGGCATGTCTGGGACTTGCCCTGGGGGCAGGCTTCTACACCGGCGCGCTGGTAAGCTTTGCCGCAATCTGGATTTCGATCCGGATGCTGCGGATCGTAGACCGGCACCTTCATTCCAACAACTCTGATATTGTATCCCTGCGGGTAGAATTTTCCACCATCGGCGATATGAGCAATTTCATCTCCTTTGCCAAGAGCCGGGGCTGTATCGTGGAAAATCTGGAAATGTCCCGAATTAAAAACAGAGATGACTCTGCTGTCATCTCTGCTGTAATCATGCTTCACTTTGGCAAGGCGGTCACCTTCCCCCAAATCGTGGAAACCTACGGAAATCTGGATGGCGTGCTGATGATGGAGACGCTTTAGACTCCCACAGCTCTCTTCTCTTTAATCCAACCCGAACATGGTTCTGCAGCTGCTTCCCCTGCCAGGAAATCCTCCACTCTCATTCCCACCGTCAGAATTTCAAAGGGCCCGTAGGCAATCTCCTGCGCCTCCCCCTGCACATCCTCCAGCATGTTCATCAAGACTGCCCTGAAAGGCAGCTTCATCTTCCCCCGCAGGCCATCCTGCTCGCTCAGACGAAATACCACGAATTTCCCGTCCTCAGAAAGCTTTGCCGCCTGCAGATAAAGAGGGGCGAAATCAAATCCCAGACCCTTTTCAGGGGTTCGCACCAGGGGCACATTGTATTCAAAGGCCCTGCGGTTGATTCCTGCCTCCACCGCATCCTTCCTATGGGGCAAAATCAAATAGCAAAAGTCATGATGCCCTAGATCGGAGAGGATGTCCGGACGGATAGTAGATCTGAGCAGACTTAAGGAAAAGCCTTTTTCTTCCACGCCAAGGCCGTATTTCCCCTCATTGATCACGGCAATGCCACCGTCTTTCTCCCCAAAGTCGCACCATTTATGATGGCAGACCTCGTATCTGGCCTTCTGCCAGCTTGTGTTCCTATGGGTTTCCCGTCTGATATATCCGGCGCTGGTATCGCACATAAGCTCCCTGGAAAGCACATTGCAGGTAAACTCTGCCTTCACCAGACGGTGTTTTTCATTCCAGTCCACCACATGCTCCACTTCGATTCCCGGATCCTCCTTAAACAGCCGAAGAATCACCCTCCAGGCGCTGCGCCCTTCGGGAGTGCCGAGCAGAGCCGTAAACTGCGCCGCCTGTCCGTCCGCAAAGGTCAGATGCAGGGCTTTTTCCACGGTAAAGGGAAACTCCACGTCCTTATAGCCGGGAAGGATATCCCAGGCGTCATAAATCCCGGGCATATCCTGGTACAGATGAAGCTTGTTAAAGCCCCCCGCCGCCCACTCTCTTTCCATTCTCTTATCATACAGACTCTCTATGGAACCGTCCTCTCCAAACCGGATACGGTAAAACGGCGTCTCCGCACACAGGCTTGCCCCTTCCCTCCAGGAATGTTCCCGGATAGAGGTTTCTTTCTGGCAAGTCTTTGACCAGGAAATCCCCAGCCAGGAAGCGTCCGCTTCTCTGCCCCCATCGCCCTCAAGGGCAGAACCCGGCTCTCCTCCCGATCGCGCCCCGCGATCCGGCATGTCAAAGTACCCTCTCTCCCCTTTTCTCACAAATCCACCCTTCTCGTTTGCAAAAAACAGGATTCCCTCTCTCTTCCAGTTCAGAGTATTGAAATAAGAATCCCCCTCCTGAGAAAGCAGGGCCTGCAAATGTTCCTCCAGCCCGCGGTAATCCTTCATGGCATCCTCATAGACCGGATGGATATGGCTCCCCGGAAGGATGTCGTGGAACTGATTTAAGAGCAGCATTTTGTAACACTGATTCAGCTCCTCTTGGGGGTAGTCCTTCCCCTGCCTCATCCGCAGCAGGCTCAAAAGTTCCGCATCCCGAAGCATAAACTCCAGACGGCGGTTATAAGCCTTTAAGTCTGACTTTGTGGTAAAGGTTCCCCGGTGCATTTCCAGGTAAAGCTCCCCGTCCCAGGTCTCCAGCTTTTGATTATCCTTCAGATTCCTGTGAAGAAACTCGCCTGCCCCCATGTGCTGCGTCTTTGGCATAACGCTGAGCTTGTCAAAGCGCGCCATCAGCTCCAGCATTTCCTCCGTGGCACCGCTTCCCCCGTCCCCATAGCCGAACATGGACAGGGTCTGCCCGCCCGTCTCCTTTTCCTGATAAGCCTCCCAGTTTTCCTGAATCTGACTGGGCATGTTCCAGGTGATAAAGTGGGTGGGCGGCACACAGGCATACACCTCGCTTCCGTCAATCCCTTTCCACAGAAAATGGTTATGCGGGAAGCGATTGGTATCGTTCCAGGTGGACATTTTATTGGAGACAAAATAATCCACTCCCGACTTTTTCAAAATCTGAGGCAGGATCCAGCTATTTCCAAACACATCGGGCAGCCAGGCATTATCCACTGTAATGCCGAAAGCCTTTCTGTAATAATGCTGTCCATACAGGCACTGGCGGATCAGGCTCTCCGCCGCCGGGATATTGCAGTCCGGCTCCACATACATAGCCCCCACCGGCTCAAAAGAACCCTGCTTTATTTTTTCTTTCAGCTCCGCAAAAAGCTCCGGGTAATATTTTTCCAAAAGCTCATAGACATAGGGCTGGGTATGGGCGTATTTGAAATCAGGATACCGGTCCATAAGGCGCATCTGAATCAGGATGGTTCTGGCGTTTTTCTGCACTGCATGGATCCGCCGCCAGTAATAGGCAATGTCAAGGTGGGAATGCCCCACAAGGGCCACAGTCCCGGTTCCACCAAAATTCCGGTTCCGGTAAATATGTTCCTCAATGTAAGCGCTGGCTTCCTCCGCCCCCGCAAAACTGTCATAATCCACCAGATCCAGGGCATGGTTCAATTCCCGGATTACCATTTTCCGGTATTCCTCATGAAAGTTTTCACAGTCCGCAATATCCAGCAGCAGGGTCAGGTCATAGTAAAGGGACAAAAGCCCTTCCTCCAGCTCAGCAACATAGGCTCCCTCAAAAATCTGCCGGCACCCCCGCAGGTCCATGGTATCGAGATTTCTCTCGTCATCCGGTTTTGATCGGTTGTAGCCCTCGATCTCAAAGGTAAATTCCCATTTTCCAGCCTCCAGCCAGGGCCCCAGCAGGATCCTGTCCCGATTGGGATCCAGGCCCCCTGCGTAATGGCCGTTGATCTTCACAATCATCTCCGCCGCCGTCTGCAGATAAAACCAGGCCTTTGCCTTTTCGTTTCTGAGAGACATGGGCACCACGCCCCTGCCTCTTATGAAAACGGTTCCGTCCGGACTAAAGTACAGATCCCCCCGCTTAAGAGGCCGGTAAGGCGTCAGCTCTTCATAGGTATTTTCCCCTGTCTGCAGCGCATCTTTTATTTCCAGCTCTGTGATCTCATATTTCTTTTTGATAATGCCCCGTTTGATCCAGCCATAGCGAAGATGCGCCCACTCCTGCGGCAGCATACCCCTTCTGACCACCTTTACAAATGCCATAATCCGAATGCTCCTCTCAATACCCGGGAAATTTAATTATCCCAGAAAAAAGGCTTCCTGCGAACAGGCTTTACCACAATGTCCTCTCCCAGATCCCTCTTCACTTCCTGACTTATCCAGTCAATACATCTGTCTAAAATCATACACTTAGAACACTCCCCCCTGAAAATCAGGGTGAGCTCTCCGTCCTGAAAGGAGACAAACTCTATCCATCCTCCGTCCCCCTGAATCCTGGACGCAATTTTCCTGTTGATATATTCTTCCATTCTGCTTTCACGCTTTCATGTCGTGGTGGTGCGCCGCGGCGCATGTCCGTTTATAGAAAATCTTCCCGCTTGGGGCTGAACACGTCCACCAGCTTCCCGGCTTCCAGACACACTGTCCCGTGCTCCACCCCAGACGGCATAAGAACGCAGTCTCCCTTTGAAACCTCCTTAGTCTCTCCCCCTATGGTAAAGGCAAACTTCCCCTCCGCAATATAAGTTACCTGGGTGTGGGGGTGAGAATGGGTATTTCCTCTGGCCCCTTTCTCAAAGGAAATCTCACACATCATCACATCGTCATTGTACCCCATCACCTTTCTGGTAACGCCGCTCTCACAATTGGTACTGCTACAATCCTTATTATACAAAAACATTTTCCCATCTCCTTTACAACCGTTTACCGTTTATAGTAATCTTCTGCCTTCCGGCCTTTACAGGAATTTTGATCTCCACTGCGCCCTTTGTACGTAAAACCGTGGAGACAGACACACCGTCCACACGAACTTCCGGCCTGCCCCTGGTAACCGCAAGCAGAACGACCTCCCTCTCTCCATAATTTGTCACCGTCAGCTCAAGGGAATCCTTTTCCCCGTCATAGGACTGCCCGTCGATCCAGAGATCAAACCCACAGCTCACCGTTCCCGGCTTATAATAGGCGTCTGCCCAGATATTGATGGGGGAGGAAAGGCCGCCAAACTGGTGGAACCAGCCCCCTCTTCCTGTGGCGATATTCAGCATCTCAAAGGTATAGTAGGAGTGATCTACCTCCTTTTTCCAGGCATCCAGGGCTGTTTTTGCAATCCGGAAGGCCTCCTCTGCCCTGTCTATATCCAGCATGGTCTTCCAGAGAAACCACTGGTGGGAAAACCACACATTTCCGTTCCAGTAGCCGTTGGGCTGATAGTAGCTGGCCGACATATCTACGGCGCTGATTCCCACCCGGGAAAACATTTCCTTTTGGGAAAAAATGTGGGAAAGCAGCCGCTCCTCCTGCTCCCTCGTACAGACTCCGGCCACCAGAGGGTAAATACCGTCCATTCCCTTGGAGTAATTTTCTCCCTCCGCTGTTTTAAACACCCCAATGGGATTTTTCCCCTCGTCATGGACTACATAACCAAAATAACCGCTCTCCTCATCCCACGCAAACTGCTGCAATGCCCGGGTGCGCAGTGCAATATCCTCATCCAGCTCCTTTACCTCATCCAAAAGCCCCTGCTCCATGGCTGCCATCCTTAAGATCTTCGCCATACGGATCAGTTGGGAGGTGGTCAGCGCAGGCGCACAGTCAGCCTTCTTTCCCTGGCGGTACATGGCAACCTGGGGCGGCAAATCATCCATGCCGCTGCAATTGTAAAAATAGTCGAAGGTGGTAGTCAGCCGGCTCTGAAAGGGATCGGTAACCGAGCCCTCGCTCTTCCCTGCAAGGAAGCTGTAGTACCTCTTCAGCCTGGGATACCAGGAAAGGAGCCTCCCCTTGTCCGTACTTCTCTGAAGCAGTTCCAGATACAGGAAGGCCTGCACCGGAACCGGGGAGCCATGCATCAGAAAGGCGTAATCCGGATTATCCGGATGGCTTAAATACAGATCAAGAACATACTCCGCCAGCCTGGGCTCGCATTCCAAAAGCCCCAGACCGATAAAGCCGGAGTCCCAGGTATAAAGGCTGTCCCACCGCTTTCCCGGCGTGTGATGCTTGATCCAGTCCCCATGGTGGTAAATGGGATAAACCACATTGGTCAGCAGAGTGGCCTGCAAAATCCGGTTGCTGAGAGTATACCCCTCTCCCTCCGGGTTGTAGGAGAGAGGCTTAAGCTCCTTCCGGGCCCTTTGGTAGATCTCCTCCGCCTGGCTTTTGTCCATAACCGCAAGCCCCTCTTTCTGCTGCAGGATATCTCCCACCAGGGGGCATACTCCACATGGCGCTCTCCCGCTTTGATAAAAATTGAGTGGACAATAAAATTCTGGTAAAAGCCGTCGTCACTGTGTTTCGTCTGAAAGGCGGAAGTAAAGGTCTCCGTCAGACGGTCAAAGGAAGGATCTGCCTGAGACAGTCTCGAAACCAGAGCGTCCTCAAGGGTTCCCGTGAATAGCTGGCGCTGACGGATCTGCTTCGTAAGCGGCAAAAAGCCAAAGGCCTCCGGGACATCCTGATAGGTAAGGCAAAACCCTTCCCCTCTCTCCTGACAGTCCGGTACAAACTCCGGCTTCAGGGTTTCCACCCTCACCGGCCCATCCTGATCGTGGAGGGCGGCAAAGTCGAATTCAATCCCGCCCCTGCCTTCCGACACAAGCCTGATCTGCAAAACCTTCTCCCCGGAAAAATCCCCGGGCTCTTTGGAAAGCTCTGTAGGAACCGAAACAAAAGCCAGCTCCTTCGACGCCGGGAACACCACCTTACTTTCTCTTCCTTCCCCCACTGTCAGGACAAATTCCGCATCTTCCTCCCCGGTAGTCCTGTAGCGGAAAGTCAGCGTGTCAAAGGCCTGCCCCGCCTTGATAGAAAGGGTAACATAATCCCCCTTCTCCTGCCCGAAAAACTTTTTCTCGGCGGAAGAATACAGGGTCGCCATAGTCCTCTCTCCCAGTCCCCGCCCCTCCATAAACAAGGGATCAAAAAACTCTCCCCTGTGCAGCCCGTCCGGCATCAGATGGTTCCAGGCCCGGGGCGTATGAAATTCCATTTCGTCATACTCCGTCATCTTTTTCCACACAAAAGGCTTTTCACCGGAAATCTTCCCATACTGCTTCCAGGGATATTCTATGGAAAAGTAGTAATTCAGCACACAGTTTTGATCCATATCCGTGTGATTCACATACTCTGTCCGAATCAGCCTGGTATGCTCGTCTACCTTTGAAAAAGACACATCCGCATAGACCTGATCCTTCCATTCCATCTCCACCCGATAGGCAAAATAGGACAGATCCGGCGCTGCCTCCCATATATGCCAGGAGGCCGGAAACGTAACATTAGGCGCCGGCTGATTGGTGTTGGCCAGCATGGGATGCACCACACAGTCAAACCTTGCTCCGGGAATGGCTGTGTCTGGCGTCACCTTTGAAATCCCCATATACTTTTTGGAATAGGGCCCCCAGTCAGGCAAAAGCTCCTTTGGCAGTGTAAACTCTTTTGTTTTCATGATTTTACTCCTTTTTTGCATTTCTGTACTCTTTCTCTGTCACCTCAAGGATGGCGCATGCCTGTCCGGGCGGCCTCCCGGCACAATCTCTTTTTTATTTCTCCTTCGGAACCATCCTCACTTCAAAGTCCATACTCTCCCCGTTTAACCTGTACTTCTCCATCAGGGCCGGGCCGCAGCTTCCGGAGCCGATTCCGCTCTGGCGGTAATCCACGCACAGTACCGTGTAGGGCGATTCCTCCAGCTCATAGTTGTGGGCCTTTTCGGTGAGCTCCTCCTGGGTATATACAGAGGCATTGAAAGCGAAGGTTTTCTTTCCTGCTATGGTCAGGGCCGCCGTTTCATTTCCTACCGTCACATAATCGCAGTCATGATGGCTGCCGTTCTCCTGAGGCCGGATATAATCCTCGTGCATAGCCTTCACCTCTGTCTCGAACAGTCCGTGATAGCCGGCCCACTTTTTATCGATGTAGCTTTCCACAGGGCCGATCCCGCAGTAGGTCACCTTTGCCATGGTCTTTGGCAAAAACATCCGAAGGCCGAACCTTGGCAGGAACGGGAATACCGGATCCTTTTCTCCATGAATCGCCGCATCTATGGAACCGTCGGGCCGAATCGTCCAGCAGACCTTAATATTTAGGATCCTCTGAAGATAGATGGCCGAAACGGAAAGAGTGGTCTCAATTTTCACCTTTTCCGGCTTCGCACTGACATGAGTCTCATAAGCCCTGGTAACAATGCGGTCATACTGGGCCTTCATCCACTCCTGCTTGATCACGCGGTCATTATCCGTGGGGGCACGCCAGATGTTATATTCCATAGGACGGGCAAGAAGCTGCTGGTTGTGATAAACCATCTGTGTAAACACGCCCTTTAATTCGTCATAGGTGTAGCAAAATTCCGGGGTAGAAACCGTAACGCTGCGGTCCTCTCTGCGGATTTCAAATTCTCCCTGTCCGTTTTCTTTTTCAAACAAGGCTTTCACCTTTTGGTTTTCATTGCCGGCGTTTTTCAGTTCTACTTCCTCAAATCCCAACAAAAATCCGGCGGGGAGCACCTCGCTTTCCTGCTTTTGATCATAAAATACCCGAAGGAAGCATTTCCCGTTTTCAGGAACTGTAAAGGGAATGGGAACCGCTTTTTCCTCATGAGCCGGAATGTCCAAAAGCTCCTGGTCTGAAATGGCGCCCTTTTCCACCGTGACGCCGTCGCAGGTCACCTCATACCTGAGAGTGAGATAATCCTTCAGATTCACAAAGTCCATATAATTGTGAAGCACCATCTCCTTCGCGGCCTGGCCATCGCCCCCGTCTAAATGAAGGGAAACCACCCTGGCAGGACGATGGACATTCTTAAACTCCAGCAAGCCCGTGTGAGGCCTGCGGTCAGGATATACCAGGCCGTCCATACAGAAATTCCCGTCATGAGGAAATTCCCCATGGTCGCCGCCGTAGGCGTACATTTTCTTTCCGGTAACGGTTCTGCCCGTCTCGATGGCATGGTCGCACCACTCCCAGATAAAGCCCCCGCAGATGCCGTCGTACTGCTGAATCAGTTCAAAGTAATCCTCCAGGTCGCCGGGGCCGTTGCCCATGGCGTGACAGTACTCACACATCACATAGGGAAGGGAGCCGTCCTCCTCAAAATACTTATGGATTTCCGTCAGAGCAGGGTACATCCTGCTGTGCATATCCAGATTGCTGAAATCGCAGTCCGGCCTTGGGGCATAGCGGGCCGCCTCATAGTGGGTCAGACGGGTGGAATCAAATTCCTTTGTCCACTTAAGCGCCTCCTCAAAGGTGCAGCCATAAGCGCATTCGTTGCCCATGGACCAGATTACCACGCTGGGACGGTTCTTGTCCCTCTCCACACAGCGCTGGGTTCTGTCCACCGTTGCCTGGGTAAATTCCGGGTTATCCGCAATGGCTCTTCCCCAGAATCTGCACCTTTCCTCCCAGTCCGTCACCGTGGAATAAATCGTCTCGGTTCCATGGCTCTCATTGTCCGCCTCATCAATCACATAAAAGCCCAGACGGTCATAGAGCTGGTAAGCCCAGGGTGCATTGGGATAGTGGCTGGTACGGATAGCATTTATATTATGCTCCTTCATCACCTTAAGATCCTTCTTAAGCTGCTCCATACTGATGGTAAAGCCTGTCACCGGATCGCTGTCATGGCGGTTGGTTCCCCTGAATTTCACCTTCCTGCCGTTTAAGTAAATCACGGCATTTTCCACCAGGATCTCACGGATCCCCACATAGTCCGTGATCACCTCATCCTCAGTCTCCAAAACCAGAGTATACAGATAGGGCTCCTCCGCGTTCCAGAGCCTTGCCTCTTCCACCTGAAAGGACACCTTCTCCTGCGCAGCCTGCACACTTGCCGTTAAGTTTCCTTCCGCGTCAAAAAGGCTGACCTTCACGGAAACGGGCTGATTCAGATACTTGAAGGAAATCTCCACATTGCCGCTCTTAAAATCTTCTGTGGGCAAAGCTTTCACAAAGTAATCAAAAATTCCCTCCTCGGGCCTTTTCAGAAGATACACATCCCGGAAAATCCCGCTCATCCGGAACTTGTCCTGATCCTCCAGATAGCTTCCGTCACACCACTTAAGCACCAGCACGCAAAGGGTATTTTCCCCCTCCCTGAGCTGGTCTGTGACGTCAAACTCACTGGTGGAATGGGAAACCTGGCTGTAACCGATATAGCTGCCGTTTATCCACACATAAAAGCAGGAATCCACTCCCTCAAAATTAAGGTATGCCCTGGGCGCATTCTTTTCTTTATGGTAAGTAAAGGTATGCACATACTCCCCGCAGGGATTTTCAAGGGGAACATAGGGCGGATCCATGGGAAAAGGATAGCGGACATTGGTATACTGGTGCCGGTCGTATCCGTAATTCTGCCACACTCCCGGCACGGTTACGGTATCAAAGCTGCCTGTATCATAGCCTTCCCTGAAAAATTCCTCCTTCACATCATAAATGCTGTCAAAATAGCGGAATTTCCACGCGCCCGTAAGAAGCTGGAAGCGCTCCGACTCCTCCCGCCCCTCCACAGGGTTTGTGAGCCGCTCTGCTGCCGGTACATAATACGCCCTGTTAGGCATGGTATTGTGGTGCAGCACGTTTAAATCCTCGTAGTATCTTGGAATAATCATCCTTTAACCTCCTTCGATCTCTTCCTTTCAAATACTGAATACCTATCATTATAGAAAAAAAGCTCCCGGATTTCTATATCCTGTATTGCACAAAACATGCACAAAATGATACAATAGCTCCTGTAGTGAATGCCGGAAGCAAAAACCTTTGCGGTTCACTATAAATTGAAAGGAGCCCTCCCGCCCATGTATGCCAACACCGGATATATCAGAGAACCGGATAATGAAATTATAGTCCTGGACCGGCCCTTTTTTGTCAGCGGCTGTGGGATCTACCGGCTGCTGCGCCAGAGCGTCATGATGACCCAGAGACCGGAGGGCCGCAGGGACTATCAGCTTTTGTATGTTTCCTCGGGAAAGGCCTTCTTCTCCATAGGCGGCCATCAGCAGGAGGCCCAGGCCGGCAGCATGGTGCTCTACCGCCCGGGAGAGGGCCAGAGCTATCACTATTATGCCAAGGATGAGCCGGAGGTGTGCTGGATCCACTTTTCCGGCTCCGCCGTTTCCGAGATGCTGGACAAAATTGGATTCTCCCGGACTCACATCCTCTCCTGCGGACTTTCCTTTAATTTTACCGGGCTTTTTAACCAAATTATCCTGGAGCTCCAGGTCAAACGGCCCTGCTTTGAGGAATTCCTAAGTCTGCTTTTACAGGAGCTTTTCTGTGGTATCCTGCGCAGCCAGCTTGAGTCCTCCACCGATAAATTCCGCAACCAGAAGGAAATGGAACAAAGCGTGCGCTTTTTCAACGAATCCTTTTCACAGAATATCTGTATCGAAGAATACGCAAAAAACCAGCACATGAGCGTATGCTGGTTTATCCGCTGCTTCAAACGCTATATGGGAGTCACCCCCATGCAATACCTTACCTCCATCCGGATCGGCAAGGCAAAAGAGCTGCTGAAAAACACCAATTACTCCATTCAGGAAATCGGCAATCTTGTGGGCTATGAGAATCCCCTTTATTTCAGCAGAATCTTCCACAGGCAGACCGGGTACTCCCCTTCTGCCTACCGGAAAGAGTCCTGACCCCAGAACAGGCTCCCGCCCTTTCCTCTCCCTTGCGGGCATTTTATGCCTGGTTTCGTTTCATCCGAATCTCCACCCGATTTCACCTGCCGGTTTTCATTCGTTATGTCCGTATCCCCTGCAATATAAATCCGCTCCCCGTCAATGGTCAGGATGTAACCCACCCAGCCCTTTTTCTTCGGATGGAATGGTTTTCATCATACCGCTTATTTACGGCCGCCTCCTTTTCTTTGGAACAGGCTTTTTGCGCTTCTTTCTTACAGGTTTTTTCCGCTTCTTTAAGGCCAATGCACCTTTCGTCTTCACCAGAGCAAAGGCGGCAAGCCCAACCCCGCCTGCACAGACTATGGTAATCCCGGCCCCCACCAGGATACGGTTTCTTTTTTCATTCTGACTGTCCTTTGCTCCGCCGTTCTTCTGATCCAGGACAATCTCTTCTCCCCGGATGCCTTCCCCGTCTCCAAAGGCGCTTTCTTCCCCGAAAGGCTCCTCTCCTGTTTCCTCTTCTCTGTCAGGGGAGGTCTCCCCGGAAGAGCTTTGACCGCTGTCCGCTACAAAAATACTTGCAGGCCCTTTTTCGGGAGAAACTACCGATACCTTTCCCTCCGGCCTGGTCCATTTCGGCGTGCCTGCGCCGGGACGGCTTCCTCCCCCGATCGAAGCCGTCGCTCCCTGGCTCATGTCTACTAATTCTGTGGGGATTTCATTTTTTCTGACTACGGCTGAGGAAATATTCTGGGCACCGGACGGATCGTTCACAAACTCAGTATGATCGTCTTGAAGCCCGTCATCCACATTTCCTCCCTCGGAACTGTTCCCGCCGGAAACACCTCCGTCGGAAGCGCTGCCGCTTTGTCCCGGCTCTGTGCCGGCGCCGATCGTGCTGTCCTGTCCCGGGTCTTTATCTGTGTTTCCGCCGCCGGACAGATCCCCTCCGGCATCTCCCCCTGTATCTCCCGCGCCTTCTCCTATCTGCATATTGACCGGATCGGGAGTATTAGCCACCATCGGCCGTTTCTCCCCATACGCCTCATTCGCTGCCTGAAAGGAACCGTCCCGATAGCTGATCTCCACAGGGAGAATCTGCCCCGAATCCTTAAGCGTTACCCGGACATGGCCAAGATTCAGGCTTTCCCCATGGAACAGGCTCCTGTCCGAGGCTGCATAAATATCCAGAACGCCTGTACTTTCATTATACAGAAAGCCCTCCGCCGCTCCGGCAAGCTCTCCGGCAAACTCAAATTCCACGTTTACTTTATCCCTGCTCTCCTGGCCGATCTGCAGGGAAACGGCAACCGCCGATATTTTTTCCTGCTCCGCATTGCCCATCTCCAGCACAATGCTCACACTGTCTTCCTCCTGAACCAGGGATACCCCGTCCTGTCCCGCAGCAGCAGCCTGCATGGGAAGAAAAAGCGTCAGTATCGCCGTAATGAAATATAATCCTTTCCTGATCCTCTTCACGTTTACTCCTATCTGCGCACCCCTCGGTGCGCATCTCATTATCCTGTAGGCAGAACCGTTACTTCTTTACCTCATTCTTCAGTGTAATCTCCGGCAGCCTGTCTTTCTCCGGCATCACCAGGGGCAGGGTATCGCTCACAAGCCTCTGTCCCTCATTGGTGATGGCGTTGTCCACACGATAGAGCTGCGCCCGTATCTTCCCGCCAGGCACGGAAAGCTCTCCCTGCGCCGACGGCTCAATCCAGTAGATCCAGGTTCCTCTGCTCACTTCCCCGAGCAGGCCGTTTTCGGGTACATTTGCAAGAATGATCTGGGATGACTTTAATGCGCCGCTTTCCTCCACTCCGCCTACCACAGAACCGCTTTCATCATAAAGCACTACCACATTGTATGCCGGATTTCCCTTATAGCTGCCGGTAAAGATCAGGGAACCCTTGGGGATGTAGTTTTCCACCCCGTCCTTTTGCTCGTAGACATAATCCTCCGCCAGGATTCCCACGGCGCCCTGCGTTCCGTCTTCCTTTGCGCCAAAAGAAATATCGTCTCCCGCAGGACCCAAAAGGTCGATCTCCGAAATACTGATTTCGGTTTGTCCCGGCGCTTTCAGTCTCACATAGGCGGCATCATAGGTACATACCCATGGGTCTTTGCCGTTCTCAAAGTATACGGTCTGGCTCCCCTTTTTGTCATCGAAGCTCCCCGTCTTCACAGTAGTCCAGGTACTTCCGTCCACACTCACCTGAATCTCATAGTTTCCGATTACGGTTCCGGAATCCACCGTATATTTCAGCCCGCACACGGAAAGTACCTGATTTAACCTCAGAAGCACCGTGGCATCTCCGCCCTGCACCATACCCGTGTAGGTATTGTTATAATCATTGTCAATGATCCGGCTGATTGCCGAAACAGTCTCGGGCGCACAGGGATCATTCTCCCCTGCCTCCTGTGCCGTATCCTCCTGGGAATGCAGATTGGAGGCCGCCGTCCACATGGATTTGTCATGGCTCCCGTCATGGGAAATCTTTACCTCCCCGATCGTCGCCGGATTGGAGCGGTAGCCAAACTTATCCACCGCAGTCACCTCATAGGTCATCACCCGGTTATTTACCACTGCAACATGATCCTGCCAGGTATTTTCTGTGGAAAAACCAATCACCTGACGGACGCTCTCCCCGTCCTCATAACAATATCTGGCAATCTCATATCCCAGAATTACATCCGGATTGGCGGTACACTCAATGGTAAGATTTACCTCATTTGCAACGCTTTCACTTACACTGACACTGCTGGAAGAACCGATCACATTGTCTCCCCGGATGGTTCCCTGCGTTCCGCCCCTTTCGATCTCATAAACTCTTGCATCGTCTGTCAGATAATACAGCGCCCTCTCTTCCTTGGGGAACTGGCCGGCATAACTGCTGGTTTCCTGATCAGGCACAAGTCCCCAGCGCATGAAAAACTCTGTCAGGTTTCTCCCGGCCGCCGCGCAGGCAAGGCGCATAATGTTCTGATCGCTTCCGCCGTTTAAATTCAGATTTCCCGGTGCAAGCGACGTGTTCCTGCTGTAGGAATCCACCCGCGCATAAAACAGATTCTCCTGCTGCTCCTGATAGCTGTCATAGATCTTATAATTGTAGCCACGGTCGTAGGCCAGATGGAGCTGCCAGTACATGGCAAGGTGGGTAAACACATTGGAAGGGTGTCCCACTGTATTGGACGTCACCTTCTTATAAACGTCCTTATATTGGAACCGCACGGAATCATTTCGATCCTTTGCCTGTGCCAGTACGGCAAAATAATTATTGGTCACTTCCGCAATGGCATAGCTTCCCTGATTGATATTATGGCCGATCTCATGGGCAATTCCCCACCCGAAATAATTTCCGCTCAGGTACTTTCCGTTCTCTGACTGAACCGGAACGGATGTCGCCAGCCCCGGCACAGAGCCCCACTCAATTCCGATATGGTTTCCGGAGGCATACATAAACGCCCCTGCAAACATTCTCATATAGCGGATATTCAAATGCGCGGCAGGCATACGATCCGTTGCAGGCGCCGACGGATCATCGCTTAACCCCTTGTGATGGTAAAACAGCTCCAGCATTTCATCCATTGCCCGGAGAGACTGATTCAGCTTGGCCGCCTTTTCCTGCGTGCTGCCTGACCCAAGGCCTGCCAGAATCTGCTCTGCCGACACGGACAGCATCATTTGGTCTAACATAATTTCCGTTGCCCCGAGAATACAGTTCTGCTTGTCGTAAGCCCGGTTCACTTTATTTCCTTCTCCTGCCGTCTCGTGTTTCTCTCTGTGAAGGGCTTCCTGAGAGGCCACATGCTCCTCCAGCTCCCCGACATAGGCGCTCACACGCTCCAGGCGCTCAGCCTCATCCGTCACTCCGTAGAGATCCAGAACGGGCTCTTTGACTCCTCCGTTAACCCGCACCGCGTATCTGTCATTGCCGTTGTCCCCGGTATACTGAATATAAAGGGCTCCCCCGCCCTCGCAGGCCAGGCTCTGGATTGCCGGTATGGTAATCTCATTGCGTCCCACCTTTAAGGAGGCCACCTCCGAGGCAAAAGCCCCCGCCTCCGCATGATACTGGGTTGCGATCAGCTTCAGCGCCGAATTGGAGCCTGTTTTCAGCTGATTGTGTCCCACATAAATGACGATCTGTTCCCCTTCATAGGCCGTAATTCCAAGGGGCTGCCACGCATTCAGCCCGCTAAAGCCCAAATGAGCGTCCCTGCGCGCCGTAATCTGGGGCTTGATCTCAATCACATCATTGAAGCCGTGCTCCAAAAGCCCTCTTGCGTTATCCAGCTCTCTCTGCAGCACTGCCCGCTCCGGGTGATACTCACCGCTTTTCTCATCCACGCTGTCCAGGCGTTTCTGGAGTTCATTTATGGTTTCTTCCGTTACCCCTTCCCTCAAAGAGGTCTGCAGATCATTTTCATACAGGGCAAGAATGTCATCCTCCAGGCTGTCATAATGGTAGAAATTCACTTCTGCGATTACAATGTTGTACAGATTATATCCCCGTGCAAATCCCAGCCTCACCTTGTTGGCCGTAATCGGCTCTGCCAGCTTGATCAGATAATATTTCCTCCCGTTGGAATCCGACCTCTGGAGAACTACCGGATTTTCCGCGTAAACGCCGTCGGGATGCTCTTTGTCATAATAGTAGACCGATACCTGGCTATAGGAAGCAATATCCTCCGTCTCTGCAAAGGTAATATAGCTCATCTGATAATAGTCATCCAGGGTAAATAAAAGACCTTTATCCGGAGACACATAGGCCGCACCGTCATCCCAGTCCAGAATCTGATAGCTGGAGCCGAAATCCTTGTCCACAGTCCCCAGGGCGCTTTTGCCGGCGGTATCCAAAGGGCTTGCCACCATAGTGCCTCTGGCATGAGTGGCGCTTACAATATGGGCGCTCAACTTCCCTTTGCCGTTAGACTCATTAATCAGCTTATAATTGGGCATCTTGGCGGGAATCAGGGTGGTGGTCACTGCCTCGGAAATGATGGAGCGGCTCCCTTCCCCCAGACTGTTTACACCGGTTACATATACCTCATACCTCGTCTTCTCTTTCAGGCCTGTGATTTCATAACTGTTCCGGGCAATCCCTTCTACCCTGGTGAAAGCCTCTTCTCCTGCCTCCCTGTAATATACATTATATGTATTTGTGTTCTTCATGTTTTTCCAGCTCATGCGGACAACACAATAACCGCCTGTGGCCTTCAAATTGTCCGGCGCATCCGGCACTTTGGAAACCTCGGGCGTAACCGTTATGGCACTGCCGTATCCGCTCTGCCAGTTTCCGTTCACAGACTGCACACATACTTCATAGGCCGTGCCGTTTGACAGCTTATTACCCTGAAAGGATTTTACTTCCAGGCTCTCAGCCGCAGCGCGCACGGTTTCCGACTGGCCGTTACAGGTAATTTTCACCTCATAGCCGGTAATATTCTCCGCCTTATTCCATTTCAGGATAAAGGACTGATCCCCTTCCTCTGCAGACAGCCCTGTAGGAATATCCGTTTTGGGCTCAGGGATTCTGTTTTTCATACCGTTTAAGAATTCCACCTTGCTGATCTGTGCAAGGTTTTTATTCTTAGTTCCGGTAATTCTAAGCTCCACCTTCTTGACGGCAACCTGGCCGCCCAAATCTATCACAAGCTCACCGGAGCGGCCGGCTCTGGCCGCGCGCTCACTCTCCGAAGGCAGCGCATATGCCATCGCAGCATCCGCCTGCTTCCCGTCCACAATATAGATCGGCTTCCGTTCTCCGTTCTGATCCTCATAATAGAAAATACCGTTTTCAATAGAGGATTCACCCATAGAAATTACCACATGCTCCATAAAGGCACACTGATTTTGTTCCTCCTGTTCCGCACTCTGGAGGTTGAAACCAAGCTCTACGGGATTCGTCCCGGAAATTTCCGTTCCGTCTGCATTCTGCAGGGAAACCATGTTTTCGTTATCCTTCAGCAGTTCCTCCACACTGCCGCCCGAAACCGTGGTCTGCGGGCTCAGATTCACCTTGACGGCCTCCGGCATGATTGCACTGCTCAAAGGCGCCCGGGTGTGCTTCCCCTCATCCAGCCTGGCTTTGCTGTTGACATAGTACTGCAGATCCACCAGATCCGTTTTTCCGTCCCGGTCCAAATCCGTGGGATTCTGATCCGGATCCCCAACAAGCGCCCCGTTTTCTCCTCTGCTCATGGCACTCATAATGGCATCCTTATCCTGATCGTCAAGGATATTATCTCCATTTACATCCCCGATCAGAAGTACGCCGGGATGGGGATGTTCTGTATCATAAGAAAAATCTGTGTCAGAAAAAAAACCTTCAAGATTCACAAAGCCCGTATGGATCTCTGCGCTCTGAACGCTTCCTCTTACCACCTCAATATCTTGTTTATACTGAATAAATCCGGGGCCGGTAATCTTCAGGCTATAAGTCCCCTCATCGAGTCCCTCAAAGATCTCCGAACGCCCCTTTGCACTCTTTTCAAGCTGTACCTGCCTTGTATCTCCTGCCGCCTGTCCGTCCTTTTCCAGCCAGACATTCAGTACAATGCCTTCCGTGGGCAGTACATTCCTCAGGATTACCTCAATGCCGCCTGATACATTGGAGGGGGCATTTTCATTATTCCAATCCGGGTCTTCCCCGTCAGCCTGGGTACTCATCAGAGAGTTTTCCAGACCTTCCACGCTGGGACTGGCAGAAGGACTGACACTGGGCGTGGGGCTGATCTCCGGCGAAGGGCTGGTTTCCGGTGACGGACTGCCTTCCGGTGACGGACTGATTTGCGGTGACGGCCCCTCTCCGGATACCGGGCTTGCGCTTGGTGTGGGAGCGGCCGAAGGCGTCGAACTCTCATCGGGCTGCGACGAGGTATCGGGTATCGAACTTGCGACGGGCTGCGACGAGGTACCAGGCGTCGAACTTCCGACGGGCTGCGCTGAGTTACCGGGCATTGAACTTCCGACAGGCTGCGGGGTGAGCGTAGGAGTCGCCGTTGCCGCCTCCCGGCCTGCCTGAGGCTGCTCCGCAACAGCGGTTGCATTAGAAGCGTCCACAAAACTTTTACCGGCCGCCCCGGTCTGGGGCTCCTGTGTCTGTTCTGCTGTCCCTTCCCTGCCGCCGCCAATCATTTCTGCCCGTACCGGGAATGCGCATAACAAAACCAAACTAAATGCCATACACCACGCCGTCACTCGTTTCATTACTGATCTCCTTTTCCTTTGTTTCTTTCAACTCTCTTAGCATGCCGCCTGTGCTCTTCCAAAAACAGACGAAAACACCGGCCTTACGCAGGGATGTCCTGCAAAAACCCCGGCATCCACTGCATCTTAATACACCCTGCTTTCTGCAGAATGTTTGATATTTAGTCTAAGTGACGATAGTATATCATTTCCAATTTCTTTTTTCAAGAAGGTTTTTGTCAGGTTTTTCCGTACTCCTGGCCCTCTCCCTGCATTCACTACAAGATAAAGTAGGGCGCTTTTTTTTAATACAATAAATGGTATTTCAGGACATAAAAATTTTTGTGAGGAATTTTTTATGAACTAAATTTGCAAGAGCATAATTCGAATTTCTGCCCGAGACAGCGGCAGTAATTATTTTAGTTACAGGGTTCAGAATTTTCGCATTCTTTCATATAGAAATCTAATTCAATAATTTTCTCTTATCCATATGATTTTACAGTGTTCCACACTATTCTGTTAAATTCTCCTGAAATGTTAATAGGTCAGAAAAACTCCGCAGGTTTCCCTGCGGAGTATATATTTTTGAAATCCCGTATTCCATTTGTCATCTCTTGGAGAACTGCGGCGCCCACAAACAAAGGGTTTTGTTTTGCCATCCCTGGCTGATCATCCTTTATACCTAAAGCGCCAGCTTATATAATGCCAACTGATTAAGGCTTATACCTTCCTTGTCTGCTTCGATTACCAGACGCTGATGTAAGGACTTTGGCAGCCTTACTACAAACTTCCCGCTATATTTCTCTGCTGATTCCGGGGTGGGAACAGGCAAGTTATTTTCTAACTTGATTTCTATATATCCTTCCATAGCTTCGTTAAGGCTTTCATACAGTTCTTCCAAAGTATCCCCTGTACTTTGACAGCCGTCAAGTTCTAAGATCCTACCGTAAAAATAATGCCCGCTTTCATCATTCATCTCCTGTACCAATCTTGTGTACGGTAACTTTATATAGTCTTTAACTTCCATTATTTATGCTCCTTCCCTGTCTTACTGGTTCGTATCCATAAGCCTTAAGTACTTTTTCGGCTTCTTCCGGTCGTATTCCGTTAGGCTGTCGCTTCATCTTGTCAATTATCTTTTCTACACCTGGCACTCGTCATACTCCTCCCACAATATTATAGTACTATATTTAGTACTATATGTCAATGATTTTTATAAGCTTCCTGTTCAGCTTGCCCCTTCTTCTAACTTTTCCACATTGTGGCAAAGTCTTACATAAGACCTGAATCCGTGAGACTTATTGTCCCGGCACATTGACAACTACATATTTAACC
>CAJTVL010000042.1 GCA_910579425.1 uncultured Lachnospiraceae bacterium | reverse complement strand
GTTGAACATCTCCTTTGCTCTTTCATTTGATAGTATAGGTTGTTCAACTTTTCCTATCCACATTTATATACTAACACCAATGATAGCATGCCATATCACCAGACATGCGAGGAGGACAAAGCTTGGGTTGGGAAGAAGCAATATATGGCGGAAAACATTCCAGAAAGTATATTTGTCGTTCAGCTGCCTATAGCCCATTATTCCGTTTACAGTTCCAATAATACCTGGCCCATCATGACCGGCTGTTATACAGGTGGTCTGGGATTTTATATGCTTATCAACGAAAGTACATTGTTCAAGCCGAGTGATAGAAAGGAATTTTCCAGAATAACTTTTATTTGACCAATGGATGCTGGTCATTATTACCAATGCTGATTAAATATGCGGTTATCAATGTGCCGAGACAATAAGTCTCACGGATTCAGGATATTCTAAACTTACAGGCAAAAAAACGGCGGAGCAGAAAGCATGTGCCGTGTTTTTTGTCCGGGAACGTGTTTATTTACCCATTCTTTGTCAATAATAAGATCAACGACAGTACGCTTCGCAAGGGATCAAAATATTGATAAAAGGAGAATACAAAGCCATGCCCAAAGATTATTTCACCGAATTCCTTCCCGACCTTGACGAATTTCGGGAAAAAACAATACAATTTCATAAAGGGGAACTCTCTGTGGCCGAATATAAGAAATTTTCCGGCGGTTTCGGAAGCTATGCGCAGCGAGGCGGCCAGAAGCACATGCTGCGGCTTCGGATGGCCGGCGGCCGCCTTACAAAGGAAAGACTAAAATTTATTGTGGAGAGCTGCGGGAAATATGAAATCGGACGGTTAAAAATGACCACCTGCCAGTCCATCCAGCTTCATGATCTGGAAGCCGGGCAGCTATGTGATCTGATGAAAGAGGCCTGGCAGGCAGGGATGATCTCCCGGGGCGGCGGAGGGGATTTCCCTCGGAACGTAATGGCGACCCCCTTATCCGGCCTTCAAAAGGAGGAGTATTTTGACGTAATGCCCTATGCCGTTGCCGCGGGGGAATATATGATGGGCTTTATCAAGGCGGTGAAGTTTCCGCGCAAATTAAAGGTCTGTTTTTCTTCCCGGCTGGAAAACGAAACCCACGCTACGTTCCGTGACCTGGGGTTTGTGGCCGGACCAGGCCGGACCTTTGACGTTTATGCGGCCGGAGGGCTGGGCGTAAAACCTGCCCTTGGTATTTGCGTTGCGAGAGATATTTCTCCCGATCAGATCCTTTACTATATCAAGGCCATGGTAGATACCTTTGTGGCATATGGAAATTATGAGAACCGTGCCAAGTCAAGAACCCGTTTTATGGCGGAGGCATTAGGGGAGGAGGGCTTTCGGAAAGCTTACCTGGAAAAGCTGGAAGAGATATTTGCAGTACAAAAAGCCACGGCGTCTCAATCCGACAGGGCGCTGGAGCTTTCGGAATATATGGCTTTAAAGGAATATAAGGAGGCCGCGCGGACGGTTAAGAAGCAGAGTATGCCTGTAAAGGATCCTGTTTTGTCCGAAAAACGCATCGCACCCCAAAAGCAGGAGGGGCTTTACGCCGTATTTTATCAGCCGGCAGGCGGTATGCTGACACCGGATCAGGCCGCCCGTCTTTATCATTTGATTCAGCCCATGGAAGAGGTGGAGATACGGCTGACTCCCCAGGAGGGACTTTACGTGGTAAACTGCAGCGCCGGGGAAGTCCGGGAAATTCTTTCCGCCACAAAGGACAGCGCCCGGACTCTTTTCGATACCTCCGTAGCCTGCATCGGCGCCAGCGTCTGCCAGGTCGGCATCGGCGATTCCCAGGCATTATTAAATGCCTGTATTGAAAGGGTTCACAAAGAAGGCTTTGCCGATGGCGTCCTTCCCCAAATTCATATTTCCGGCTGTCCTTCTTCCTGTGGAACTCATCAGATCGGAAAGATCGGCTTTCGCGGCGGCATACGCCAGACGCCGGAAGGCCCAAAGCCTGCTTTTGCCATATTTACCGGAGGCTGCCCCATCCAGGGAAGTGAGGTTCTTGCGGATATGGGAAAGTCCATACTGGCAGAGGATATTCCCGAGTTTCTGGCAGAGCTGGGGAAGATGGTGGAAAAGGAAGGGATGTGGTATGAAGAATGGGCAGAAAAGTATCCTGAGAAGCTGGCGGAGCTGATAGAGAGGTATGCGGGGTGAGGACGGTTTCCCCCGCTTACATAATTTTTCGGAAAAACTACCCTAAAATATGAAACTATGGTAAAATTGCAGTTGGCGGCGCGGTATCATATACTTATTTACAGGAGAAGACACGATAGGATGTAGACATAATATTTGCAGGAGGAATAAATATTGGACAATACAAAGATAGCAGCGGAACTTACAAACTCTCTGGAAAAAATTTTGAAATTTGCGGGCTGTGAGGAGGAACTGGCCGGTTCCTTCAGGGACAGCGTAACCGCCTATAAGAAGCTGGCCAACAAAAATGACGATGCTCCTTTGGCGGCACAGCTTCGGCGCAAAATTGCGGATCTGTTTTATAAGGTCTATGAGGCGGCCCTGCGGGTGAGTGTAAGATCGGGCTTTCTTCCGCCTGTTATCCGCATGTTTTTTGATTTTGGTTACGTGGACGAAGAAATTGCGGGAATGGAAAATGCGGTTTACCTGTACGGGCTGGCCCAGAATATGCCAACCTGTCCGGAAAAGGGAGTTTATTCCATATATGAATGGCTGATGGCCATTTATGAAGGGAAAAAGGAGCCCAGCCGCAACGAAATGGACATGGATTATCGGGATTATATCCTGGAACAGAAGCGGACAGGACGGATCACGCAGAGTCAGGAAGCGGCTCTGATGCAGAACAACGGCTCCAAGGTGATTTATGAATTGACAAATATGTTTCCCGTGATCAACCGGCTTACCTTCGGACAACTCAGTATTTTCTGTCCCCTGTTTTCTTCGCACAATCTGTTTAAGCCCCTGGAGACGACTGTTGTCACGGCGGACAAAGCGGCGGCTGAAATCGAAAATATCAGGAAGAAGGATTTTAAGGCTTTCTACAGGGAAACCCGGTATTATAACCAGGAAAGAGGCATCCATGAGCAGATCGAGGTGGAGGTTCTGCCGGACATCATTCTGATGCCAAATATCGGCGGCAGATGTATTATGTGGCAGGAGATAGAAGGAAAAAAACGTACCACACCGGCCCGTATGATGCTCTCCGTTTTCCATACGGAGGAACTGGCCCAGAGCATCATGCGCCTGAGCGGTGAATTCCGCTGGGAAATGTGCAAGCGCGCCCAGGGAGCCAGATGGAACGACGTAACGGAACCGTCCCTTACCAGCGAGTACTGTGATTATGTACAGTTCTACCGCAACAATAAGGAGCTGTCCACAGATGCGAAGGATAAAGTCAAGCAGCAGCTTGTGCGGGCAAGAAACAATTACAGAACCATGTTCGTGTCGGATTATATGACCTGGTTGCTTTATGAAAGCGCAGGCTCCCCCAGATTAAACAAGGTAGCCAGAATCATTTTGTTTACATACTGTCCCTTTAAAAAAGAAGTGAGGGAAAAAATCGGTGCAAATCCTCTCTACAAACAGGCGACGGAAAGATATAACATCATGAATTCAAAGGTTCTGCACCGGATCAGCCTTTTGTACCGGAAGCTGGAAAATACGCCGGACGGCGTTCCGGAGGAAATCAGGTACTATAAGAATTTTCTGGAATCATAAGGAGGAAGTTTGCATGAATACCGGACTGATATTAAACTATTTAACTGAATTGAGTGAGAATAACAACCGTGAATGGTATCATCTTCACAAGGCGCAGTACAAAGAGGCAGAGGCGGAGTTTGAGGAGCTTTTGCAGAGGCTGATACTGGAAATAGGGAAAACAGACAACCGCATTTTACATAATGTTCCGAAGGAACTGATATTTAAGCTTGTGAGGGATACGCGCTTTAGTCACGATAAGTCTCCTTACAATCCCGCTTTCCGTGCCCATATCGCCGCCCAGGGGAAACTTCCTGTGCCGGTAGGCTATTATCTGATGATCAAACCCGGCAATAACTCCTTTTTGGGCGGCGGCCTTTTTGCCGATATGTTTAAAGACGCAACAAGGATGGTACGTGATTATATCGCGGAGCATCCGGATGAATGGGATGAAATTACTCATGCGGCCGAGTTCGAAAAATATTTTACAGTAAAGGGAACCGCCCTGAAAAATGTTCCGTCCGGCTATGAAAAAGAACATCCCCAGGCTGAGTTTCTGAAATATAAGAGCTGGTACCTTGAATATCCTGTGGAAGACAAGGCTTTCTTGGATATTGAGGCATTTCTGCCGCAAATGATAAAGGTGTTTGAAGCCATGCGTCCCTTCAATGATTATTTAAATAAAGCCCTTGCAGGGTTTAAAATGCCGGAAAGATAAGGAAATTCCGTGTGATTCACTAAAGGGGTGGAAAATGTTTATCGGAAGGAATCAGGAACCGAAAATGATGGATTTGTATTATATTGAGGATGACCCCAATATTGCGTCTGCGGTGAAAGAGTATCTGGAGCAGAAGGGCTTTCGGGTGACCATATGCGCCACCGTGGCAGCGGCAAGGCAGGCTTTGGCAAAGCAGGTGCCGACGCTGGTTCTATTGGACTGGAATATGCCGGACGGGCGGGGAGATCGTCTGTGCCAGTGGATTCGCAGCAACTGGCGGGAACTGCCTGTTATTTTCCTTACTGTCCGGGGGGATGCGTCAGACATTGTCTCGGGCTTTGCAGGCGGCGCGGACGATTATGTGGTAAAGCCCTTTGAATTGGAGGTATTGTATTCCCGGATCTTGGCGCTGCTGCGACGAAGCGGGGGCACGTCCGGGCAGTATCTCTCCTGCGCCGGGATTTCCATGGATTTAAACCGCCGAAGGGTTTTGGTACATGCCCGGGAGGTCAGCCTTGGCCTGGCCGAATATCAGTTGCTTTTGTATCTGATGCAAAACAAGGGCAGAACCCTTACCAGAGAAAAAATCTTAGAGCATGTATGGGATGTGAACGGAAGCTATGTAAATGACAATACCCTGACCGTCACCATGAAGAGGCTGCGGGATAAGCTGGAGGAGCCGTCCTGTCTGAAAACAGTCCGAAGTGTGGGCTATCGCATGGAGGATGAGATATGAGCGGACGTAAAAACATTTTGATCACTCTGGGGTTTGGCCTGTTTGTCGGTTTGACCGCCTCCGGCGGCTGCGTCCTGCTGGTTTCCCGTTATTACAGCCGACTTTTGTTTGATCTGCTGAATGCGCTCTGTGAGGCGGCGGCGGCCAGGGAGCCGGAGCTGAGAAACGTCATTGCAGCAGTCTTGAAGGAATACACAAGTGGAAATGCCCCGGCGAGGGCAAAGGAGGATTTTTTATCGGCATTGGGATACCGCATTTCCGATTTTTCAGGCGCCGCCTATGGATGGATCACAGTATTTGCGGCGTTTTTTTTTGTGGTGGGAGCACTGCTCTTCCTGCTTACTTTTTTGTGGAAAAACAAGCTGGAAGCCAGGCGGATCCAGGCCCTGGCAGATTATTTGGAGCAGGTCAACAGGGGTAAAGCAATCATCCTTTCCACCTCCGGGGAGGATGATTTTTCTAAGTTGGAAGATGAAATATACAAGACCTTGACCTTTCTTTACCAGACCAGGGAGGCGGCGGTGCAGGCCAGGAATGATTTTGCAGAGAATCTGTCCAATATCGCCCACCAGATCAAAACCCCGATTACGGCGATTTCCCTGTCCCTCCAGATGATGAGGCAGGAGCCGGACGGGAGGCATTTAAAACAGGTGGAAAAGCAATTGCGGCGCCTTACCCGCCTGGAGGAGGCCCTGCTCGTATTATCCCGGATCGATGCCGGAACTCTGCCTTTGCAGAGGAAGGAAGTGGATGTATTCACCTTGCTTGTCCTGGCGGCAGATAATCTGCAGGAATTATTTAAAGGCTCCGGGACTTCCATTGAGATTCCGGAAGCCGGCGGGATGATGATTATGGCTGACCTGGACTGGACCATGGAGGCGGTCATGAACCTGATGAAGAATTGTATGGAGCATGGAAAGGGGGGAGAGGTTTACTGTTCCTATGAACAGAATCCCCTGTATACGGAAATTTTGATCTGGGATGAGGGGGAGGGCTTTGCAAAAGAGGATATTCCCCATCTTTTTGAGCGGTTTTACCGGGGGCAGAATGCAGGTGAGGGCGGCATCGGTATCGGACTGGCTCTGGCCAAAGAGATTGTGGAACGCCAAAACGGAACAATAAGCGCAAAAAACAGACGGGGCGGCGGGGCCCTTTTTGAAATTCGCTTCTACTGTCACTGAGCTGTAACTTTCGGCTGCTATACTATAAGTAACCCCTCTTTTCATATCCTGGTGATGCCGGGAAAGAGGCATGGGGGACTATAGAAAAAGGAGAGATTACAGGATGGAAATTTTAAAATGTGACGGGATCCGAAAGGTATATGGAGAGAAAAACAATCAGGTAATAGCCTTAAACGGCATCGACCTGTCCATAAGCAAGGGGGAATTTGTGGCCCTTGTGGGTGCCTCCGGTTCGGGAAAGTCCACTCTGCTGCATATTCTGGGCAGTGTGGACAAGCCCACAAGCGGAAAGGTGGTCATCGACGGGACGGAGCTTTCCACGCTGAACCGGACGCAGGCAGCGGTTTTCAGGCGCAGAAAGGTGGGGCTGGTGTATCAGTTTTATAATCTGATTCCCACGCTTACGGTGCGCAGGAATATTCTTATGCCCCTTGCCCTTGACAGGAAAAAGCCCAATCCGGAGTATTTTGAGGAGGTGGTCGCTTCTCTGGGCCTTTCTGAGCGTCTGGAAGCCCTGCCAAATCAGTTGTCAGGGGGACAGCAGCAGAGGGCAGCCATTGCCCGGTCGCTGATTTACCGTCCGGCGCTGCTTCTGGCGGATGAACCCACCGGCAATCTGGATCAGAAAAATTCCAGGGAAGTGATTGACATGCTCAGGCTGTCCAACCGCAATCTGGAGCAGACGATTTTACTGATCACCCATGATGAAAAGGTGGCTCTGGAGGCAGAGCGCATTATCACCATGGAGGACGGACGTATTGTCAGCGATGAGAGAAAGGGGGCGAAAGCGCTGTCATAAACCGGTGACAGCCGAATTACTATGTGGAAAGATTATTCCTTAAGCTATATCAAAAACAACCGTTCTTCCGGCCTGTCCGTTATGATTGCGGCGTTTATTTCCGCCCTGCTGTTATCCCTGCTGTGCGGCCTGTTTTATAATGCATGGAAATATGAGGTTGAGCGAATCCGCCGGGAGGAAGGCGGATGGCAGAGCCGTATGGTCGGTGAAATTGACACAAAAAAGATTGAGTCCATCCGAAATTTTGCCAGTGTAAAGGATGTGATCGTAAAGGAAGGCAGTGGAGAAGAACAGGAAGTCGATCTCTATTTTGACCATATGAAGGATGCGCTTTCCGATACACCCCATATGGCAGAGCTGATGGGCATTCCGCAGGAGAAGATTACTTACAACTACCAGCTTTTGGCAATGTATCTGATCCGGGATGAAAAGGATCCGGCGCCAAGGCTTCTGTTTCCCATGTATCTTGTGATTATGGCGATCGCCTCCTTTTCCCTGATCGTGGTCATACACAATGCCTTTGCCGTTTCCATGAACGCGAGAATTCATCAGTTCGGCATTTTTTCCAGTATCGGGGCGACACCCAGGCAGATCCGTGCCTGCCTTTTGCAGGAAGCGGCAGCTCTTAGCGCCGTGCCGGTGATAGCCGGGAATCTGCTTGGAATCGGGGCAAGTATGGGGGTTGTACAGCTTACAAATGCCATGCTGGAAAAAGTCGCTCCGGACAGGCAGAGGTCGGTTTTCGGATACCACCCGCTGGTGCTGGGGATAACTTTGGCGGCAACGGCAGGCACGATATGGATTTCCGCATGGCTGCCCGCCATCAAACTGAGCAGGCTCACCCCCCTTGAGGCAATGAAAAACACAGGGGAACTGCAGCTAAGGCGCAGGAAAAGGACCGGGCTTCTTCCTCTTTTGCTGGGAGTGGAAGGGGAACTGGCACAGGCGGCAATGAAGGCCCAGCAAAAAGCCCTGCGCACAGCCTCCTTGTCCCTGGTATTTTCTTTCCTGGCATTTGCGATCATGCAGTGTTTTTTCGCCCTCTCAGGAATCAGTACAAGAGAAACCTATTTCGAAAAATACCGGAATATGTGGGATATCATGGTGACCGTGAAGGATGTAGGGGTGGAGACCTTTGAAAAAACAGAGGAGATTCAGAACCTTGCCGGAGTAGAAAGCGCGGTGGTTTATCAGAGAAAGAGCGCCAAAAGGCTGATCACAGAGGAAGAAATCAGTGAGGAGATGAAGGGCTTTGGCGGTTTTTCCCGTGCTCCTGAAAGCTATGTGACAAAGACTCACGGCGGATGGCTGGTAAATGCCCCGCTTATGATACTGGACGACAAGAGCTTTTTGGCCTACTGTGAGCAGATCGGTGTTTCGCCCCGGCTGGACGGGGCAGTGCTCCTGAATCAGATTCGGGATGTGACCAATCCGGATTTCCGGCATCCTGATTTTATGCCTTATATCAAGGCGGACGGCGCCGCAGAAACGGCTTCCACGGTCTTAAGGGCCCCGGGCAGGGAAGAGGTGATGAGAGAAATTCCGGTTCTGTCTTATACGGAGAAAGTTCCTATTTTAAGGGAGGAATATGCAACGCTGGATTATTATGAACTGGTACATTTTATTCCCGTATCTCTGTGGAAGGAAATCAGTGGACAGATAGAAGGAGAAGAGGAGGAACTTTCCATCCGTGTTTTGTGCAGAGAAAATGTATCCCTGCAGGAACTGGATGGGCTTCAGGAGCAGATAGAGCAGCTTTTGAGCGATAAATATACGGTAGAATGTGAAAACCGCATCCGGGAATATGAGCTGAATGACAGACAAATCCAGGGAATGAAGACGGTTCTTGGCGGTTTTTGCGTTCTGCTCGGACTCATCGGGATTGGCAATGTGTTTTCCAACACACTGGGATTCGTGCGCCAGAGAAAAAGAGAATTTGCAAGGTACATGTCAGTGGGACTGACGCCCGAGGAAATCAAAAAAATGTTCTGCATCGAGGCCCTGATCTTGGCGGGCCGTCCGATCCTGATCGCCCTGCCGCTGGCCGCCATAGCAGTGGGAACTATGCTAAGACTCAGTTATGTTGCGGTGGGAGAGTTCGCAGCTCAGGCGCCGTTTCTTCCGATCGGTATCTTTATACTGGCGATTGTCTGTTTCGTGGCGCTGGCTTACGCTCTGGCATGGCGCAGTGTGCGTGAAATTAATTTGGCGGAGGTTTTGCGGGATGATACTATGATGTAGGAGCCGGGGAGTTAAGCTTGTTGTAAATCCGTGATAGAAATTTAAAAATAAGACGTTGCTTTATTTGGCAGCGTCTTTGTCAGTTATCTTTAACTTACTATGAAAATATTGTAATGTGGAATATCCATATTACGATGAAATTCCTTTTTATCGTATTTCAATGCATTGCCCAATATGTAATTTACATAATTATTGATATAATTTTGAGCATCATTTCTTATATATTCTATGTTATCCCGTGTTTCGTTAAACTCATCTTTATCTACAATAGCAAATGAAATAATCGTAATGTGACTGCAACAATAAACAATTATATGGTCTGTTATTCTTTCTTATAATTTCTTTATATGGTGGATTAGGATAATCAGCATAGAATTTTTTTTGTCAGATTCAATACCTGAAAATCAAATGAATCATCTTTTGGACACATAAATATCTCCTTAGTAAAAAATGGGAGAGCGATTGCCCTCCCACAATTATAATCACTCTGTCACTTTTATTTTACCGTCCTGTCGGAACAGTCACAGGACTCATATTGTGATGATGAAATCACTTAAGATTTCTTACTTATAATATACCCAAAACGGAGCGAATATGCAACAGAGAAATTGTGAACATTCTATAAAATCTCTTAAGAATCTATTTTTCACAATATACGATGTGACGATTTGCCGTGTCTTATATTTTTATAGAAAATGAAAATAGAATCAAATTTACCGCAAAACTGGCGCTGCTTTTTCTGCTGGTCTGTCTGCTTAAGAGGTGTAGCGACAAGCTGTTTGTGGCTGATCGTGAGTTCTATACTTCCCCCCAGGGCACCAACAGGATTATAGTGGAATATGACCATGTATGCCGGCCCTGTGTCTACCAAAAGACATGGTATGGAAAAAAGTGTATTTGGACCTATCCGGGCAGCGGTTTTATGGAGACGGTTTTCTTTGGCGTGGAGTGGGAGTCCGAGGACAGGATCCGAATGATTTACGATGATATAAATGATGAATATGACGAAGATCTCCTTATCAGGATTTCCCGTGCTGCCCGACTCTGGGAGCGGCTTATAGAGGGAAACCGGAAAGGAGATTTTTTATGCCGATTTTAGAAACGGTTGATTTGAAAAAGTATTACCAGCTGGGAGAGAGTGTGACAAAAGCTCTTGACGGTGTAAATCTTGCAGTCGAAGAGGGGGAATTTGTGGCCATTGTGGGAACCTCCGGCTCTGGAAAATCCACCCTGCTTCATATGATGGGAGGCCTGGATACGCCCGACTCCGGCAGGGTACTGATTGGCGGCAAGGAGCTTTCTTACAAAAATCAGGAAAAGCTGGCCGCGTTCCGCCGCCGGCATATTGGCTTTGTCTTTCAAAATTATAATCTTATCCCGGTGCTGAATGTGTATGAAAATCTGGTACTGCCTCTGCAGCTGGATAACCGGAGGGTGGACAAAAAGTTTCTGGAGCAGATCGTTTCCGCGCTGGGGCTCCAGGATAAGCTTTGGAACCTTGCAAACAATCTTTCGGGCGGACAGCAGCAGAGGGTTTCCATTGCCCGGGCCCTTCTCACCAGGCCGGAGATTATTCTCGCGGATGAGCCTACGGGAAATCTGGACAGCCAAACCAGCAAGGATGTGCTTTCCCTGCTGAGGGATTCCGGCAGGAAGTTTCATCAGACCATTGTGATGATCACCCATGACAATGCTATTGCCGGGCTTTCCGACAGGAGGATCCGCATAGAGGACGGAAAAATTACAGAGCAGGGAGGTGGGGCATATGGCGGGGAAGACTGAAAACCGCAGAGGACATCTGGCCCAAAGGGCTTTAAAGACGGTGGAAAAGCGGATGTTTGGCGTAAACCGCACACAAAACCTGCTGATCTGTGTTACGGCGGTGATTGTGATTGTCCTGATCACAGCCGCCTGCAGCGTTTTTTATAATCTCCAAAGGTTTGGAGCCATGCAGGACTTGAAGGAAACCGGCGTCATGACGGACGTTGTGTTTTCCGAACCGGATGAGAAGCAGCTCACATTTTTGAGAGAAAGCAGTCTGGTCAGGCAGCCCCTTTTCCTTTCCTGTAAAGCAGGACGGCTGGTGGGAAATGCGGGGCAGTCGGGGCTTAGTCTTTCCTTGTATGCGGAGGAAAACTGGGAACTCTGGAGTAGACCACTTTTTTCCGATGTTCAGGGGCATTATCCGAAAAAGGAGAGGGAAGTCATGATGTCAACATGGCTGCTAAGGAGGCTGGGGATCGAGCCAGCCATCGGTTCTGAGATCACACTCTCGGTGGCGTGGGAGGACAGGGATGCAGTGGAGGAGGAAAAATTCGTGCTTTCCGGCTATTATACGGATACCTCCTATATTGATACCGCTTCCAGGCAGAAGGTTCTTGTATCGGAAGAAACGCTTGCAAAGCATAAGCAGATGGCGGAATTTGTGGGCTTTTCTTTTACAGACCGGCAGTTTGGCAAAAAGCTTGGGCTGGTTCGGGAGCAGCTTTCTATAAAAGAAAGGCAGAATTTTAAGGTTCTGGGAGGACAGGGATTTCATTTGTCGCCCGGGAATATGGGAGCCGCCCTGGCGGTGATTCTTTTCTTCATGCTGGACGGGTTTCTGATTATCTATAATATCAACACCATATCCCTGACCAGAGACATTCAGTTTTACGGGCTGCTTCAAACCATCGGAACCGCTCCGGGGCAGCTAGGGAAGATCCTGTACTGCCGGATGAGGAGGATCCTGTTGTGGTCGCTGCCTGCCGGGCTTTTGCTTGGCACCGTGCTTACGCAGTGGATTGTCCCGGTGATTCTGGGCGGTATGCTGGAGGGATTTTCACAGGCCCGGTTTCATTGGGCGATTCTTTTTGCCTCCGCCCTGTTTTCCGGCGTAATGATCTTTGCAAGCTTTTTTGTGACGGCCAGGAAGGCGACAGCCATCCCGCCCATTGCGGTGCTTCGGTATACGCAGAGCAGCCAACGGAAGAAAGGACGGGGAAGCCACAGTAAACCGCCAATCATTTGCCGTCCGCCATACACAAAACTCCGGTGGATGGGGCTGAAAAATGTGTTCAGGCAGCCGAAAAAGGCCTGTCTGGTCATAGGGACATTTTTCTTAAGCAGTGCGGCATTTTTGCTCTGCATGACGGTGCTGGGGGGAATGTCGCTGGATGAATTTATTGAATATAACACGGCCCATGATATAGCCCTCTATAACAGTATGAGCAGAGCCTCCTTTTCTCCCCGGGAAGAGCAGAGCTTTACGCCGGAGCTTGTGGAGCGTCTGCGGAGCATGGAGGGAGTGGAGTCTTTTGAGATAACCAGGGTCGTCCCCATCTATGAGCATTATTCCCAGGAGGTTTACGGCGACTGGCTGAAGATCAAAAGGGAATTTGAGCAGATCAATCACATGGAACCCGCCGATACAGACCTTTGGCTGGAAAATCCCAGGGCCGCTTTCTGGGGTCTGCTGATCGGAATTGACAGCGGTGTGATAGAAGAGTATAACCGCTCCTCGCCAACGCCTGTCGATATAGAAAGATTTGAAAGGGGAGAGTTTCTTCTCACCACTCAGATGAACGGAGACGGGCTGCATCCGGGAAGCGTCATAACATTTTCGGTTATGGACACGGATCAGCAGTTTGAGCTGCCTGTGGGCGGACAAATTCCTCTTGAAAGAGATGGAATGAACAGCGGCGCGGCCCCCTGGCTGGTGGTTTCAAACAAGGTGATAGACAGATACAAAGAGGATGCCATCATTTACTCTGTCAAGATTGACAGTGACAGCGCATATGAGGAAAGCATCTTAGAGCAGGTAACCTGGCTGACCCAGGACATTCCTGCCATAGCAAGGACTTCAAAGCTGGAGCTGGCAAAGGCTCTGGAGGAGACCAAAAGCGCGTTGTCGAAATTGTCCGCATTTCTCACCATCGTCCTTTTTAGTGTGGGAATTATAAACTTTATTAATACAATGAGTGTAAGTATTCTGGGGAGACAAAAGGAATTTGTCGCCATGGAGGCAATAGGGGCCTCTCAAAGGCAGATGCGGACGCTCATCGGATGGGAAGGGCTTTGGTATTTTGCGCTGACCCTGGCGCTGTCAGCCACCTTGGGCACCGTGGCCGATTTACTGATATTCCGCATCATCAAAAACAGCCTGGGATTCGGGAGCTTTCGTTACCCGGCCCTGCCGATGCTGGTTTATATGCTCTTGTCCCTCCTGTTGTGCAGGGCAATTCCGGCAGTCATTTATCAAAGAGAGGGAAGGCAGAGTATTGTGGAGCGGCTTCGGGAGAGTTAAGCAAAAATGCCCATGAACTCCGGGCCGGACAAAAAGAATGATTTATCCCCTCATTTCACGGCGCCTGAAACACATTTCAGGATAAAGGGGTTGTTTTTCTGCCTTGGGAAGATTAAACTGAAAAGATATGATTCTGTTAAGATAAAAGAAAAATTACGGGGGTAACAACTGATGGAGCTTGTGAAATTGTCGCATGAAAATATTGACCGGGAGCATATCTGTTGCGCCATAGCAAACGAGAAGGATATTCAGGTCGTATCAAAAAAGAATTGGCTGAGGGAACGGCTGGACGAGGGGCTTGTCTTTTTGAAGGGCAATGTCCGGGGAAAGTGCTTTATCGAGTATATTCCCGCCGAATATGCCTGGGCGCCCATCGAGGCAAAGGGCTATCTGTATATTGACTGCCTGTGGGTGTCCGGACAGTTTAAAGGACATGGATATTCGAGCCTTCTGCTGAATGCATGTATGGATGACGGCAGAGAGAAAGGGAAAAAGGGGCTTGTGATTTTGTCCTCCAAAAAGAAGGCAGGGTTTCTTTCCGACCCCGGATATTTGAAATACAAAGGGTTTCAAAGGGTGGACGCAGCAGACCCCTATTTTGAGTTATGGTGCCTGCCCTTTGAGGAGGGCGCAGAGCTGCCCCGTTTCGGGAAATCGGTGCATGAGCATGAAAATATGCCGAAAGGGTTTGTGCTCTATTACACAAACCAGTGTCCTTTTACAGCGAAATACGTACCGCTTCTGGAAGAGATGGCAAAGAACCGCAAGGCCCCTTTTCAATCTGTACATATTCAGACCAGGGAGGAAGCGCAGAATGCTCCTTCGCCCTTTACCACCTTTTCCCTTTTTTATGACGGTCAGTTCGTGACCCATGAAATACTGTCGGAGAAGAAGTTCGATAAGATTTTGACCGATAAAAATTTGTTGCATTGACCGAATCGAGTAGGGAAGATTTCCCCTACTCGCTGCGCGGGCAGTAGAAAAGCTGATGAAGCCGGACGAAGAAATTTTCCACAGACTGTTTCAGAAATTTTCTTTAAAACCCGCCGAATGTTTTTTTGTGGATGATATGGAAGAAAATGTTCTTGCAGGAAAGAAATGTGGGATGGAGGGTTTTGTTTTTGGTTCTGACAGGGTTGAGGAATTGGAAAGTATACTCTGACCACGTAAGGGACGGACGGGAAACGTATGATTTTGGATGACCAGGCAGCCAAAATGGATTGCGACTGCACCGCAACTGTCAGTTGACACATTTCTATGCGGAAATGGTGGACATGCAACTGATAATATTGTTAGAATTCCACTATGAAAGAAAGGAGCGCTGACAGATGAATATGGCAAACAGAATACAATATTTAAGAAAAACAAACGGAATGTCCCAGGAGGAATTGGCAGACAGGATGGGTGTTTCAAGACAGGCTGTCTCTAAATGGGAGAGTGAGCAAAGTACACCAGACCTGGAAAAGATTATTATTATGAGTGAACTTTTTGGAGTTACGACAGACTATATTCTGAAAGGAACAGAGCCTGTTGCGTCAACAAACAGGAAAAATATCAAATCCATATATTGGGGATTTGTGATAATCTTTGCAGGCGTAGCAGGAATATGGTCTTTTACAGCGAACAGATTCCGATTCGTGGAGTGTTTTTTTATTATCTTAGCAGGAGCGGCTGTTGGATTTGGAGTAGGCCTTATTTCCCAGGTTATGAGCAATTTGTTTACGAATAAGTAAAAACTGCTGAAGATTCACCCTGCTAACCTGTAGTCTCACACATCTGGTATGGTTGTAATATTTTAAGGATTTGTTATAATAATCAATATAAGAAAGGATTACGAATGAGCGATACTAAAATACAATGGCATCCTGGATTTGTATCGGCGATGAATTTAGAGTTGTGTGAAAATCGAACCGATCTGATCTATGAAAAGGAATATAACCTGAATACGAAACCGCTGGAGATAGACCTTCTGGTAATCAAAAAGGACAGGAAAGTGCAGATTATCAATGAAATAGGAAAGCTGTTTCGCGGTCATAATATCATGGAGTATAAATCTCCGAAAGATGAGCTGAATATTGATACTTTTTATAAGTCCGGAGCGTATGCCAGTCTGTATAAATCCTATGGAGAGAGTGTTGACGGGCGCAGGGCGGATGACATAACGGTATCGATCGTGAGACAGAGCAGGCCGGATGGGCTGTTTGGTTATTTTAAGGAGAATGGGATCAGGGTAACCACTCCTTATCATGGGATATATTATGTATTGGATGCGGTTTTGTTCCCGACGCAGATTGTGGTCACAAAGGAGCTTGACAAGAAAGAGCATACGTGGCTGACAGCGTTATCGGAAGGAATGAAAAAGCAGGATATGGAAGCGTTTCTTGAAAAGATAGAGGCGTTGACGCAGAAGTTTGACAGGGAGCTGGCGGATTCGGTTTTGGAGGTAAGCATCAGGGCGAACCGGAAGATGGTGGAAGAGTTGAGAGGAGATGGGCATATGTGTCAGGCATTGTTAGAGATTATGGAGCCGGAGATTATAAAGATCAAAGAGGAAGTCAGAGAGGAGACCAGACAGGAGATCAGGCAGGAAACCATTTTGCGTGCAGTGAAAGGATTTCGGGATTTAGGCGCTGACGATGACAGGATTAAGGAGCTGTTAAAAGAAAACTATGATTTTTCCGATGAAGAGGCTGAGGAATATTTGTAGTGGTTTTGGAGGCGCCTGATATGGCTCAGAAGATTTTGATTGTAGATGACGAGCAGGAAGTTTTGAGCATGTTGAGGCGCTGCTTTCTGCTTGAGGGGTATGAAGTGATTACCGTAGCAGGAGGACAGGAAGCATTGCAGAAATTGACCGGAAAGCCGGATAATATTTTACTGGATATTAATATGCCGGATATGGACGGACTCTCACTCTGCAAAAACATACGGGACTTTGTGGCAATTTCCCCTATTCATGCGGAGCAGAATTTTCCGCTTCAAAAATAAGCCCAAGAGGTTATAAGACATGAAACCAAAATCCAGGAAGAAAAAAATTCTGTTTATTTTATTATCTATTGTGGCCGTACTGATCATTGTCGGCGATTGGGCCTTGACAGTAATGGTGTACAACGAAAATTTTAACCAGCGATTTGAGAGCTGCGAGCCGCTTATGTTGTATATGGATGATTTTGACGGGCTACAACGCACAAAATATGAGTTTCCCTCCGCTCAGGGACAAAAACTGGCGGGCTATATGTACAGTTGGGGAGAAAATCAGCGTGGTATCATCGTAATGGCACATGGTTTTGGCGGAGGCGGGCATAATTCCTACATGGATTGTGCGAACTATTTTGCCCGTCAAGGGTACTATGTTTTCGCCTATGACGCTACGGGGAATGATGAAAGCCAGGGGGAAGGAGTCGGAGGGCTTCCCCAGGGAGTCATAGATCTGGATTATGCAATCACATTTGTGGAAGAGAGCGGGAATTTTCCCAATCTTCCAATCGTCTTATTCGGGCATAGCTGGGGCGGTTACAGTGTTTGCAGCGTACTTACATACCATCCCGAAGTAAAAGCAGTTATCGCCTGTTCAGGTTTTAATGCCTCATCAGATCTGTTTGAGGCAGAGGGAAAAAGGCAGATCGGGGACGGTATTTATCTGATGCTGCCGTTTGTGAAGCTGCATGAGAGAATGAAATACGGCGGCTATGCCTCCAATACGGCGATGGACGGCTTTTCCAAAAGCAATGCCGCCGTCCTGGTGGTGCATAGCTTCGATGATGAAGTTGTTCCGGTAGAATACGGCTACGAGATTTATTATGAAAAATACAAGGACGACTCCCGCTTCAGATTCCTTTCTTTTGAGAATGAAGGACATAACTATTTCAATGATGATACCTATCGTGAGGAGTTTAACGCAGAATTTGACAAGTGGCTTGAAACCCTTGATTACGACTATACCACGAAGGAAAATAAGGAACGGTTTTCGGAGGACAAAGCCGAATACATTTACAGGAACCTTGACCGGGGGAAATGGTGTAATTCATTGGATTTGGAGTTGTTCGGAGAGTTTGTTGATTTTTATGAGGAACATATATAAGGATCGAAATCTTAGATTTGATTAGCCGATTTTCTGAGGACATACATAGACGAAAAGGAAAGGCAAACCGTCCGGAGCATCTGAAAATTCCATCGAGGTATTCCAGGCATTATTACGATATATATTGCATGTCACAGACGATGGTAAAGAAGGAAGCATTTAAACAGCTTGATTTGCTTAAAAAGGTGGTTGCCTTTAAAATGAAGTTTTATCCGAGAGGATGGGCAAGATATTCAGAGGCGATTCCTTCTTTTGCACCGGTTCCATATTCGTGCAAAGAGCTCTATATGACCGGAATGTCCGATTCAAAGCATCCGAATCACAGGCATCACATAGTCAATCATCTCCTCCGGCGTTTCCTGCAATCCGTCGAATACCCACTTTTTGGCAATCCCGTCTAACAGGCACAGCTTAGCAACCCAGCCATATTTTTCTGACATGGCGGCAGAAGGATCAGGAGCCTGATAAGATTTCAGGAATATAGAACCGAGATATGTGGACATAGAATGATTTATGGCATTCACTGTCCACATTTCTTTGTGGTGAAGAGAAACCTGATAGAAATAATTAAACAAAAACTGCCGCAGCTTCCTTTCATCGGAAGTATCCATCAATGGAAGAAATTCTATATTCAGTTTTTGCACGGTCTTCTCGGCGATGCTCTCAAGCACATCCGAAATGGAGGAAAAGTGGCGGTAAAAAGAAACCCGTGCTACTTTTGCCTCTTTTACAAGATCCGTTACGGTGATGCTTGCGTATTCTTTTTTTGACAGCAGAGCCAGCAATGCTGTTTCTATTTCATCTTTTACAGAATAGTTTTCTTTATTTGCCATGTTACAATTTCTCCCCTTTTTGTACCATTTGCGGTTACTATCTTGCATTTAAGTAACTATGTGTATATAATGTTCTTTAAATGTTACATATTGTTTCTTTTATGGGATTTATTATACTGTATTAGAAACATAATGTCAAGGGAAGAAAGGATGCAGAGGATGACGAAACTACTTAAAAAATTAGAAGCCAGGGAGTGGATGTATGCGTTGGCCGCACTTGTTTTCATTATCGCGCAGGTCTGGATGGATCTGAAAATGCCGGATTATATGAACCTGATCACACAGATCGCACAGGGAGGCATTAATGCAGAGACCGGACTGGCCTACGAGCTCACAGATATATGGAAAAACGGCGGCTGTATGCTGCTTTGCGCTTTTGGCAGCATGGCATGTTCCATCATTACCAGTTTCTTTGTGGTACAGATTGCGGCTAACTTCTCCGCAAGGCTGCGGGAGCTGCTTTACCGGAAGGTGCAGAGCTTTTCTATGGCGGAGATCAACAGATTTAATACCGCATCCCTGATCACCCGCACCACAAACGATGTGCAGCAGGTGCAGATGCTGATCACAATCGGGCTGCAGATGATGGTCAAGGCCCCGATCACCGCCGTCTGGGCGATTACAAAGATTGCAGGAAAGCAATGGCAGTGGTCGCTTTCCGTTGCGGTGGCGGTTATCTTCATGCTGACTTGTATCGCAATCGTTCTGCTTCTGGTAACGCCCAAATTTGTGAAGGTGCAGAAACTGACGGATGATATGAACCGGATCACCAGGGAATCCTTAAGCGGTATCCGTATTGTAAGGGCCTATAATGCGGAGGGGTTCCAGAAGGAAAAATTTGAAAAGGTAAACGGGGATTTCACAAAGACAAACCTGTTTACGGGAAGGATTACGGCCTTTTTAAACCCGGTTATGAGCATGACAATGAACGGAATTTCCCTGGTGATCTATTGAGTCGGAGCCGCTGTCATCAATGCGGCCGCTATTACGGATGTCTGGGGGCTGTTCGGCGATATGGTGGTGTTTATGTCCTATGGGATGCAGATTATTTCTTCCTTTATGATGTTTGCCATGATGTTCATGATTGCACCCCGTTCCACTGTCTCCGCAAGGCGTATCAATGAAGTGTTGGAGGTGGAGGAAATGATAAAGGACGGGGAGGGCGTGGGGAAAACCTCTGAGATTGGAACCGTGGAATTTCGGGATGTCAGTTTCCGCTACCCGGATTCGGAAGAAAATGCGCTGTCCCACATTTCCTTTCAGGCAAAAAAGGGGCAGACCGTGGCGTTTATCGGAAGCACCGGCTGCGGGAAATCCACCGTGGTGAATCTGGTTTCCCGGTTTTACGATGCTTCGGAGGGAAGCGTCATGGTAGACGGGCACTGCGTCCGGGAATACAAAAAAAGCGAGCTGGCGAAAAAGATCGGATATGTTTCCCAGAAAGCGCTTCTGTTCAGCGGAGATATTCAGTCCAATGTAAATTTTGGAGATAATGGCGCGGATGAGGCCATGGTGGAAAAGGCGGTGGGCATTTCCCAGAGCACGGACTTTGTGGAGGCGCAAAAAGGCGGGATCAAGGGGCATGTGGCGCAGAACGGGAACAATTTTTCCGGCGGGCAGAAGCAGCGCCTGTCCATTGCAAGGGCTTTGGCGAGGCAGGCGGAAATCTATATCTTTGATGATACCTTTTCCGCACTGGATTACAAGACAGACCGGGAGCTGCGGGCGCGTCTGAAATCGGAAATGAAGGATTCCACCTGCCTGATCGTGGCCCAGCGGATCGGGACGATCATGGATGCGGATCTGATTCTGGTTATGGAGAACGGAAAGGTTGTGGGGCAGGGAACACACCGGGAGCTGCTTAAAAACTGCCCGGCTTATCAGGAGATTGCCTACAGTCAGTTGAGTGAGGAGGAATTGAAGCATGCCTAATAAAAAAGAGAAGAAGAATACACGCCTTGCAGTGGACGCCATTGTTTCCTATTGTAAAAGATACTGGCTGCTGCTTGTCATTGCGGTGCTTTGCGCAGCCGCCTCCGCTGTGTTTTCGGTCATCAGCCCGGATTATATTTCACAGATTACAGCCACGATCCAGAACGGGATCGGCATAACGGGGGTCAATATCGACATGGGTGAGATAGCCAGAATCGGCGGCATTCTCATAACCATGTATGGAGTCGGAGGCGTCCTGGGCTACCTGCAGGCATTTTTGCTGAACTATATTTCCTGTAATATGGGGAAAAAGATGCGCAGCGACATCAGCGGCAAGATCAACCGCACACCGCTGAATTATTATGACACGCATAACTTTGGGGATACCCTGTCCAGGGTAACCAATGACGTGGACACGGTTTCCCAGTCGGTCAATTCCAGTATCGTTACCCTGGTATCTGCGGTGGTGACATTTTTCGGCTGCATGATTATGATGTTTGCCACGGAATGGCGCATGGCCCTGACGGCGATCGGCTCGTCCCTGGTTGGTTTTCTCCTGATGGGCGGGATTATGGGAAAATCGCAGAAATATTTTTCCGCAAGACAGCAAAGCCTTGCGGAAGTAAACGCCCACATAGAAGAATATTACGCCGGCCAGAACATCGTCCGCGCTTATAATGCGGAGCCCCGGAATCTGGCGTTGTTTCAGGAAAGGAATGAAAAGCTGCGCAGGCATACGCTCCGGGCGGAATTTCTTTCCGGCCTGATGATGCCGTTTATGGGATTTGTGGGCAACCTGGGGTATGTGGCTGTCTGTATCGTGGGCGCTGCGCTGGCTTTTGGGGGTTCCATACAGTTTTCTGTGGTGGTGGCTTTTATGCTGTATGTAAGGCTTTTTACCTCCCCTTTGAGCCAGCTTGCACAGGGCGTTTCCGGGATGCAGTCCGCAGTTGCGGCCAGCGGGCGTGTGGCGGAGTTTCTTGCGGAGGAAGAGCTGTCGGATGAAAGCGGCAAGACAGAAAAACTGGATCAGGTAAAAGGAGACGTGACATTTGACCATATCAGCTTTGGCTATACGCCGGACAAGACCATTATCCATGACTTTTCCGCTGAAATTAAGGCAGGACAGAAGGTGGCAATCGTGGGGCCCACAGGGGCAGGAAAGACCACCCTTGTAAACCTGCTGATGCGTTTTTATGAGCTGAATAAAGGACACATCTTTGTGGACGGCGTACCGCTGGATAGCCTTACCCGTGAGAACATCCATGATATTTTCGGGATGGTGCTGCAGGACACGTGGCTTTTTGAGGGCAGCATACGGGATAACCTGAACTTCGGAAAGACCAATATTTCCGATGAAAAGCTCATGGAAATCTGCAGACAGTGCGGCCTGAAACACTTTGTGGATACGCTGCCGGAAGGCCTGGACACGGTGCTTAGTGATAACCTTACGGTTTCTGCCGGACAGAAACAGCTTCTGACCATTGCCCGCGCTATGGCGGAAAACGCTCCGGTATTGATTCTGGACGAGGCCACCTCATCCGTTGACACCCGGACCGAGGCTAAAATTCAGAAAGCAATGAACGCGCTGACCGCCGGAAGAACCAGCTTTGTAATCGCCCACCGTCTCTCCACCATAAAGGACGCCGACCTGATCCTCTATATGGAGGGCGGGGATGTGAAGGAGACAGGAAACCACGAAACGCTGATGAATCTGCACGGCAGGTATGAGACTTTGTATAACAGCCAGTTTGCTTAAATCAAAGGAAGAATTGAAGCGGGAGGAAGAGATCATGGAAGTGGAATATGTAACGATAGAAAGAGAATACGGCAGCGGCGGAACGGAGATTGCGGCAAAATTGTCAGATAGGTGCAAAATTGCCTGCTATGGAGCGGAGATTATGGAGCTTGCGGCCAAAGAGCTGCATATATCAGTCGCACAGGCGCAGCAGTATGAAGAAAAGATTACGGGCAGCTTTTTATATTCCGTTTTTGCAATGAATCAGTTGCAGACAGGAAATGCAGAGATGCTTTCCATGGAGGGCAGGCTCTATGTGGCGGAGCGCAGTGCGATCTGTAGCCTTGCGCATTACGGGAGGGCGGTTTTCGTCGGCCATTGCGCTTCGGAAGCTTTGAAGGATAAGGATGGCGTATTGCATGTTTTTATCCGGGCCTCAGAGGAGTTCAAGAACAGGAGAGCCGTCTCAAGCTACGGAATTGAGGAAAAGAACGCAGAAGCGGTATGCCGCAGGTTTAACAGGAAGCGGGCGAAATATTATGCCTTCAACACAACCAAAAAGTGGGATGATATGTCAAATTATGACATGATACTGGACAGCTCCCGTATTGGGATTGACGGATGTGTGGAAGCGATCGCGGCGGTTTTGGGGGAGTAGGGGGCAGCCACAGGCATTTGTATGCGGTTTGCGTTCTGCTGAAGAGACCGGGAAGGTTGTCAGGGAGATATTTGAACTGATGGCATCCGGCATTTCACCGATAAAGATAGCAAGGCTGTTAAACCAGCGGGGGATCCCGGCGCCGTCCAAGTCCCATAACATGGAGGGCTGCCGGAAGCAGTGGGGCCGGTACGGGGCGGAATGATTCTGGACTGCTGACAGGATACGCCATATGGTAAAGGATGAAAGGTACACCGGGACAATGGTCTCCCTGAAAACGGATGCTGTGACGGTAAAAGGAAAACGGAGGAAAAAGCCCCCGGAAGAGTGGGTGAGGGTGGAAGGGACACATGAGCCTGTTGTTCCTTACGAATTATTCGTAAAGGCAAACTCCATACTAAAACAGTGTGAATTTAAGCAGAGCGGCAGACGGGAAAGGAACATCTACTGCTGCGGCTATTGCGGACGGATGATGAATAGCAACAAAGGGGCGGTTGTCTGCGGGCAGAGGTATTACCGGCAGGAATGTGACTGCAGAATGGCTAAGATAAAGAAAGCGGATGCAGACAAAGCGGTGCTTGAAGCGGTAAAACAGCAGGTAAGGATGGCTGTCAGGGAAGAAGCCCTTCCAGCAGGGGTAAAAAGCAGGGCAGTACCCTATCCATGGAAGGAAGAAATGAAAACACTGGAAACAGCCGCCGCAATGAAAAAGGCATGGATGCTGCTGTATGAACAGTATACGGACGGTAATCTGTCAAGGGAGGATTTCCTGCTGGAAAAGAAAAGGCATGAGGAAGAGCCTGGCAGGCTGGAATCCCGTATGGATGAACTGAAAAGGGAGCAGGAAGCACAGTGGGAGGGAGACAGGCAGGAAAGGGAACGCGCCAGCCAGCTTACCGGGTTTGCAGGGCAGATGGAACTTACGGAAGAGATTAAGGAGAAGCTGATTGACAAAGTAAAGGTATACTCTGATAATAGGATAGAGATATGCTGGAAGTTTGAAGCGGGTTTCCCGGAGGCGGATGCAATGCACGGGTGCGATTAGACGCCGCATCTGTGGGGAAGAATACTTAGAAAGCATATATGGATGGTCGGGGTACTTTTTTCCCACTAACCAGATAGTGTGTTATCTGCCCTGCCTGTTAGCAGGGCAGGAATAAAAAAATGTTAAATCTCGCACCACTGGTGCGAGATTTGGAGGAATCATGGATAAAATGAAAACAGTGGGCTATGAACCCCTGGTAAATGACATAAAAGAAATGATACATAAAAAGCATTACCATGCCATGAAAGCCCTGAATGCTGAAACGATCCTCCTTTACTGGGAGATCGGGGAGGAAATATTTAAACAGCAGGAAGAAAACGGATGGGGAAAATCAATCGTCCAGATACTGTCAAAGGAGCTGCAGAAGGAATTTCCTGGGGCGAAGGGCTATTCCGCTGCCAACCTGTGGAGGATGAGAAATTTTTATTTAAGCTACCGTGATTCTGAAAGACTCGCGCCACTGGTGCGGGAAATCAGCTGGAGTAATAATGTGGTCATCATGGAAAAATGCAAAGATGACCTGCAAAAGGAATTCTATATCCAGATGGCGAAGCGTTATGGCTGGACAAAACGCGTCCTGACAAATTTCATTGAGGCACAGACTTACGAAAAATACCTGCTGAACCAGACGAATTTTGAACTGACGGTGCCGGAAAACCGTAAGGTGCAGGCGATGCTGGCCATAAAAGATGAATATACTTTTGATTTTGCGGAACTGACACCGGAATATTCAGAGCATGAACTGGAAATGCAGCTGGTGAACAACATCCGGGCATTCCTGACAGAGATGGGCGGGGATTTTACGTTTATTGGAAACCAGTACCATCTGATGGCAGGAAGCAGAGATATCTATATTGACCTGCTGCTGTTCCACAGGAGATTGAGAAGCCTGGTTGCGGTAGAATTGAAGATAGGGGAGTTTGAAGCCGGGTATGCGGGGAAAATGCAGCTGTACCTGACAGCACTGGATGAGCAGGTAAAACTGCCGGACGAGAACCCGTCTATCGGGATCATCATCTGTAAGAGCAAGGACAAGACCTATGTAGAATATGCCCTGAAGCGTTCAAATGTGCCGATAGGGGTGGCGACATACCAGCTGAGGAGTTCATTGCCGGAGGACATGAAGGAGATGCTGCCGGAACCTGAAGAGATTGCGGAGAGACTAAAAATATTTGAGAAGGGATAATCTTGTCTATAGGATAGAAGGTAATCTGGGGTGAATAAAATTTTTTTAGTCTTTTCTTGACAGAAGAACAGGCGGTATCTAAATGGGAATCGGCGCAGTGCTGCCCCGACATTCAGCTGCTGCCTGCAATCGCGGAGCTCTTTGAGGTGACGATTGACGAACTGATGGGACATAAGGCTGCCGGCGGACTGGGAGACATCTGCCTGAAAATCCGGAACTATTTTACGGAGCTGCCCGAGAAGCAGTCTTTTGAAAAAGCTTACCGTATTGCGGCTCTGCTGCATGAAATAGCGCTGACGGACGGCTATAAGAAATTCCTGCCATGGAAAAAGGACAAGGACTATTCCATCGACGAAGTCGGTCGGTGGGGGCTGTCGCTCAGCGTGGAAGAGGAGGGCTGTACCGGGCGGAAGAACAATTGTATCACGTTCTCCTTGGGGAAAGAGTATACTGAGGCTGCGGTATCTGATTTGCGCAGCTTGTCCCTGAATTTGGAAAAGCTGAGCCGGATCCATGTTCTGAAAGTGATGTATGCGCTCTATGGCCTGACCTCCGGGGATCCCGGCCTTTATGTATCTTGTGAGGAGATCGGGCAAGAGACGCAGCTGCCCGTAAGCCAGGTGGAAGAAGCCCTGAAACAACTGCCTCTGTCGCTGAAAGAAGAGAGCGGGAGCTGCTTTTATAGGCTGGAAGAGTCCTTTTCCTATATTCCGCCGCTGCTTCCCATGCTGTGCCCTGTTTCGCTGGTGGGATAAAACCCTGCGGTAGTAAATACTTCCGATTCCTGCTCTACGTTTTTACTAAGAATAGGATAAGAAAACGAAAAAAGAGCCGATAGTTTTGGCTCTTTTTGTTCTGCCCGGCATTTTGCAGTTACACTACCGACTTATGCGTGATAGTTGCTTTATCTGCTCTTTGCCTAATAGAATCATTTTGCCAATTCCTCAAATGCTTTCCTATGCTTCTGTAATAATCGGGTTGCCACATCCTCCAATTTTTCATTATCCGCTTCCGCGTCTACCTGCAGTTTGCCATAATCAATCAACACATACCGCGGAACATTATTCTTTAATATTACTGCTGCACCGTTTTCATCAACCATTCTTGCGACTTTCGAAAAATTCTGATTTGCCTCTGATATAGATCCGAGATTTTTTAAATTTCATTCATAAATTACATTCCCTTTCTTACTTTTTTATTTATATTATATACTATTTATTAGGATAGATTCAACCTAACAACTTGTTTTTAAAGCGCAGGCCCGCATAAGGAAATTAATATTTCCATGCTCCCGGAACTGTGGTAAAGTGAAAGGGACAGCGATTGCGCGCGGCTCTTGTTGTACAATTTTGTGATCGGGCGGTTCAGCGCAAAGGAGGAAGAGGTGTACTTACGGGCAAAAAAATATTTCCAGGGGATGAACCTGCAAAAGAAAATACTGATCTCCAATGTCCTGCTGTTTGCGCTCCCATGTCTGCTTTTGTCTTGGCAGATTATTTCCTTTGTACAGACGGAGGCGAACCGGAGGCTGAATCAGTCCAGGCTGGCGGTCTTGAACCAGATCAATCGGAATATGGAGGACATGCTGCAAAACATTGTGGTCTATTCGGATTTCTTTTTCAGCAATGCGGAAGTAAACAGCCTGCTCTCACAAAGGGAGTATAAGAGCGATTATGAGGCAAGGACTACGGAAAAGGCCATGCAGGATTTTTTGCGCAGCAGGTGGGTCTATTATTGGGATAAGGGCTATTATCTGGAAATATTGGGAGAAAACGGGCGCAATTATTCCTCCCGGTGGAATGAACAGGCGGATTTTGCCTTCTCGGATTTGGAGGCGCTTAAGTGCGAGGACTGGTATGAGCTCTTACTGGAAAGCAGTAGGATCCGCTATATACCTACCTATCGCAGCAGCGAGTTTGGGCGGGATAAGGACAGCGTCGTGAGGGCGGTGCGGCTCCTTAAGCATTTAAACAGCGGCAGGCATATCGGACTGATGGACGTGAGCATCCAGCAGGAGCAGTTTGCCAGGCTGTTCAAGGACGGAGCAGGGCAGGAAAACCAAAAGGTATTTTTGATGGATGAGACAGGGCGGATCATTAGCTGTACGGATGAGACGCTGATCGGAAGCCATATCACTTCGGAAAAATATCTGGAAAAGCTGACAGGCTATGACCATGGATATTTCCCGGCCAATATGGAGGGAGTCTATTCCCAGATCTGCTTTATTACAAACGAGACCACGGGCTGGAAGATTGTGATGTATGAGACCATGCAGAAAAGCGCATGGTTTGGAAATCAGGGCTACCTCTGGATGGTAGGGATAGCGGTGGTTTATTTTCTGCTGGCGCTGCTGATGTCCGGCTACAATGCCAGATATATCAGCCGGCCTGTGCATAAGCTTAAAGAAGATATGCACAGGGCGTACAAAGGAAATCTGAGCGTGCGCGCGCAGGTGGAAACGAAAGACGAGTTCGGACAGCTAAGCCTGCAGTTCAACCAGATGATTGGCAGGATCGAGGAATTGATCGCACAGCTCGGACAAAGAGATGAGGAAAAGCGAGTTCTGGAACTGAACGCCCTGCAGGCCCAGATCAATCCCCACTTTTTGTATAATACGCTGGCTTCCATCCGCTTTTTGGTGGAAATGGATATGAAAGAGCAGGCAGGCATCTGCCTTTTGGCCCTGGTAAAGCTGCTTAAAAGAACCTTTTCGGATTACCGGGAGTTGATTCCCGTAAAGGAAGAACTGGAATCTCTCGAGAATTATCTGGTGCTGATGAAGAACCGGTATCAGAACACTTTTGAGTGGAGGATCAGGATGGAGCAGGAGGCGGAGGATGCGCTGGTTCCCAGGATTTGCGTGCAGCCTCTGGTGGAGAACTCCATTTCCCACGGCTTTGGACAAAAGAAGGGGATGGGATTTATTGAGATAGAGGCGAAAAAGGAGGGAGAGGATCTGCTGATCAGCGTCTGCGATAACGGGGAAGGGGCGGATCTTGAAAAGATGAAAAAGCTTCTATTTTCCACACAGGATTGCCAGGAGGGACAGGTCAGCAGCATCGGTATCCGAAACGTGCAGCGGCGTATCCGGCTTTCCTTTGGGGATAACAGCGGGATGCAGGTAGAGGGGCTGGCACAGGGAGGAATCAGAATTGATCTGAGAATGCCGTTTAGGACGGTGCAGGAGTCGGCGGGAGGAAGTCATTATGAAGATTATTATCATTGAGGATGAAGGAATAACCAGACAGTGGCTTAAGAAAAAGCTGGAGGAGCTTTCCGTGGATTATCATGTGGAGGGCGTTTTTTCAAACGGAAGGCAGGCCCTGGACTTTCTTATCACCGCAGGGGATGTGGATGTGGTTTTTACGGATATACGCATGCCGGTTATGGACGGAATGGAATTTCTGGAAAAGCTCCAGGAAACAGGCTTAGAGCCCTACAAGGTGATTCTGAGCGCCTATGATGAATTTCAGTATGCCCGCGGGGCTATGCGCCTGGGGGCCCAGGAATTTGTGCTGAAGCCCGAGATCACCAAGGAAGCCCTGCAGCAGATTTTAAGCGATGCAGCCAATTATCTGGGACAAAAAAAGCGGGAAAAGGAGGAAAAGCGGACAAAGGGAGTAGACAGGGAAAGAGGGGCGGCCTTTGCTGAACTGATAAAGCAGGATTTGACCGATATGGACGAGCTGGCGGCGGTTCTGGGGCAAAATGTGACGAAACAGGACGTCTCGCGGCTGGTGATCGTGGACATTTATCTGGAAAAACAGGCTTTGCAGGAGTCGGTAGGGGAGCTGCTGGATTTATTCCTGGCACAGGAGGGGCTCTGTGGAGTCTGGTTCTGGTCGGGCAGTCAGAGGATTCTTTTGGGGTATCTCCACAATACACAGGCGCAGCGCCTTGTTCTGATGGAGAGGCTTGGGGAGATTCTGCGGGTTCACACAGGGATCAAGCCATATATAGGGATCAGCAGAATACAGAGAGAAGGAAAAATAAAGGAGATGTACCGGCAGGCAGTGGCGGCCAGAGAAAACCGGTTCTTTTTCGGGCTATGCGGACCTCAGCAGTATGACGATATGCGCATTTCCATGAACCAGGACCCGGGGGAGCTTTATTTTAACCAGGACATTAAGGAGATCGTGGGATGCCTGCAGCAGGCCGACTATGGGGCGGCGGTTCAGAGGGTGGATATTTTTCTGGAGAAGGTGAAAAAGGCTTCCTATCTTCACCCGGCTTATGTGAAGGCTCTGTGCGATGAAATATTGTCGGTCTGCCGGTACAGTCTGTGGGACTACGCTTTGAATGAGGAAGAAAAAGAGCGTGCCGGAGGCGGATTTTTTATGAAAGAAGAGACGCTTACGCTGGAGCAGCTCATAGGCAGAGTAAAGGGTGAGGTGGATGAGTTGTGCGCCCTTTTGCAAAAAAAGCGGAGCGGTGAGAGGTATTCGGCTGCCGTAAAAGAGGTGATAAGGTATGTGGAGGAGCATTTCGGGGAAAGAATATCTTTAGAGCAGGTAGCGGAGGAGGTGTTTCTGAGCAAGCCTTATCTTTCCACGCTGTTTAAAAAGGAAACAGGGAAAAAGTTCAGCAGCTATCTGCAGGAGGTACGCCTGGAAAAGTCCCGGAACCTTTTGCAAAACTCCAAGCTGACCATAGGGGAGATCGCGGACGAAGCCGGATTTTTTGATTCCGCCCATTACAGCAGGGCGTTCAAGGAGCACTACGGCTGTTCTCCCCTGGAATACCGAAAGACAAAATAAGATACAAAAGGCTGAAACAAAATACAAAAATTAAAAGAAGTTTATAAAATGTGTATAAACTTATACAAAAAATACAGGAATAGGGTACAAAGAAGTGTTAATTGCAAACATGGAATTTGTACTCTTTTTTTTGTACCATAAGAGTGTCAAACGTCGGCAGGCTGTGCAGGCCGACGGATCGCATCAAACACCGGCACGTCTAAGGGCTTTTTTATTGAAGAAAGGAGACTTTGGCGGATGCCGGGACAAAGGAGGTAAAAAATGAAACTGAAAAAGTTGATATGCGTTTTGCTGGGAACGGCAATGGTACTGGGGATGGCAGGCTGTGGCGGAAAGGGTACGGAGGAGCTTGTCTCAAAGGATGAGACGCCGAAAACGGAGCAGGACTCAAAAACCCTGAAGGAAAGCGCGGAGGAGGAAGTATCTGCGGGAGAGAAGGTGAAGCTGACTTTTTTAAGAGCGGGTACGGATGCCGAGAAAAAGGTGTTTTGGGATAAGGTGATCACGGATTTCGAGACGGCAAATCCGGATATTGAGATCGAGTACCAGGAATGTGGTTATGGAGATGACTTCGAGACGAAGTTAAATACCGGATTCGCCTCGGGGACAGCGCCGGATGTGATTGATTTTACGCTGGCATCCATGGGCGTGAGGGTGCCCCTTGGACAGTACGCTGCGCTGGATGAATTCACTAAAGACTGGGACGGCAGGGAGGATTACATGGAAAGCGCCCTGAATCTGGGAACCATAGACGGAACTTTGTACGGCATTGCAACACAGCCTGACGTGCGCCTTTTGCTCTACAATAAGGAGCTGTTTGAGGAGGCCGGCCTGGATCCCGAGGGCCCGCCCAGTACCTGGGAGGAGCTGGAGGAGTATCATAAAAAGCTGGTCAAAAAGGAAGGCGAAAATGTGGTTCAGACAGGCCTTAGCGTTCCTTCCTCCGGTTCCAATCAGCAGCATTATCTGACCATCTTTGCCCTGGCAAACGGGGAAAAGAATCTGGTGGATGAGGATAACGATACGGTTCTGTGTAATTCGGAAAAAACGGTGGAAGCCGCCGAGTTTTTGCGCAGGCTTGAGGACGAGGGAACTATTCCCTGGGACAGCAGCAGCAACGACAACAATCCCTTCGGAAATGGACTTGCGGCAATGACCTTTGCCAATACCACAGATTTTACCAACTGGAACAACGGCGCTCTTGCAGGAAAGATTGCGATGGCAGTTCCGTTAAGGAAGGAAAGGCAGGCTACCTTCTGCGGAATGGGCTTTATGTTCATGAGCAACGAAACGCCTCACAAGGACGAAGCGTGGAGATTTATAGAGTATGCTTCCTCCGCGGATGTGGCGTGGACGCGCTATGAAATGCTGGGCGTGCCTCCTGTAAGGGAGTCTTTAAAGGAAAAATATATTGCGGAAAATCCGGAAAACAATGCGGTAATCTATGAATCGGTTGCCTGCGGGGTGGGTTCTCCCAAGGTTGCCTATTCCAATGCGGTATTTAACGCAGTGAACGACGCAATGGAGCGCATTGCATACGGCGTGGAGGATCCGAAGACGGCTCTGGATAAGGCGGCGGAAGAGATTCAAAAAGAGATCGATAATCAGTAACAAATTTATTCCGGCATCCGTGCTGGTTTCAAAGGGGCGGATGCCGGATTTGCAAAAAGGAGGAGTGGGAGTGAAAAAGAAAGGCGCTGAGAAAATGAAGAGCAGATATGACAAATGTGCCTATGTTATGATATTCCCGGCATATTGTATTTTCACCATATTCATTTTGGTTCCTATTGCCGTAGTGTTTTATTACAGTGTTACGAATTTTAACATGTATACTGCGCCAGAGCTGGTGGGACTCAAAAATTATGGTAACCTTTTTACCGACGAAGATTTCTTATTATCAATCAAAAATACCTTGTTTTACAGTGTGTTCACCCTCTTTCCCCAGCTTGCCATCGGCTTGCTTGTGGCGGTTCTGCTCTATCGCAAGTCAAAGCTCCTGCCCCTGTTCCGCACTGCCTTTTACATACCGAATGTGATGTCCATGGTGTGTATCTCCATGGTATGGCTGTGGGTTTATGACCCGACCTTTGGCGTGCTGAACATGATCCTGAAGGGCTTTGGGGCATCCACAAAAATGTGGCTGCAGGATCCGGATATGGCAATGTTCTGCGTGATTTTGATGAGCATCTGGAAAAGCTGCGGCTACTCCATGGTTATTTTCCTTTCCGGCCTGACCTCCATCCCGGATTCTTTGTATGAGGCAGCCTCATTAGACGGCGGCACAGCGCTGCAGAAATTCTGGTATATTACCTGGCCCATGTTGCGGCCCACCACCTTTTTCCTGCTGGTAACGGGAGTGGTAAACAGCTTTTCCGTATTTGAGCAGGTGAACATTATGACCAACGGCGGCCCCCTGAAAAGAACCACCACGATCGTGCATCAGATTTACAGGAGAGGCTTTCTGGAATTCAAGATGGGCTATGCCAGCGCAATGTCCGTAATGCTCCTGGCCTTTTCCATCCTGATCACGATACTGATCTTTAAATATGGCAGCGGCGGACAGGATGTTGACGTATCATAAGGAGGATTCAGATGAAAAAAGACAAGAAAAATCATGTTATATGGATTATGGCAATGAGCATTGCCTCCCTTGTGATGCTGATCCCGATCATCATGATGTTTATGACATCTTTTAAGACGATGGCAGAGATTCAGTCACCGGTTTTTCATTTGCTGCCGGAGCGCTTTTCGCTGGACAATTACAGGGATGCCATGTCAACGGGGGAATGGACAGTATATTTCAAGAACTCGCTGGTCATTACCCTGACGGCGGTGGTGCTCTCCCTGCTATTCAATTCGATTGCCGGATATGCTTTTGCACGGCTCAGGTTCCGGGGAGCCAGGGTCATGTTTTTGCTTCTGATGGTGGGGCTGATGATGCCGCCTCAGGTAACCATGCTTCCCACCTTCCTGATTATGGCAAAGTTTCCCCTTGCGGGAGGGAACAACCTTTTGGGCGCCGGTGGGACGGGGCTGATCAATACCTATGCCGGGCTGGTGATTCCCCTGGTCTCAGGTTCTTACGGGGTTTTCCTTTGCAAGCAGTTTTATGAGAACTTTCCCCGTTCCCTGGACGAAGCGGCGGAAATTGACGGGGCTAACAAGTGGAGGACATATTTTACAATTTATCTTCCCAATTCCAAGGCTATTCTTGCCACACTGGGGCTCTTGAAGGCCGTTTCGGTATGGAACGATTACATGTGGCCGCTGATTATGACCAATTCGGAGAATATGAGAACAGTTCAGCTTGCCCTGACCATGTTTAAGACAGATTCGGGTATCATGTGGAACCAGATGATGGCGGGTTCCGTATTGGTTGCGTTGCCTATGTTTGTACTGTTCTTGTGCGCGCAGAAATATTTTATCCAGGGCATTGTGACCTCGGGACTGAAATAGGAGTATGGGAGAAGGAGTATGATGGAGAGACCGAATATTTTATTCTATTTTACGGATCAGCAGCGGGCGGATACCCTGGGCTGCTATGGACAAAGGCTGGACATCAGCCCGAATGTGGACCGCCTGGCAGAAGAAGGCATCCTGTTTGAAAACGCCTTTACGGCTCAGCCGGTGTGCGGCCCCTGCAGGGCAATGTTCCAGACAGGGCGCTATCCTACGGAAATTAACTGCTTCAGAAACGGACAGCCGCTGCCCCTTGATTGTAAAACCGTGGCAGACTATATGGAGGAGGCGGGCTATGAAAATGCCTATGTGGGAAAATGGCATCTGGCAAGCCACCGGGAAAGCTACGCCGTAGCGCCGGATATTGATTACGAGAAAAGCGCCATTCCACCGGAACGCAGAGGAGGCTATAAGGGCTTCTGGAGAGTGGCCGATGTTTTGGAGGCTACTTCTCACGGCTATGACGGCTTTGTCTTTGACGAAAACATGAATAAGCGTGAATTTCGGGGATACCGGGCGGATGCAATCACGGACTTTGGGCTGGAATTTCTGGATTCCTATGACGGCAAAAAACCGTTCTTTTTAACCATATCCCACATAGAGCCCCACCACCAGAACGACAGGGGCTGCTATGAGGGGCCGAAGGGCTCCAAGGAGAGGTTCGCGGACTATGAGCTCCCGGAGGACTTGAAGGCTCTAAAGGGGGATGCGGATGAAATGTATCCGGACTACCTGGGATGCTGCAGGAGCCTGGATGACAACCTGGGCCGTCTGATTCAAAAGCTGAAGGAAAAGGGGCTGTATCAGAATACCATTATCCTGTACAGCTCGGATCATGGCTCCCATTTCAAGACGCGGAATAAGGATGAACACCTGACGGGCGGCGACGATTACAAGCGTTCCTGCCACGATTCCTGCCTGCAGGTACCCCTTGTCATTGCTGGCCCCGGGTTTCGCGGCGGAAAACGCGTCAGGGAGCTGGTGAGTACCGCCGGCCTGCCTAAGACCATCCTTGCCATGGCGGGGGTGGATGTGGGAGCTGCCATGATTGGAGAGGATTTGAAAAAGGTGGCGGACGGAAGGCTGGAAGGAAGACAGAACCGGATCTTTGCCCAGATCAGTGAGAGCCGCACCGGACGTTGCATCCGCACGCAGGACTATCTGTACAGTGTGTATGCACCGGGCTCAGACGGCTGGCAGGAAGGGAGCAGCGATTATTATGAGGAAGACTTCCTTTATGATCTGGAAAAGGATCCTTATGAACTGGAAAACCAGGTACGAAACCCGGCATATGAACAGGTGCGCGCTTCGCTGGCAAAGGCACTTCTGGAGGAGATCGAAAAGGCCGAAGGGGTAAGGCCGGTGATAGCGCCCTGCAGTAGAATATGAAAAGAATTTAATTGTAATATTCAAAAGCGATAGGACTATTTTTGGGTATCCATATCGCTTTTTGTAGTTAACGGTAAGATGTATTCGTTACAAGAGAAATAAATTTTTTCAAAAGAGGGCTTTGCGAACTTTTCTTAAAGAAGATACCATAGGATAGAGGCTCGCTGTCTTTCAAGGGAACCCCGCGGATATCCGTGTTTACAAAATTCATCAGCGGAAGGACAGAGCAGCCATAACCTGCCCTTACAAGCGTAAGGAGTACCTGCAGGTTTTCACACATATAAGTGGACTCTGGCAGGATATGCTGTGAAATCTGATTTTGCATTTCCGCAACCCTGGCGGGGATTGCATAGGAATTACAGACGACAATATTTTCCAGGTACAGTTCTTCCTTTGCAAGCTCCGGGCGTTCGGCATAGGGGTGTGAGGCCGGAACAATACAGCACAGTGGTATCTGGAACAGTTCTTTGTAAACCGTGTCGTTTTTTATTGGAATATCCTCCTGAAAACCAAACAGCAGATCCAGTTCATCTTGGTAGAAAAGATTTAAAATAGATCTGTGAGGGATCACTTTTAAAAACGGATAAAGTTTGGGAATCTGCTGTTTGCAGGATTTGAGTACCTTGCAGAGCAGGTCCAGGTTAGCT
>CAJTVL010000041.1 GCA_910579425.1 uncultured Lachnospiraceae bacterium | reverse complement strand
AATGTCCCATAATCTGGACTTTAATTTCCCATCACCCCATTTCCTGACTAACACCTAATTTTTTTACAGACAGGATGACTTACCTGGAGCCTATACTGGAAGGATATGAATAGCCGCTGAAACGGACTATTCATATTCCTCTCCGGCTGCCTACTTTATATAATCCTCGATCTGCTTTTCCAGTATACGACTGATGTTTCCTCCGCCAAAATACTCCTGGTTCCATTCCATAATTTTACGCATGGCTTCTTCCACGTTCCACCTGGGCCGCCAGTCAAATACTCTTTTTATTTTCGAGCAGTCCAGCTTCAAAAACCAGGCTTCATGAGGGCCTTTGTCACTTACATTTCTCCATGCAATATCCGCTTTCATCATTTCATTCCACTGCTCACAAAACAAAGACACCAGTCTTCCTGTGGTCCAGCAATCAGCCTCATCCGGCCCCACATTATAGCTTCCTACAAGCTTCTTATCCATATACTGCCTTTCTGCCACCATCAGATAAGCCATTACAGGCTCCAAAACATGCTGATAAGGTCTGGTGGAATAAGGATTCCTGACAATAATATCCTTTTTTTCACTTGCCGCTCTGACGCAATCCGGAATAATACGGTCACTGGCGAAATCACCGCCGCCGATCACATTTCCTGCTCTCATAGTAGAAACCGCAGTCTCCCTGTCCGCAAAAAAAGAATTTCGATAACTTTCCGTTACAAGCTCCGAGCAGGATTTGGAGTTGGAATACGGGTCATAGCCATTTAGTTCCTCATTTTCACGATACCCCCATTCCCATTCCTTATTTTTATATACTTTATCCGTTGTTACATTCACAAAGGATTTTACAGAATCACTTAGTCTGATACTTTCCAGAACATTTACCGTTCCCATCACATTAACTTCATAAGTATACACAGGGCTTTGATAAGATTCGCGTACAATCGGCTGTGCCGCCATATGGATGACGATCTCTGGCCTCACTTCATCAAAGGTCTTTTTCAGAGTTTCCAGATCGCGGATATCTCCCTTTATGGAATTTATTTTTGAATCTAAAGAAAGCAGCCGAAATAAGGACGGCTCTGTAGGCGGCTCTAAGGCATAGCCTGTCACGTCGGCGCCCGCTTTCAATAAAACCTCGCTCATCCAGGCTCCTTTAAAACCGCTGTGTCCTGTTATCAAAACCCTTTTTCCCCTGTAGAAAGATAAGTCTGTCATTTCTTAATCCCTTTTTGCCTTCTATTTTTTTACGGATTCCCTCACTGTATTGATCATGTGATCCAGCATTTCGTCTGTCATTCCCGGATAAACTCCTATCCAGAAAGAATTATGCATGATCGTATCCGTATTTGTCAGTCCGCCGACAATCCGGTAGCCTTCCCCGCTCTGCCGCATTTCATCAAAGCATGGATGCTTTGTTATATTTCCCGCAAAAAGCATTCTTGTCTGAATCCCCTTACTTTCAATAAAAGGAACCACTTTATTTCTGCAGACACCTTCCCGGCAGGTCAACATAAATCCAAACCAACTGGGAACGGAATCCGGACAAGGCTGAGGTAAAATAAACCACTCCTCCGCTTCCTTCATACCCTCATAAAGATACGCAAAATTCCGCCGTCTCCTCTCCACAAAGCCCGGGAATTTTTCAAGCTGCGCACAGCCAATGGCCGCCTGCATATCCGTTGCTTTCAGATTATATCCAAAATGGGAGTAGACATACTTATGGTCATATCCCAGAGGCAGCTCTCCGTATTGCCGATCGAACCGGTGACCACAGAGGTTATCTTTACCGGAAGGACATACGCAGTCCCTCCCCCAATCCCGAAAAGACCGGACAATTTTGTGCAGCAGCGGATCGTTTGTATATACAGCCCCGCCTTCCCCCATGGTCATATGATGCGGCGGATAAAAACTGGAAGTCCCTATATCCCCCACCGTACCTGTCAGATACCGCTTCCCATCCATCTCATATTCTGAACCCAATGCATCACAATTATCCTCGATCAGCCATAAATGGTTCCTGTCACAAAAGTCCCTTACCGCCTTCAAGTCAAAAGGATTACCCAGGGTATGTGCAATCATCACCGCCTTGGTTCTTTCTGACAGCGCCTTCTCCAGCATATCTGTATCAATATTATACTGGGGAATCGTAACATCTACAAAAACCGGAACCGCGCCGTACTGGACAATCGGCGCGATTGTGGTGGGAAAGCCTGCCGCCACCGTAATGACCTCGTCCCCCCTGCCTATCCTGCGCTCCTTAAGCAAAGGTGAAGTAAGCGCCATAAAGGCAAGAAGATTTGCCGAAGAGCCTGAATTTACAAGGGAGCAATACTTGATTTTCAAATACTCTGCAAAATCCGTCTCAAATTTCTCCGTATACCTTCCGGATGTAAGCCAGAATTCCAGCGCACTGTCCACCAGATTTGTCATCTCTGTACTGTCATAAACCCGGGAAGCATAAGGGATCCTCTGCCCCTCCTTATAAGGTTCTTTCTTGCTGCGATACTGTTCATAGTATTCCTTAACCATGGCAAGAATCTGCTCTCTAGCTTGCTCTTCACTCATTTGTTCAAACATATCTTTCTCTCCTTTATTTCTTTTACCCTCCAGGGTGCTGTTCCTTTTCGCCATAATCCGTCCAGATAAGCCTTGTCATGCATTGTGTCCATCGGCGACCAGAATCCCTCGTGTTTATATGCATTCATTTGATTATCCTCTGCCAGTTTTTCAAAAGGGGCAGCCTCCAGCATCTCGTCTCCGTCTCCCAGGTAATCAAATACTCCTGGTTCCATCACCATGAACCCGGTATTTACAAAGGATTGATCCCTTCGCGCTTTTTCTTTAAATCCACGAACACTCCCCTCTTCATCTACCTGAATCGCTCCGAACCGCCCCTCAGGTTGAGTCATAGTGATTGTAACCAACTTTCTGCTCTGCTTATGGCACTCGATCAATCTCTTAATGTCCACATCCGAAACCCCATCTCCATATGTGAGCATAAACGCTTCATCTCCAATATAGTCCCGCACCTTCAATAATCTTCCCGATGTCAGCGTTTTTAATCCCGTATTAACCAATGTAACCTTCCATGGTTCTTTACAGCAAACATCAATGCTATTCTTTTCTCGTTTCAGTTCAAAAGTAACATCCTCCTGATAATCAGAATAATTGACAAAATAATTTTTTATGATATGCCCTTTATAACCACAGCACACAATAAATTCCTGAAATCCAAAGGAAGCATACCACTTCATGATATGCCAAATAATAGGCCTGTTCCCTATCTCGACCATGGGCTTAGGCTTTATCCGTGATTCCTCACTGATCCTGGTTCCCATACCGCCGGCTAAAATAACTACTTTCATTCGCTCCATACCTTCCACGGTGCCGCTCCCATATTCCAGCGAGTCTCCAGATCAACCTTATCCCGCTTTGTTTCCACAGGGCACCAAAATCCCTCATGCTTATAGACAGCCACCTCATGCTTTAAGGATAGTGCCGGCAGAAGCTGCTTATCCAATTCATAATTGCCGTTCAGATAATAAAAGGCTTCCTTTTTTAGAACATAAGTACAAGCATTAGCCCATGAAAAAATACCCTCTCCTTCCATCGGGTTCATCCCCTTCAATAAATCTCCTTCTCCCACCGACAACGTCGCACTTCTCCCCGTAGGATGGGCAACCACCATGGTTACCAGCCTGTCTTTCTCTCTGGCAAATTCTACAAGCGCATTTAAATCAATATCCGAAAGACAGTCTCCATAAGTTACCAGAAACATGTCCTCATCAATATACCTTTTCGCCAGGCTGACCCTTTGTCCTGTAGCGGAAAAAATGCCTGTATCCGCTACGGTTACCCTCCAGTCCTCTGTCCTTTTCCTGTGGACTTCAATGTTGTTTGTTGCCAGATCAACAGTAATATCTGATTGATAGATATAATAATCCCGGAAATAATTTTTGATGTAACTCACTTTATAACCGCCGCAAACAATAAAATCCCTGAATCCCATAGAGCTATATTGCTTCATAATATGCCACAGAAGAGGTCTGTCCCCGATTTCCACCATGGGCTTGGGAATCCCTTCTCTGTCATCGCTGAGCGTACTTTTTGAGCCTCCTGCCAGAATAACGACCTGCATCACGCTAACCTCTCATTCATCCATATCGTTCTTCCATTATATTCTACCTTAACCAATTTCTCAATCTTTTTAAGTTCCTATTCCCTCACAAGGTAAATCTGGTCATTGGGGATCCTTGCCGTAGGCCGATACGGTCTCACCGCTGACTCAAATAAAAGATACATTCCCCGTCCCGACATCTGAATCTGCTCAACCCCTTCCGGAAGCACATGGCTCTCTAAAGGCTCTGCATATTCTTCTGTCTCTTCGTCATACCGGAATTTCAGCAGACAGGAATCCTCTGTCTGATACCCCTGACTCAAAAACATAAAGCAGTTGTCCGTACCAGCTTCCCTTTTAAATGTAACTCCCTGAATCCTCTGCGGTATCATAACCGATGATACCAGTCCAGGATTTTTTACATCCGCAAGTGAATATCTGTTCAGCGTTCCATTCCCTCCGTTAAAATAGGATCCCACAAACAGCTGTCCCTCAAATATCGTCAGAAAAGAGGCAACCTTAGCCCCTCCATGGTTCAGCAGGCCTGCGTCAAATTCCACCTGAATCTCGCCATTATAAACATCCGCCAGCACATCCGACCAGGTGATAGCGTACACCTTTCCCTCCGGACCGGTCACCCACAACAGATCATGCTCTTCATCATAAGCAATCCCGCCGGTATGGGCCTTAAACCTCAGATCTACGGTTTTCAGCAGCTTTCCACTCAAGTCCATAACATAAATGATACTGTCATACTCTCCGGATTTACTGTAAGCAGATACCGCCAGGACATTCCCTGCCTTGGTAAAGCCCTGCACGACCATATCGTCGAATTTCTCCGGCAAATCCGGTTCGTAGAGGCCCGGCATGGTAAAAGAGTCCTCATTATTTTCTGCCAGATATTTATATTCCGGATGAAGTATTACCTTCGCCACACCCGGATCATTGGTCACAATACCGTCGATCCCCATGGCCTGTACATTTGTCATCTGCGAAGGCGTATTGACCGTCCACACGAAAGCCTGCTTTCCTGCCTCATGGATCGCTTTCACGGTTTCCTGACGTATCGTATCAAGGTTTAAACCGTAATAGTCGGCCGGAAACTCCTCCGGCAGGCTGGTCTTTCCCGAGGAAGTGTTATACAACGTTGCAAGATTTCCATCCAGTTCCTTAAGCCGGGCCAGATAATCATACTGAAAGGATGCAAATAAACACCGCTGCGTCATCCCACATTTTTCGGCAACCTCCAGTACAGCCTCCACAAACCCTTCCGTTTCGCCAATATCCTTCAGTTCCAGATATACGCCGCACTCCGTATCCCTGACCAGATTAAGCGCCTCCTCCAGCGTTGGAATCTTTTCCCCTGCAAACGAAGCGTCAAACCAGCTTCCCGCATCCAATCCTGCCAACTCCTCAACAGTAAATTCAGTCGGAGAGCCATCCACTCCTGTAGTCCGTTTCAGACTGTCATCATGCATTACAATGACCTGCCCGTCCCTGCTGAGCTGGACATCCAGCTCAATATAGTCAACCCCTATGTCCAATGCCCCTGCAAAGGCCGCCAGAGTATTTTCGGGGAACACGGAGGAATAACCGCGATGGGCAACAATGAAGGGAATGTTTGCAGAAACCTCTGCATCCTCTGCCGGCTCATCCACCTCTGCCGCAGCAATCTCCGTGTCCACGATTTGCCTTAAATGCTGCTGCCACCCGAAAGCAAAAATCACCATCCCAACCAACGCAACTGACAGTATTCCAACTCCGGCCTTATATCTTTCCTTCTTACAAAAGAAGAACGGGTATACCACCATGATAAACAGTGCCACCGAAAAACTGGTGAAGAAACCCGCATACTTCCCTTCCATCACCTGGCTCAGCAGTCCCTGCAGCACCGTAAGGATAAATACGATGCCCGCCCCTCCTACTGCAAAACGTACACACCTGTGAGGCCATGCCGCTTCTGTCTCAAACTGCACAAAATGCCTTTCCAGCACCCAGCCAATCAAAAAGCCTATCCCTGCCCCTGCATTTGCAAGGCATCCTACCTTCAACATGGGAAGAAAGCAGATAAGGCACCCGATGACTGCTGCGGCAATATCATTATTTTTGCTTTTATCGGCCCAAATCATCACTCTGTCCAGGAGCAATACCATGATAATTCCCGCTATCAACGCCGCCAGCACATCTTTCGCAGTATGGACTCCCAGATAATTTCTTGAAAATCCAACTCCCAGAACCACCAGCCAGCAGGCGGCAGAAACTGCTTTTAGCTTTTTCTTTCGCAGGGCTTCTCCGAGAGACCCCCATACCGCTGTCGCCCGGGTGGTATGCCCGCTCGGAAAAGAATATCCCCCCGCGCCGGAAAGTGCCTCCGGTACAGGCACAATCCTTGCATCCCGTACCCAGGGGCGCTCTATCCGGAAAATATTTTTGACGAACTGATTTAAGGTGCAGGCAATCGAAACATTCAATCCCATCAACTGCCCTGCCCGCTTATCCATACACCAGTAAATGGCGCCAAGCAACAGATAAGTTATGATTCCGTTTGCCAGCGAGGTGATGTTGAGCATCAGGGAATCGAAGATACCTCCGCAGGCCTCCCGGATGCGCTGGATCAATAGTAAGTATGAAAAGTCCATCTCTCAGTTTCTCCTATATTTCTTCCTTCATCACCCTTTCCAGCTCTTCCTTGGGTAAGAACGGATACATATCCTCCATAGGCGGGGAGACAATTCTCCCATCTTCCAATACCTTAGAAGAGAGCTTCGGAGAAAATATCTGATTTTCATCAACAACCACCTCACAGATAAATGGTCCGTCTGTCTCAAACATTTTCTTCAGCTCTTCCGCCGCTTCATCAATATTTTTAATCCTGCAAAAAGGAATCCCATAAGCCCATGCAATTCTTTCCATATCCGGAAAGCTTAAACCGTTTCCGTCGCAGACGCCTACTAACGGCGGCTGAAACAAATTGGTCTGAGTCTGTCTGATCGAATGATACCCATTATTATTCAGATAAATGATCTTTATATTTAAACGATTGTAAACAACTGTCTGTAATTCCTGCAGATTCATCTGAAAACTGCCGTCGCCATCAATACATATGGTCTGCTTTCCATGATCCGCAACACACACGCCAATTGCGGCCGGAAATCCATATCCCATGGCGGCACAGCCTGAATTGGTAAACATTCTCTGACCCTTTTTTAATTCCATGGCCTGGAATGAAATTACGCAGGCGCTGCCATTCCCGCAAATAACGGAATCTCCTTCTTTCATTTGCTTTGAAAGTTCTTTCATAAAAGCATAAGGATTAACAGGAGACTTTTTTTCATAATATTCTGGCAGCACTGCAGGATACCGCTTATTAATCCCCTGGCACCACTCCAGCCATCTCTTATGTGCCGGATTACTCTCATATCCGCTTTCGGCAATCGCCTTCAAAACATCCCTTACATCTGCATGCACCGGCAAATCAGGTGTTATGGTAGGCTTCCTCAATTCGTTCTCATCAATGTCCACTATAATCTTGTATGCATTCCTTGCAAAATCATGATCATTATAGCTGATCATTCTGATATTCAGCCGGCACCCCAAAGAAATAAGAAGGTCACTTTTCTGTACCACGAAGTTACCGCCCCTGGTTCCAACTGTTCCCGGCCTCCCACAGTCGAGAGGATGGCCCTGCCATAATAAATCATGGGCATTCCATGCAGTAACCACCGGAATCTGAAGCCTTTCAACGGCCTTTACAAACTCCGGATACGCATCCGCAATTCTGATTCCGGTTCCTGCAAGGATAACAGGTCTCTTTGCTTTAAAAATACTACTCAGTATTTCAGGAAGCAGCTTCCGGTCAAACTCCGGATTTTCTTTCCTTTCCAACTCATCCTCCGAAAAACCCTCAAGCTCCTCAGGATCTATTACCGCCGCCTGCACATCAAGCGGAATGTCAAGCCATACCGGCCCCGGCCTCCCATTGATCGCCAGATATAAAGCCTTTTCCAAATGATAGCGTATTTTCTCCGGCTCCGTAACCATCACCGCATACTTGGTCATAGGCTCTACAGAGGCCACAATATTGTACTCCTGGTCTCCTAACTGCCTTAAAGGTATATCCACCGCCCAGGTAGTGGTCGCCCGCTTGACCTGACCGGATATCACGAGCATTGGAATGGAATCCAGCCATCCGCCAAGCACTCCGGTAATGGCATTAGTTCCCCCAGGGCCGCTGGTAACACAGACCGCCGCAATCTTCCCCGAGAATCTGGCATAGGCCTCCGCAGCGATAGCACAGGCCTGTTCATGATGATTGTAAACACAGGCAAGCCCTCTTTTATGTCCCAGAGAGTCATTCAAATGCATGGCTCCTCCGCCAGTTATGGTAAATATATGCTTTACCTCATGTTGCACTAAAAAATCCGCAATATATTCCGACAGCTTAATTTTCATTTTTCTTCCCACTTTCCGCCCAAAATTGTAAGTATATCTCCGGCCGAACCGGCAGCAGATATTTCGCTGTATTCTGCCAGCTCTTCCTGCGTTTTGAAACCAAACCCATAAGTTACCCCCAGGAAATCCATTCCAAGCATCCCCGCAGCCAGCGCATCATGCTCCGTATCGCCTACCATGATTGCTGCCTCTGCCGGCAACTGATTATATGCCTCCAGGCATTTACAGATAATATCTTTTTTCTTTAACTTATTTTCATGATCCGCACCGAATATAATATCCGTATACCTGTCAAAGCCAAAATGCTGCATAATGATCCTGGCATAGTCTTCTCTTTTGTATGTGGCAATTGCAGGCTTAATCCCGGCGGCAGACAGGCCGTCAAATACTTCATATATTCCCTCATAAGGATATGCCTTCAGCAGCTCGCAATCCTTATAACGTCCTCTGAAAATCCCTGCCAGCTCCTGCAAATATTGTTTGTCTTCAATATGATACGCCTTTCCAAAAGAGTCCTGTATAGGAGGACCGATAAATGTTCTCAGCACATCCTCCGAAAGCTTAGGCAGTCCTGCTGTTTCTATCGTATACCTCACTGCGTTCAGCACACCCTCTGTGGTATCCAGAAGAGTGCCGTCTACATCGAATATGACCATCTCATATTTCTTCACTTTGTTTCTCCTTTGTCATTCGAGTGCGAAGCTTATTCCTGATAAAATGACGTTGTAACAAAATCAACCTCCAATCTGCTCCTGAATTCCTGCAGGCATTTCATCACATATCCGTTGAAGGTTGCCACTTTCCGTTTTGTAAACCAGTACTCCATATCCGGCTTAAAATAATTCTCCCCCTTTTCAGAGTACCCGTCAAGCCCTGCGCAATAAACCTGCCTGACATTTACCTTCATCATCGCCCTGAGCAGCATGATAAAAGAGTGATCCAAGACCTTTCCCTCCAAGTCCAGCAGCCATCTGCTGTTTAATGTATATGGAAAATGTCCTTTTATTTTTGTAACATTTGAGGTCGCGATTACCTTTGTATTTCTGTTTTTCTCATCCTTCAGGGCGTTATTCAGCCCAATATACCTTCTGACATTGCTTAGAAATACATAATCCGCCCCAAAGGCCTCCGGAATAAAGTTAATAGAAATAATGACCGGTCTGTTTTCATCTATAAATTTCTCTATTTTTACGCTTTCTTTCTTAAGACTCGCCCCCGGCCCCACCAGCAATATCTTTTTCCCCCTGACAGCTTCTTCAAGCCTGCGCAAATCTTCTTTATCATCAATCTCGGTACACTGATAGTAAGTATATAAACGCTCAATATATCCCTGATCATACATCAGTTTCTTTTCCGGTTCAATCTCACTGAGGATCTCATTAATTGATTTGATGGACAGCATATGCTTGTCCATCAAAAACTGTACATAATTAGGATGACAGTTATTTGAGGCAGCTAAATAATAAAACAGATTATACCCCCAAGGAAATCTCTGGTATATCTTCATGATACTCCCGTCAATCGCTTCCAGCATCTGGTTAATGTCGTAATCTTTCCCAAACTTAGTGTTCAAATGCATGGCGATCAGCTCTATAGGTGTATTGCCGGCGCTTTTGCCCATACCGTAGAGGCTTGCATCGACGATCAGCGTCCTGTCTGCGTCCATTTCCAACATTTCAATACAGTTGGCATACCCAAGCTGAAAATTATTGTGGGAATGGTATCCGATGCCAATAGAAGGATGTACTCTTGTATTCAAAATATTCAGGTAATGCAGCAGGTTATCCTGATGAAGCAGTCCATAGGTATCCACTACAGACACCGCATAAGGCTTTATCCGATTTACCAGCTTCACTAATTCACAAAGTTCTTCATCCGAATAGCTGGTAATCGATACTGCCTGCACAAATACCTTATAGCCCAGTTTTTTTACTTTTTCACAGAACGCAATAGCCTCTTTCATCAAATGCTTTTTAAAAATAACACGGATACCGTCAAGATAGCTATCCTTGCAGGGTGTCAGCTTATCAAGCCCACAGGTGCCATAATCAATCATTCCAACAACCATCGCTCCCTGCTTGTCAACCCTGCCGTAAATCTTTTGTACACTGTCCGTATCCGGCATAATACTTCTGTTAGCGTCAAATGACCTGCTCTCGTTTATAAATCCCGTTTCTATTATATCGACTCCCGCACTGACCATGCGTTCAAATATACTGACCAGATCATCGCAGCCAAACTCCCAGTCATTGATATATCCTCCGTCCCGCAGGGTGCAGTCGAGTAATTGAATATTTTTCAATTGGTGGCCCTCCCTTTAAAGCAGAACTGCCTGCCTTAAGTAGTGTACTTAATCCGTTTTTCCATTGGGCTTATTATACCTTATTGGATGATAATTTTCAATTTATAAAAATTTCTTGCTCATACAAAACACCTCTGATACAAATAGAACTAAAGTTGTTTCAGAGGCATTTATTATATTGGGTCTGCATATTGTCTGATTATATCTTTTGCTAAAATAATCAACTTATTCAAAAAGCCACATCAGATTCATCATCTGCTTTACTATAAATTCATTCCTGACCACCGATTTCTTTCTCGTCCTTTTTCTCAGTTAACCTTTTCATTTCCTCCGCTATAGACAGATATTTCATTTCCAAGGGTTCAAACAACACTTTTGTTTCTTGTGGCGAATCAATAGAAGAGTATATTTGGAGCCCTTTGTCTAATAACCTTTCCATTTTTTCAAAAGATTGTTCAGCCCTTCCCTTTTCATCTCCATCAGCAATTTCATGTCCTGATACTTCTTCCATTTCTTCTATTGCCTGATCTATCTGCCTCTCATAAATCGAATCAATATATTCAAGAATTAATTCTCTTTTCTGTTGCTCTATTTCATCTCTTTCAACAAACGTTTTCTGTTGCTGGAGCGTCAAATAATGACTTCTGATTATCAAACATTTATCAATAAACGCAGCTACATTATTTAGTAACAGACTCCCTGCCATTACAGCAGTAGCAATTTCTACCGACAAACGCATCCATGTAGATCCTAAGTCCACACCTTCAAACCGGAAACTCTCATTATCACTCTGAAGAAACGGACATTTTGTAAAAATAAATTCCAGCTCATCTATATACTTCCTGAACTCAGTAATATTATTGGTTTCAGGAAACCGAATATCAATTGCAAAGTGTTTTTTCACATTACTCCCAATCGATTCATATAACTTAATAGCAGTAGCTAAATTTATTTTCAATAGCCCTATTAAATCTTCAATTTCATTGTCAGCATCAATTCCTAAATCATGACTTTCCAAATTATCAACAATCCGCTTACTCATTTCCCTCACAGGCTCTATTTCGTACAGATTTTCCATTGCATGGACAAAATCCTCTTTTCCTGTTGAACGTAAGTATCTTATGTCTTTGTACTTTTCTTCATTTATAATTTCATAATTCTCTTTACACACAAAATAGATGCTTCTAAAATTCATCTGTATCCCTTCCTCCCAATCCCATTATAGATTTTCAGGCATCTACTACATCTAGGATCATACCTCCCCTGTTTGCATTTTTTTCTTCAGTATTCCAAAGCTATTTTTGCCCAAAGTTCCCGATTTCTGTTCCAAATCGACATAAATTCCTTATTTTCTACAGGACATGGCCTTTTGCCTACTTCTATCGTAATGCTTGTCACCCCCTTTTTCAGCATCGCCCAGTCGCCAAATCCTCCTAAAACTACATTAGCAGCGTCCTTGCAGTTGGCCGGAAGGTAACGCAATAATTCTGAAGCGCTCTCTGCAAGCTTCTCCGACCTGCCTGACACTTCCTGCGCATTCCCTTCGGCATCATAGTAAATCAATTGTCCTCTGGCATGGTAATTTATTACGCTCTCAAAATTAATACCTTCCACCAATGCCTCTAACGCCTTTGTCTCCGGTTCCGAGTCAGGGAAATATCCCTTAAAAGAATCATACCCTGGCCCTTCCTTCTGCCAGATATCTTCCCATCCGGCATTAAAGTTTCGGTTAATGTCCACACCATTTGCATTTGCTTTCCACTGAGACAGATATTCTTCGTATGTTATGATTTCGTCATAGCCTTCTGCATACCTGTCATAAAAAGGATTTGTATAGGTATCATACCAATATAGATCCCCATTGGTATCCATGGCATGAATCATTGTTTCCTTGTCTCTTTCATAAGCATTACGCATCATATTGATCGTCATTTCTGATGAAACTGCCGCTTCTCCCATCTGACTAATGGATATCCCGTCAGGATTTGACATTGGTATGATATGAAAACACACCTCGTCAAACAACTCTGTATAAAACTGATTGCCATAATAACCGGTTTCGTAGTTAACCAAATAATATTCCAGCATCTTCATGACTAACTGACTGCTGACATACTCCCTGCCATGAATACCGGCCTGGATTAAAATTTTTCTTTTAGCCTCTTTATTACCTAAAATTGCCTGGTATAATGCTCGTCCTTCCACGCTTTCCCCAATGGTGTCCACACTCACATAGTTCGGATATTTCTCAGCCAATTCCTTTAAATCTCTTTCCATGTCATCATATGTATAAAGTGCCGTTTCCGTATCTACTACAGTAAGCAGTAAATCATTACTTTCATAAGAGATCTCTATACAATAATTGGCCGCACAATACCCCTCATAACTTTCGTCCAAAGTACTGACATAGTAAAACTCCAGACCATTTACTGTCACAGCTTCCCCAGCAGCCTTTAGTAATGTTTGTGGGTAGACCTGTGTTATAATCTCCGCATCAAAACCAGGTGCCGTCCGCATAGACATACTTTCAATCGGAACAGCTACATAAAGTTTTTCATCGTGTTGGGGAATCGCCCTCTCTTCGACCTCTTCTACTTCTGCAATTTCTGCCGGCTCCTCCACTATTTCTACTTTTTCTTTTTGTCCGCACCCACCAATCAGCACAGAGAGATACAGCGCCATTAACGATAAATATATAATTTTTGTTTTTTTTCTCATTAGTATTTTATCTTTCCTTTACTCTACATTCGGGCTGCTAAAATAAGCCGCGATTCCTTTTGCTATTCCCTTTGCCATCTTTTTCTGGAATTCAGGTCTCTTCATCATCTGATCTTCATCCGGATTCGTCATATATCCCATCTCAACAATTGTAACCGGCACACTACACCAGTTAATGCCTGAATAAGCATCACTTTCCATTATCTCCCGCTTTTCTAATCCTGTCTCCTCCACATAAGCATCCAGAATGCAGGATGCCAGCTTCCTGTTGCTGCTATACCGAAGCCTGACATCGTCATATTTACTATCTGATTTATTGCAAATAGTCTTTGCCCCTCTTGCTTCAGAAGACTCACTGCCATCCGCATGCAGTCTAATGAAGGCATCCGCTTTTATATTATTTGCCAGCATTGCTCTTTCCTTATTACTTATTTCAACATCGGCAGTCCTTCTTACCATGACTACCGTATAATCATCTTTCAGCAAGGCTTCCAGTCGAAGTGCTATTTCCAGATTTAATTCATGCTCCGGTATCTTTGTCGATACCCCCTGCGTTCCTGCCGTCGTTTTTGCCTTCGTTTCTGTTTCTCCCGGCCCTATCGGCTCTTCTTCCTGATCTGCATTCTTTTGATGTCCGGCATCTATTACAACCACCGGACGGGTAACCGCAAATTCATCACATTCACTTTTTGCCCGAATGCAATCATTCCACACGTATCCCTCTCCCGAACTCCCATACCGGATCAGTGAATAAGGATTTCCTTCTGTTATCAATTCAACCGTCTCTCCACGCTTCAACATTGCCAGTTCTTTACTTTCTGTATTAACTGAAATATCATTTTGTGCATAAACAGGCAGTTCTTTTACAAGAACGCAAAATCCTTTTTCCTTCGTTTCCTCTGTAACAAAGTTTTTTGTCTTTCCTGTCGCCCTCCGTCCTTCATTACTTTCTGTAGCTATTTCCACAATGGTATTTGTTCTTTCCTTATCTTCCTTATATAAATACCAAAACAGTCCGGCCTCTGCCAGCAAAGCCATGATCAGTATGGAATAAATTAATGGCGTTAAAATTTTTTTCATCTAATATATCCTTCTTTTTCCCGAACTATTTATGCGAATTTTCATAAGCCAAAATAAAATCCTTATTATATAACTCATATTCGTTAAACACCGAAGCCGCATAAGCCTCTGTAAAGTCACTGGGAGAAATCATACCCTCATACCAGGAACACTCGTTAAAATAAACCTGCAGTCCCTCATCATCGAATAAACGATGATGTCTTGCATAAATTTCATTACGTGCTATCCTCAGTTCCGATGAAGTTAATTTGTCCAAATCTTCTTCTGTTAAATATCTGCTATTGCTGTCAGCAAATACAAATTCCTCTTCTTCAGCAATGGAGTCCTCCTTCCCGCCCTCATCCGATTCATTGGATACTACTGCCGCTGGTTCTGGAGTATCCTCTACTGGTTCAACAGTAACCTCTTGCGGAACATCATCCTTTTCCACCTCTGAACTGCTTCCTAAACGTATACTGTTAATTATCATAAGAGCTATTGATCCAAGAATAATGATCGCAGCTAATCGTTTCACAGGCCACTTCTTTTGATATGATGATCTTTTTAAATGAGATGCCTCTTCCACATCATCGCCTCCATTTGGCTTTGGCTGCGAAGCTGGATCAAATATCGGCTTAGGCTTTGGAACTGTCGGCGGCTTCTTTACCTCAAACGCATACAAGCAATAAGGACACATCTCCGAATTATCCGGAATTGATTTTTCACAATTGGGACAGATTTTCATCGTATTATTACCTTCCTCTTTTTCTCAGCAGTTCCGCATAACCATCCATTACTGTTTTCACATTACCTATATCATCCATATATTCAGTAATTGTTACAATAATCTTGTTTATGATATCCTCTATGTACTCCACTTCATTATCTAAAAAGGATTCTTTCAGCCTTCTCAGTGCCTGTTCGATACCTTTTGTCTCCTCTACCATTTCCTTCGTAGCTATCACAATCTCTTTTGACAATCTGACAGCCTCTTCCGAATTTCCAATAATCTTCATCGACTTATCCCCCGTTTCCAGATCACTTTATTTTAATTGTTTTCCTGCCCATCTCATAAAATTTTCAGCGAGTTTTCCATAGTAGGCAGAGAAATTATTTTGTGTAATCCTATGGAATATATCTACATATTCCTTTAATTTCATCTTTTCACTGTCTGCAAGCCGCTCCTGAAAAGCAAACTTGCGGATTGTCATATATGCTTCTGCATAATCCTCATAAAGCCTTTCCATTTCCACCGTTTTGTCCATTTCGCACTTTTGAGAAAAAAGATTTTCCTTCATACTTTCATATACGACAATATCATCCCCATCGCATGGAACCATCAGTCTGGCAAAGGGCTCTGAAAAAGTAACATAATCCGTTGCATACAAAAAATAACTGTCTACTTTTTTTCCTCTCCACAAATCATATACCGCAAAAGAAATAACCGTGGAGTCAGGAACATATTTTTCATTTTTCCTCAGCATCAGCCTGCCTTCTAATTTTTCATATTCTTCCACCATCTACCTTATTGCGCTCCTTGTCACGTTCATATCTCTTCCGGTTAATGCATCTTGTATTTTCTCCGCTTGGTAGTAACCGTCTCCATCTTTACCATGCCTGCCTGAGTCCGCTATATAAAAGCCCAATATTCTTCCATCTTTTCCTCTTTTGACGCTTGTAACAGTTACGGCATGAAAATCCTTGGCAGATCTTATACCATACCATAATCGATAAGCATGGATTGAAATTATGACTCCTTTTCCTTCCTCTACGTACTGGGCTATCGCTTCTATGGCACAAGCGCGAAGTTCTGTTTTAAGACCGAAATGTTCTAAAATCTCTTGCCTGTCCTGTGCCCCAGTCCCGCCATTTTGCGAAGAACATCCTCTCCCCTTGCTGCAAAGTCCAAAAGAGGATGCATATGAGACAACATCATCTTCCTTTATATCTACTCCTGAAAGCCGCAATACATTAACGCAGGATACAAGCCCGCAGGTGCCGGAAAATCCCTCTACCTTTCCCTGATCAAGATCCATACTCTCCCGTGTCTGTATTGGGCTGTCAAAAATTCTCCCTTCCCTGTCTTCTCTCCATTGCTGCTGCGTATAAGGCAGTTCTCTCGGTCCTTTGAAAGAGGATGCGGCAAAGCTCAGCCCTTCATTTGCCCTGGCTTCTCCTGCCTGTAATAACTCCGCATATCGGTCAAGTACGCTTGCAACTTCCCCAATATCATCCATACATCCTATTACGAGAATCAGCATATCCTTAATTACCTGCTTTACTTCCCCGTATCCGCTGTCTTTCCAGGTTCCCTCAATATTCCCCCAACAACTGCATATATGGCTTATGCTTTGATTTATGGTACGAAAACTGGCCGATAATTCCTCTTTCAGACGTTTTACATCATTTGTGTTGCCTTTTATTTTCATCACAATTTTCTGGTAAGCGTCAATACTTCATCAATCATATCCTCATTACGTTTTTTCAATGTATCAACCGGTTCTATTCCCTCTGACACAAGCTGTATGATCTTATCCGCAAATTCCCTTACCCTGACGGTAGCAAGTGTTCCCAGTTCGTCCGGCAGTCCTTCCTCCACCTCGCCAGTCACTGCTTTTAACCGATATGCACTGTCAAGAATGTTCTGTGATGCCTTTTCGAATTCGACACAAAAGGACGCAATTTCGTCTGTATCCCTATTCTTATCCATCATGACTGTTTCCCTCCCTGCTCATTTTTCTGTGGTAAATAAGGTATAAAAAACCTTGCCTTATTGCCATTGTGGCACACCACCATATTATCCATTCCTTTAGCGTCCTTAAGGCCATCCATAAATTTATAAGCCCCATAGTATTCATAACAGCTATCCTTATTCATATAGCCGCTCATCCTGTATTTAAAATTCTCCAGTTTTATCATTTTGATATGCTTTAGAGATAAAATATCACTGAAAAAGGCTGCTTGGAAGATTCCCCTCTTTGAGCCTTCACTAAACAGGTCTATTATCTGATCTGCCACATTATATAAGATTTCTTCCTCTTCCCCTGTTATCCTGTTTCCACTGCTTTCCTCCAGTGTTTCCCCAAAACAACTGTTGAACTTCTGCAGCATCATTTCCGTCAGGTCACTTATCTCATTTTTCTTTGGTATGACCTCTTTTTTCATTCCGCTCAATGGCTTATCATAACCTTCGGCTTCCCTCATTACACTCTCTAACCCCAACCAGACTACTAATATATTAACGTTTCCCCTATGCCGTCTCCTGTCTTCTAATTCCCTGTGCAGCCCAAGGACTGTCTGGCATATATCAACGTAATCCGATCTTATATAAATATTAGGGTTCCCTTTTATTTTCAATAACTCTTTTCTTGCCTGACAAAAAAGCGCGTCATTACTATCTGCCATCACATAAATCCTATCCTCCGGCTGTCTGGCAAAGCTATTTATGACATTCATCAAATTCCGTTGCTGCAGCATATGATCACTATGAATGCTGATAACATTCTGTCCGTAATCTTTGATTAAGGCTATTGCAAAACAGGAGTCCAAATTGGACGGCTTTCCGAGATGCAGATAGCGTTTTTCCCTTCCGTCATCATGTTCCTTTTCATATCGCTGCGCTATCTCCCAATCAATCACAGCCTCTTTATTTCCATCAACAATAATGGCTTCCCGGGTTCCATAAAGAGCGTTCGCTTTTTGAGCCACTTTGATACGCTCTCTATCAGAAATATAGATTACCTTATCAAGCTCAAGGCTAATACTTCTTTCCTCCGTTCCGTCTTCACGCATTCTCTTAATGATTTTCTTATTCCAAATTTCTCCTGAATCCAGTACTGCCTGGGATTCCGAAATCTTTGTATCAAGAGTTTCCCGTATTTCTTCCATATCATTCGCCATTGCAAGCCTCAGCCTCAACTGCTTTTTTCCTTTAGCTGTAAGCCCTCGCAGGCCCGTTGAAACCGACTGGTCTGCAAACAGAAACGCAATCCCTGTCCCTCTCGCTTCTGAAAGAAGATTCTCCAGTTTCCGGGCATAGTCCGGATCGTCCTCTACCTGCTGTGCCATTATATGAAACTCGTCAATGAGTACCAATATACGAGCCAAGCTATTCACTCCAAATGTTTTTTTATATTTGTCAATGTTCGTTACATTACTGTCGGCAAATAGATCCATTCTTCTCTCATACTCTCCATACAATAAATCGAGAAAACTAAAAGTAAATTCCTGATTTCTCTCAATGCCAAGGAATCGGATATGTGGCGGCCTGTTTACAATATAAGTAGAAAACTCGACTTTTTTATAATCAATCAGCCATAACTCCACATCGTCCGGATGATAATTCATGGCTATGGAATTAATGAACATATGATAGGCCGTCGATTTACCGGAGCCGGTACTGCCCGACAGCAGACCGTGTGCATAACTGGCGCTGCCAATTTCCAGACTTACAATATCTCCTCTCTGGTCAACTGCATAAGGAATACATATACGCCCCTCTAATTTCCCACTCGGTAATTCTGTTGTAGAGGTCAGTTTCCCATAAATATAATTGTCCGGAAAGTATACACTGAAACTATTGTCAATCTCTCTTTTTTTCAGTGGTTTTTCTTTCAGGCCACTCATCAAGCCTGTAAAATCATTTTCGCTATCGTATAAAATAATTGCCCTTTCTTCCTTTTCAGCAACGTATTTCAGGTAAGTTCCTGACTCACGATATATGATCTGATGGCAACTGTCCAAAAGAAATGACCATTCGTTTTTATATTTATCTGGCACAGAACCAGGATACTTCTCTGATTCCTGCAATAAAATCACAAAAATTCCGCATTTCCTTCCATTCAATATCAGCTTTTTCACAAGGCTGTTTTCCGTACCAGTCGAAATTCCTTCCAGGACAACGATCTTATAGGGAATCCGGGGGGCACCGGCCCTGTTATTTTCTGTCAAAGAAACCTTTCCCTGCAAAGCATCCGTAACCATACCCATGTATTTCTCCAGCCGTATCAGTTCCCTGCGTATAGACTCGTTATCACGCCCTACCCGTAGCGCCCTGATCCCTTCGCCATCAAGCTGTGTATCGATTCTGTCCGTATAATCTGCCCGAATGTACTGCAAATTAAGCAATTCCTTTAGTCCGCCTGCATTATTTAATGCATCCAGATAAATAAACTCATATTGATAAACAGGAACCTGCGCCATGATCTGTATAACCATATTCCTGATCCAGTTATATATTTTTTCCTGCTGTCCTTCTTTTTCGTATAACACACACAGACATTCCGGTTCCGGCAACGTAATTGTAGCTACAGCCCTCATTTTCAGCACATCAACATCACAAAAACAATATTTCTTTTCTTTTATCATCTTTTGTACATGTCTGTCCTGCGGAACTTCATAAAGATACTCACCGATTACCAGTAAATCATTCTTTTCCCCTGTTGGCATTTTCTCCGGAGTTAAGTTAATAGCTTTACCCCATTTACTTTTGCATGCTACATACCTATCTTCCTGCTTCTTAAAGCTATACGCCAGACTGTCTACTTGCCCTTCCAGATATGCAGACCACTCTTCTTCCATTTTGGTCAAATTTGATTCAACAAGGTTTAGCTTGTCTGTCAGGCTAAGATATTCTTCCTTCTTCATTCCTCCCAGCCCCAGGAAGCCTGTCTTCGGCGGTTGAGAGTTTTCCGCCCGGATAAGATGCATGATACGTTCAAGATCTCTGAACTCTATAGTCTTTTTCAACTTTCGCCTGTTTTCTCCATATTTATCTGCAAATAGATCTTCATATTTAGCATGAATACCCAAAAACTCTTTTCTCAGTTCCTCAAGCTTTTCCACCTGTCTGTGTGCCTCCTGGGATTCCATGGAAAACTCTTCTATTTTCTCTAACAGACTAAACGTACTTTTTAATGACATGATTTCTTACAATACCTTCCCTATTTTATTGTCCTAAAAAAATTTTCAAAACCTTTTCTTGATCCATACAACGATAAAAAGAAAAAATAAAATGGAAATAAGGTAACGTGCCAGAAAAGACATTACTCCATCCACTAAAAGTACTACAGCCAGCACTGTGCATGTCCATAGTATCATACCTGCTAAATTTGCAACGGCCGCCACCGCCAGACAAATCCCCAAATTAGGAAAAGAGCTTTTCCACCTCAAAACCGCGTATATTTGCAAAGCAATTCCCGTAAGAATGGCCGGAAGCCCTCCATGATCCAGTACCGCCAGGGCTGCTGCAAAGCTATCAGGATCAACATTTGAAATCCGCCCGAGAAATAAAGGATAAACTATCTGTAGTCCTATATAAAGCATGACCAATATCAAAATAATCTGACCTCCTATAAAAATAAGCTGTTCATTTCCGTCTGTTCTAATCTCCTGAAATCCACTCCCTGAATAAGTCCCTTGATCTTCGTTTACATACGTTTCATTGCCCGCTAATATCCCTTCATACAAAAATCCTGCAAATTTCCCATGAAAATATAAAACATTAAGGGGGCGCTCCCCTTCAAAATCTCCTCCGCTATGCACGGCTTCCTTAATTTCCGCCTCTACAGAAGCGTTTCTTCCGGTTCTGGCAAAAATCCTGGCACAATACTTTCCGGTTCCCTGGACAGGGTAATCACAATAACCTCCAAACCCTTTTTTCCCTTTACCGCTTAAAATATATCTCTCCCCACCACTTCCATTTACCGTCATATTCTCCCTCCCCGCATCACTTCTCTGTCCAACCCCCGTATGCTATGACACTGATAATACTTAGCAATGAAAGTGTAAATATTCCTGTCATTTTTTCCAGTACACCAGGTAAAAATAATACTGCAGAAATAATCACAGCTGTAATCAAAAAAACACCGGTATAAGTTAACCACCGCAAAACAGAATTCAGTCCCCTGCGCTCCATCTGTCCTCTTATGCTGTCATATCGGGCGATCTTTATGATCTCTGCCACAGCGCCTGCAAAGCTCAGGGAAATTGCAATTCCATGAATGATAACAGGCTCAATATCTGTATATCTTTGAAGGCATATAAGCCAAAACGCCACCGCTGACAACGCAAACATCCCCACAGGTACTCTGTGCAGAATGAAGAAAAATTCTTCTGTGCGGTTTTCGAATTGTCCTTTTTCTATCTTTCCGGTCAGGTAAGAATAAAATATCTTTAAGTCGTCCTGCTGTTTCCTGCTGTATTTTCTCGTGGAATTTTTCTTTTTTCCCCTTAGTTCCTTTTTCACGGAGTCTATCAAAACGTTTTTCAAATTTTCGTCATTAAGCACTCTGGAATATCTGATATAGTCTCCTGTCCGCACAGAGTCAAATATCATTTCAATGCCTCGCTTTTTTGCTTCCGTCATCCATTCCAGAACATCAAACCTGTTTTCTGTACCGTTATAAAATAGTGTCAGTGAATAGTCAAACTTCTCCTGTACCGACACCCTTTGGTCGTTTTTTATCTCCCTTAAAAGTGATCTGCGTATTCTCTCCTTCTCCTCTTCCCCTGACAGAATTGCATCCGAAAACAGCGCTTCTTTCAACCGGTCAATATTTTCTCTTGTCATGCCCCTTTCAAATAGTCGAACCAACTCCCACACCTTTTTAGCATTTGCACATTCCTCTCCCTTGTGGCAAGTTTTACTGGCCTCTTCCACTCCGCAAGTCTTATATAGTTCTATTTCTTCAGGGACAAAATTTTCAGGAGCAAATCCTTTCCAAAAACAAAAATTAATCTTTTTAATATACTCTTTTTTATGGAATTCACTATCCTCCGGAATCAGTTCCATGATTTTTCGAACGATCTTCTGATTGTTGCATAACTCCTGAACATCAGAAAACTCCCAAGGCTGCTCTGATGCAATTTTTAATGTTCTGGACAGAAGATTCCTATATGTATCCTGATCAAGATTTTTATTGTATTTCAAATACTCCAATAGGCTTTCCAAATTGGGTGTATATTCCGGTAAATATATTTCTGCAAAATATTCCGTATAAAAGTACTTATCTTGTCTTTTTAACGCATCGCACAGCATCTCATGCTGCTCTGGGAAATTATGGGACAGATTAAGCAAATACTGAAATCCCTCTTTCTTTTCTCCATTGATCAGCGCCCTTGCATTTAACAGGCTGACTTGCTGTTTAAAACTACTATTATTCGTATTTTTACATCTGCTATGAAACCGTTCCAGAATCTGCTTATCTGTTATTAGCAACCCATTTTCATTTATCTTTCGCAATACAGCTTCTAAAAGAGAGTCTATAGTCTCATTCTGCGTCAGTCGGCTTCCCAAAACAAATTCCAACAGCTTGACATTTTTCTCTGCAGAAGTTCCTTTTCCCAATAAATAACCTGCTTCTATCTTGTCAATATTTTCATCGTATATAACGTTTTCAAAGACGATATCCATTATTTTTGCTATCTTTTCAAAATCTTCATCCCTTTGTCCATTTGCGTATGATCCCCTACATAATTGAACAAATCCATATGACTCCAGCCCCGAGCGGTCACATACAAACCTCCTGTTATCCAGATCAATATAATTATTTCCTTCAACCGTATCCGAAAGATATACAACAGCATTACTCCCTTTAAAAGAATATCCTGTCACCCTATGACGCATATGATAAGGCAGACCTTTCATGATCAGATACATCAGTTCCTTATATACCTGTTTATATTCACTCAAAGGCAGTGTACACTTGATACACAACGGCATTGCCAAGCCTTCGATTGCGCAAATAACCCCCTCTACTAACCATCCATACTCATCGCCAGATAGTCCATACTTTCTCTTTAAGCTTTCTTCATCCATCACATCATATGAAAGTTCCTTCAGAACCGGCCATTCTTTTATGGAACTGTCATATTCCCGGACATAATTCTCCTCCCGAATGCCCAAAAGCTTTTCCGGGTTTTCGCATAAATGATAGTAATCTGTCAGACTAAGGCAGTATCCATGTACATAAGTTACGCCCCTGTCATCGCTCCCTGATGCCGCAAAATTGTTATGTATTATATAAACAAACCTCTCATATTGAAAAACCCCTAAAGTACAAGGGGGAACCGTCGATCCCCTTTTTAGCTCTGCCAAGTTCGCACTGATTCCTTTAAACCCGTTTGAAGCAGCATAATCCAGCCCGTCTGATGCCAAAACAAGTTTCCATCCTGCATCTATCCCCTGCTTTCCTGTCCTGAAATAACCCAATTGATAAAAATTCACGATAGAGCCCCCTTATCGATTTCCTCCAAAAATACCCAGAAGCTTCTTCGGTTTCTGGATTTCTTCAACTTTTTCAGTTTTTTTCAATATTCCCAGTTGATAGAGCAGCCAGTTAAACGGCTCTTCTATCCTCACCGTCTCCGGATCTTCTTCAAGGACATAATAGATGTCTCCACTTTCTTTATCTTTTTCTGCCACAGGTTCTACATTGAGAGCCGAAAAAGCAAAAAAATCATTTTTTGTAAAACTCTTTTTTACGGAATCTACAAATGTTCTCCCGGTTCTTACATTTTTGAGCAGTCTTTCTACTTCTGCCGAAATATTTAAATAATCATTATAGGGAAATCCTTTGGGCTTATATAACGTGTAATCAATATTTTGAAACATATTAACTTGATAATTCCTATACTGGAAGTTAGGGCGCAGCAAATCACTCTTTGAAAGAGCAACCGCAATTGGCACATCACATTTTCCTTCTTTGCATTTCGCTGCCACAAAGGCATGGTACATTGCTTCCAAAACCTTCCCTGGGTTTATCGTCTCATCTTCAGTATCATCTGTATCGCTCAGTAACCCCGGAAACTGACTGGGATCCACAATCATAATAATTCCATCTGTGTTGACGATAAATGGTCCGTACTTTTTCATTTGATCTGGCTTAACACAGTTCTCACCTGCAATATCATAAAAAACCAGCGTATAAACTTCATTTTTTTCATTTTGAATTGTTATTGCAATAGGAAGTGTCAGTTTATCTGTGACATTTCCCATAGGAAGCCTGTTCCCTTTTTTTACTGCATTCAGCTTCCAAAAATTCTCTGCATCGCCCATGCCATCCACTTGAAAAAAGCCTATATCGCTCAAATTGTTATATAATCCCTTAAGGAACTGAGAGAGATATACCGTTTTTCCCGAACTCGTAATGCCTACTATTGCAATATATTTTACCGGATGTTTCCCGAAATTAAACGGAAGTTGGTTATGACAGTGCGGACAAATCCTGATATCAGATTTGTTGCCCTTACTGTCTATCATGCCCGCCAGGAAACCGTCCTTATCTGCAACGAATCTTCCCCTTAGATGGTTTTCCAAAAGCATATGCATTACTGGACGTCTTGATACAGCTCTGCTTTCAACATCTAAAGTCTCGCTGCCTGGATACTGTTTCCAGAATTTTTCGTATACCTCATCATTTGCCTCCATATAGGGAAGTTCTGCTTCCTTACCCTTGTCCCCCAGTGTCTCATAATGCATTATGCTGCAAATGCTCTCTTGAGCAACACGAAAAGCAGTAGTCAGAGGTGTAAATTTCCCAAAGCAGAATGGACAAAGACACTGGTTGTCTGCATATTTAAGCATATTCTCTGTAATATTAAAGTAATTTTTCATTTCCTCTGTTGGCTTAAAATTATTCTTTTTCACAGTACCTCTCCTCAAACCTTCTTATAGTATTTCTTATATTCTTCCCGAATGCGTATGCTAACCTCTGATTTTGCCGGTATTACGATCACCAACTCTTTCCCCAAACAGCCTTGCGCCAACGGGAAATCCACCGATATTCCATCTACATGATACATAATGGCGCCATTCATATACCCCTCCAAACAGGGAAGCTTCAGTATACATATACGTTTACTGTTTCCTGGAAGAACACCCATTCGTTTGTAACGAATCTCAGGTTCGACTGTTACAGGGAGAAAAGTCTCGTTCCTTTCGTCGGCGGTTTCATATACATATAGTGTCTTTTCCTTATTATCATATTGGCAGACATATACTTTGGCTGTATATGGAATACCACGTTTTGCCTCACTTCCTTTGATAAAATACTTTTTCCCATTTGTCACGAAATCTTTTTCCCTGAAACAAAAAACTTTAAGCCATTCTCCTTTGTAATTGTAATTCCTTTGTGAGGCGCTATTTCGTATAATATCCTCATCCGTTACTCCACACTCACTAATTTCCTTCAATATATCCCCTAATGCAAATTCTTTTCTACTGTCATATAAGAAAACAAGGAAATGAGTTGCCTCTTTGAACCTCCAGCTTAAGGAAATCTCCCCACCATCTTTTTTTATTGCCAGTTCCCGTATTTGAAAAACCGGATCATATGCTCTGATAACCACGAAAGATCGTTCCCCTTTCTGAATCTACAGGCTGTTTAAGGATAATGCCCCTCATCGTCATTCCATAAACACTAAATGGATATCCTCAGGTGATAAAATGTCATAGATTTCTATCTGTTCAATACAATCTGTCCGGTTCAGATTAAAAAGCAGATAATCTCTGTCATTTCCCTCTGCATTTTTTAAATTTTTTGCATATTCCGCCTTTTCATTAACCATATAAAAACAACTGGTCTTCATCATGGATACCTTAACCGGATTTTTTAGTCTTATGCTGCCATCTAATTTTTTTTCAGTTCCCTGGACACAAAAATATGTCTCTCCTCATCATTCATTCTATCTATACGCGAATCTACTTCCTTTTCAAAATCATACCTGTATACTTCTTTTTGGATCAGGTCAAGAAATGCTTTCCATATTGCTGCAAGAAGACTGTTTTTGTCCACATCTACAGAAAAGATCTCCTGAAATCCGGCTTCTTTGCTATACCGCTCCTGTATGAAATCTTTTACAATATTTCTGTATGTCTTTTCCACGGACTCGGATTCATCTCCTGTAATAACCCTCTCCCTTTGCACCTCTTCTTCACATTCTCTGTATAACTCTTCAAACTGTAGGGACGCATTTACCAGCTTTTCTACTTCTTCTGCCATAATTTCTTTTATTTTGTCATAATAGAGCTTTTTTGCCATATATACAGCTTCCTTTTGTAGCAATCCGCAAAAATCATCCTTACCTGAACCTGAAAAGTAATAGTCTGACCTAATAATTTTTTTAATCTCTAAGCGTATCTTATCAAGCTTTCTCAATTCAAAATAACGAAAGATATCTTTTAGCTGCCGCCTGATCCGCCTCCTTATCTCATCCTCTTCACCTTCAACAAACCTGATCACCTTTTTGATATAATGCTGCTCGATATAGCATGACGCAGCATTCATTGTCACCGCATCCAATCCCTTCACCGTTATTTTTTCCGCTTTCATAGCCTCTTTATAAGCGCGTTCCGACTTAAAAGGCAAATACCGAAAGGCCTCTTTATCTGGAAAAGAACTGGCTATTTCTTTCCGGAAAATCTCCTCTGCAAGCTTCACACCATTATAATCATCCATCTCAAGCTTCTGCCTGATCTCCTTCTCTCCCAAATCAAGGTTGCTTGCACTCTCTTCTGCCTCATACACACCGGCCAATAAAGCCTGAAGGCTGATAGCGGCAATCTCGTCAGTGGGCTTGGTCACCAAAGCATACGAAACTGTCTTTAGCCCATTATACAAATTATCCGCATGAGTACTGACACCTGTACGATTCCCACCCAGCAGGATAATGTCGGCGGCCAACCGATAATTCTGCCAAATTTTTTGCTCACTCAGCATTACTCCTGATTCCAGATAATTACTGATGAGATAAACCGTAAGCTGCTTTCTTTGAGGATCCACTATAATATGCTGGAGGACTGCATCCGAATTTAAAGCTTTATTTTCGGAAGGCTTTTGGTCAATCATCAGATACAACGTTTTCAAATCATTGGTATGAAGCGAACTGTTAATATCCCTGTACAGTTCATAATATTGAATATTGTCCCGCTCTGTTGCATCCAGAACAAACTCTATTTTCACCCTTGTTCTTTTGGCAAATATTTTTTCATCCGTCTCAAGAAGCTTTACAATAGATTTATTCAATAGATCCTCAAAATCTTCCGAACTGCTTTCATCCTGCCACTGACATTTATCATATTCTCTTGTTTCCTTGAGAGGGATACATTTCCATTCATTACCATTCTTATACACACTCAAGTACTGCAGGTAGCGGGCGTTATTCCAGTTATCATCCAATGTATTTTTAATATGTCTTACATAATCTCTGCTCTTTTTTCCCATAAAGATAATAACTGTAGGATATAAAGCCACATTTCCTCCTGTCTTTCCATGCTGGCTTTCATTCAGTTTCCTGACACAGCATTCCAGTAAGTCATTCCCATTTTGAAAGCTTTTCTTATCCGCATCCCACATTTTCTCACCCCTGCATTCGTCTCATCCTTCAGTGCCCTGCGCCGCTTACTGTCATATCCCCATTATCATCCTGAAATTCTGGAAAGCCTTCATAAAATCATCATAGAATTGTTCGATCTCGGAACTTCTGTCATCGTCCTCATAAATGCTTTGATAAGAAGCTATCCTTCTTGGCATATTATTCTTTAAGCCCTCTGCAGCCGCCTTTACTTTTTCCACTTCCATTCCATCCATACGTTCCTGTGTAAGGCTGCTGATCTTACTTTTCATTTTTTCACTCAGGGCCTCATAAGTTTTATATGCCTGATAAGCGCCGGATTGCCCATACTCCATACTGTTATTTTGGAGTTCAACTTTTTTCTCCAAGCCAAATTCGTCATAAGTAAAGACAATTTTATTGCCATAGCCGATCACTCCGGTAAAAATTGCGTTAAAAAATTCTCTCTGCCCCAGTGACTTCTTCTTCCTTTCGGTTTTCTCTCCTTCAATCTCCTTGATTTTGTCATCAAGCGCCTTCCTCTTTGTCAGCTCATCATGAAGAATCCCATTCAAAACAGGAGCCAGTAAATAGAAGTCCATCATCACCTGTCTTTCATTGCCATGATCCGCTTTCAGATATTCAATTCTGACTTCTTTTGCATTTTCAATCAATTCCTGCTTCTTTTGCTTGATATTATCCGCCAGACTGTTTAATGTTTTGACATCCATTGTTGCTATATGATTACTTCCACAGATACCCTTTATAAATTCATCTACCCGGAACGCCTGATCTATTACCATTATATTCCACTGATTCAGATTATCTTTCACCACCACTCCAATTGCTTCCGCTTCCTCAAATTCTGCAATCAGTGCAGCATTTCTCTCCTTTATTCTGCCAGAGCTTCTTCCTACATCAAAGCTTGCGGGAATAGGAGATGGCAGCATCTCATTCCAGTCTTTCCCGCCTCTTTCATAGAGATGTCTACCCGGTTTGTTATCTTTTTCATAAGCTTCCTGCAATTCCTGTATTCCCTGGTATGCATACATAGGAATACCACTATAAAACCGCATCATAGAGAGCTTATCTGTAATAGATGATTCTCTTATTACGAACGTCATTTTGTTCGCCGCAAAAGCCTGGGCGGCATTTTTTATCTCCACCGCATTATACGGCACGGTTAGAGTGCTGTTATCTCCTACGGCAGCGTGATACATGGGATTCTGCCAAAATAAAGGCGTTGATTTTCCCATCAATTCATCCTGGATAATATTTTTTTCTATCGCTGATTCCAGCAACGGCTGTTGTGTCACCTCGAACTTCTCATACAGGTAATCCGTCATCGTTTTATTTGTTACGGCCGCAAATTCATCCAACACAAACTCTGATATCAGTTTTCTGATTTCATTCTCATCCTGCCTGATCCACTTTGTACAATTGGAAAACATAGTCCGCATCAAATCGTCCAACGCTTTCTCCAAATCCAGATTTTTCACTTCCTGATCAAGGCTTTTTTGTATATCCGGAATACTTAATATCTTCCAGGCATAAGAATTCTCCGTTTTCTCCGCCTCCGAAAGCACACGAGCATTGATCCTGAAAGTCTCGCGAAGGGTATCCAATACAATAGCCAGCACGTTAAACATATTTTTATCAAGATCCAGGATCTGCTTCCGGTAGGTCTGCAGTAGTTCTCCCATAGTTTTAAACGTTTCCACCCTGTAATGATGTATATACAGGTTATTAAGGGCATTCAGATATTCTTTTAATCTGCCCCTTTCATTAAAAATAGAAGCGCTGTCCATACGGATCTTGGCTGTCTCATATTCATCATCACGCATCTGGGACTGCCGAAGTTCATGATTCAGGTTTTCCTCATTCGTAGCAATATATCCGTCCACTAAATGGAGCAAATTCTGATTATCATTGCCGTAAAGCATTCTCTTAGCAAAGAAAGGCCCATACTCCAATTTTGTGGCATATGCCTCGCACAGGCTCTTATAGGTTCGGTTAATCAATGAAGAACTGTTCTTCGGAATATCAAATCCGTCAACCCCTTCTGTCAACGTCCTTATATTCTTCTCCAGCTCCCCTTTATTGTTCGCCAGATATTCTGCCGCACGATTCACAAAGTGATGATTCCCAGTAGTTTTGTACATACTGACATCAAAATTTGCCGGAAATATTACGGATGATGCCGCTTTTCCTGTCAAACTCTTTCTGATGTCCTCATAGCGCAGTTGGTTCCTTGCTGCAAAGTCATCTCTCTCTTTTTCTGTTGGTATCCGATCATAAATATCCTTATAGCGTTCAAAAAGCTTTGCCCCTAAATACGTAGCGATTTCCGATAAAGGCATTTCCGCAACCGATGCCCCTAATATGTTGTAATCCACGTTTGCACCATGTTGTAAGGCAATTCCCATCTTAATACTATTCAGATTGGATATATGTCCTGCCAATGTCAGACTCTTATTTGTCTTGGCATCGACCCCCGCAGGAAGCTTCACCTGCGCCAAATAGTTTATAATATAATCTGTCACTACCCCCATTGCATACTGATAACCGTTTTGAATTACTTTTCCTGTCTTATCTGTCGTGGATACCAGATAACATAGATCTACCGGAGCCATAGGATTATCTAATTGTTTGAATCCATAGTTCATCTTAAAGCTATCTTTATTTTTGTCGAAATTCATGCAGTAATCCAGTTCCTGAAGGGCTGCATATCCGTTCACCTTAATAAACTGGGATACCAATGGATTTGACATTACTGCCGGCACACTGAGATTTACATCCGGCAAAAAGAAATATCCACTGATGCTGGCACTGCCCTTCCCTGTCTGGATCAATGCTTCCCTTACCAGATAACAGATATCGAGAAATGTCCCGCTCCCCGTACCGCCCGAAATACCGGCACAAATATGTATATTGATTTCTCCTGTTTTAGCTGCCAAAAGCGCAGCATTGATTGTTGTCTGGATTTTTGAATACAGTTCCATAGCACGGTCTACCAGCAGGAAACGTCCCACCTGTCTGATGCCGCCAGCGCCATGATTGGCATCTTTAATACCAATATGCTCATAATCCAGCCATTCTAATTCCCTGCGGTTCTCCATAATTGACTTCGCTGCAAAAGTAGGCGCAATAACCGGATTTGAAATATCGAAGTACTCCGTATTTTTATCAATATCCGTTATTCCGCCTGTCTGTTGATCAATTCCGGAAGAATCCGAATCAATTACCAGATACTTAATCGCGTCATAGGTCGGTATCGTAGCATTTACATTGTCCGGCTTAAGCTGCTTATATACCTCTTTTTTCAGCTTCATAACCGCATCCGTTCCGGTACCGCCAAGGCCAATGATGAGAGTCGCGCCCTCCTGCCTGTCTGATTGCTTGCCGCGGTCTATGATGCCTCCTCCGGCATCAATTAATAATTGTCCATATGTAGCCATTTACCTTCTCCTTTATCTCATATACTAAAAACCCATATCATTAGGCATATATGTCACTTTAATCCCTTTACCAAAATCAATATCACTGCTGATGTCCACTTCCCTGTCAGCTTCTAATTGTATTTTCTTATTTTTCTCAGTCGGAGAAACATCCGTATAATATCCGGTTTTAGAAACCAGATAAATGTAAGAGTCTCGTTCGCCTGCTTTCAAATAGGTCTGCGCCAGATTGATTCCCACATTCTCTCTGTAATCAAGACACCGCGAAAGCATCATCTTCCCCTTACCGCCGTCAAAGGTCTCCGGCGCCCCTATAAATCCGTCTTCTGTATAGCCGGAAATCTGTATTCTGCCGCGAATCATTCTGATCCGTTTTCTGTGAATTCCTGACAAAATCACGAACACAATAATTAAAGCGATTGGCACTAATATTGCAGATAATATATAAGAAATCTTCCACGTTTTTGGAAGTGCAGAATTATCATTCATCTGCGGCAGATCATCAACACTCAGGGTTATCACCTCGGATTTCACTGTCATATTGTCAATATTGCAGTAAACCTGAATCTCAGAATTGCCATATTCACCAAGCGGAAACACGCATCTACTGTGATCTTTCTCCGCATCCATTCCATATTCCGAAACACTGCCTGTGCTGGAATTCTTCACATCTATTCCAAAGGGGTACTTCTGATAAACTGTCTCATCCTCCACTACCATTCCGTTATTGAGCAATTGCGCTGTAATCTCCACCTCTTCTCCCGCACGGATACTGTCGCTTTGATAATTTAGCGCGGCTTCTATAGTAAGGTCAGAATTATACACCATATCAATTGTAACCTGATCACCGGCAACTCCTCTTACGATCAGTTTCCATTCTCCTTCCTGCGGATCCCTGATTTTAATAATTGTAAAAGTCTTTGCCTTAATTTCCATATCCTGCATTTCACCCTGGGTATAGCCATAGCCATCCGGATTAGACAGGTTATATCTCGTATCCTCATTTAATGTATTGATAATAATATTAGCCTCTTCAACGCCAATCATCGGAATCTCAAAAGGTATTTCCAGCTCTCCTCCAGAGGGAATAACGGTATCGGCAAGATTGATTGTGTCCGTTGAATATATCATGTCGTAAAAATGGCTGAAAACTTTTTTCAAATCCTCCGGGCTTTTGACCTCCACACAGCTTCCGCCTGTAGCATCGGAAACTTCCTGCAGTTCTTCTTTCTTAGCAGTCCCATCAGAGTTCAGGCAGATTGTATGAATTTTAATACCACTGTTCCTCGCACAGTCAATTGCATTCTTTTTACTTACAATGGATGCCTCCATTGCCGCACCCGTAGTATCTTTAGGCAAATCAGTATTTCCATCAGAAAGTAAAATTATTGCTGAAGATAAACTGCTGCTGCCATCCTCCATCAGCATCCGGGTTGCCAGTTCAACCGCCTTACCTATATCTGTGTCTCCCTTGCTCTGTGCCCCCCGGATATTCTCTGACAATGCATCCTTAAGTTCTTTTCCAGTAATTTCGTTAATATTTTCCTGAAGGACAATGGTATCGTCAAAAGAAACCGCTCCCATATAATTTCCGGTGTCTGTAGCAATTCCAAGGAACAGATCAACCGCCTCATAACGCAGTTCATTTGCATCGCTTCCAGACATAGAGCCGCTTTCGTCCAGGACAAATACAACGTTCATCCGGTTAGCCCCTTCATCTGATGCCGCCATAACTGTCTCTGCATTTTTTCCTGAAAATGCGATAGCTAACACTATAGCCAATATGCCTGCTGCCATTCTTTTTACCCAATTCATCCCTTTACTTTCTCCTGCCTGTATTTGTATCCCGATCATTGGCCTGTTTCTTCAGGATTCGGTGCTTGTACCTCCCCCTGATCCGGCTGTGCCATATCACCTTGCCCGCCATTCAAATCGCCCTCCATCTCCTGAGAAATTTCACTTTCCTGTGTCCCCGTCTCTTCTGGCGTTAACATCTCCGGCGGTGTCTCCACATTGGCTGGCGACGTCTGCTCTACCGATATTTCTGAACTTACCGCTGTTTCCGTGCTTACCGGTATTTCTGTTTCCACAGATGACTCTGTACCCGGCTGTAGCTCTCCACCCGACGGCGGCACTGCCTCTCCCGATGGCTCTGCACTTGGCTGCGGTTCTCTCTCCGGCTGACTGCTTCCTACTGCAGTGCCTGCCACCTGTCTGATACTGTTGGGAACCTTCTCATTTTCACTTTCAGGTTTCTCCTCAGTATTCATATCCGACCTGTTCATATCGGTAATTTTCTTTCCTCCCTCTCCACCTGTTTTTGGATAAGTAAATTCCGAAGGGGTATTAGATGGCTCTGCCTCTTCTTCTACGGAAAGAGACTGCCCCCTTTCCTGTCCTGTTCCATTTTTCCTGCCTGCTTTTAAACACGAATCCCGCAAAAAGAAACCTGTGCTAAACGTTCCAATACTCAAAATAATTAATATAGAGTCCAAAAACAAAATCCATATCGTCTTTTTGGATAAGTATCTATCGGAGACAAAAAAACATACAAAACACATGAAAGACAGCAAAAATCCGATAACAATCAAGCTATTAATCAACATTTATTTTCTCCCATATCCTTAAAATCCACCTTTTAAATTACTTAAAAATATCATATAGTTTTCCATTCATCAATACATATGGCGCTAATGAGGTTTTTTTGGCCGTTAAATGTCGATAATTGCAGAAAAAACAGGATGAGATATTATCCCATCCTGCTGTTATTCATTTAACCAATCAATAAACCCCAGCCCAACTCCGGCTAACCCATTCATCACTCCCATATTGTATCGCTCCTGCGGCATTTGAGGGGTCAGATCTTTTTCCAATTCAGATAATATATATTTATAAAGGTTCTTTATCGCGTCATTTATCTCCGCTCTGTTCATATATCTGCTAATTTTTCCCAAAATAATTAGATTGCCTATGTTCCCATGACAAAGGCACATCCCGTCACGAACACGCATATTTCTGCATAATGGAACAATTTTCTCTACTTCCTCCTCCAGCCATAGCTCCTTTGGATTCCATCTTGCCGCCTGCATTCTGGCATACAGAACTCCTAACCCACCATTGCACCATGCGTATGTATTACAGGTATCCTCTCCTATTTTTCTTAAGTCCGCCCAGTTTCCGGTTTGTTTATCATAAAACTGATTTTCGTAGGATATGATCTGTTTCATTCTTTTTATGTAATCCGGGCCGGGCAAAATGGAATTTAGTCGCGCATAAGCTAACAAAACACCGCTGTTTCCATGTGCTATACTGCAAACTGAATTTTCATTTCCTCCCCCGTACCATACTGCTCCGGCTTCTGATTCTCTGCAATTTCGTTCCAAAATCTCCAGGGTTTTGCACGCTTCATTTCTATAATACAGATCACCTGTATACAGGTATTGCTGACACAAAATAAGTATGATTCCGGCGTTTCCGTATAGCAGATCGAATTTGGAGTCGCTTTCAACATATTCGCTTAAAGCTTTTAGATGCTTTCCCGCATATAAAAGATATTCACCATTATCTGTTATCTGATAAAGCAACTGATATGCATATGCAATGGAGCTTTCGCCGCAATACATACCTGTATATTGTGTATCGGGCATTATTTCTTTCTTGCTGACTTTTTCCGTATATGAAAAAAGCATATGTTCAAGAATTGAACTGATTTCTACATACTCAGGACAAACAATACACAGCTTTCGGAAAAAAACAGCTATACCTGCAATTCCGGAATAGAAATAATAGTCAACAGGCTTTATTACCAATTGTTCTCCCACATTCGTAACAGAAAACCAGAATATCTTATCCCCATACCGAATCGCATTGCTCGTAATTTTATCTGCAATTTTCTTCGCAGATAGTAAAAACCTCTCCTTTCCCCATCTTTTAGTAACTGAATCTGATATATTAATCTTCCTTACCCTTATACCGGCATCGTTAGTCCACTTTCTTTCATCTGCAAATATATTAACAGACAACCTTAACGCCTTTTGCTGCAATATATTATCCTCATATGTAAGCTGTTTAAAACACTGCTCCAATTCTTCTAACAAAGTATGCTCAAAAAAATTCTTCTTAATAATCTCATGGCCGCTATACAAATTACAGTCATTAATATACCTGCAAAACCAGGGAATATCTCCCTCCAGCATTGCTTCTGTCTCCCACGCATTTAACCCCCTTCCATCCGTTATTTTTTTCAGATAATTTACTCTCTCATCAAAATCTATCAAAAGCTGCGGATGCGTAGAAGCGCTGAGTCCCAAAGCAAAAAATTGTGTTGCGCCGCTTATATATCTGCTGTATAATCCACTTTCTCTATCTATGATCATTTCCATTACCTCATCACGATTGTGTAAAAACCACTGATAAGTAATATGAAATCCATAGATTATATCATTTATATATTGCGAAATGTCCGGATCTTCATTTCCATATCGTACCTTGTTTTTTCCTTTTCTTAATCTGGGCCTTTTATATCCAACCCTCATCTCGGAAGTACGGTCATTTAGTATAACAGGGACTACATTGTTATACAAACACTCTTCGCCCCCCATTATACCTGATAAATTCTTCCCCACAGTTCCTCCCGGAAACAGTCCGCTCGTCAGTGCAGAATAGAAAACTAGCATTTTTTCATCCTGTCCATAAGCCAATCTCATATTTTGGAACAAGGTTTCCGCGTCTATAATTACGGGGTTCTCTTTATCCGTTATAATATTTTCATAATGCATATCCCCGATTCCCAATATATAACTGACAGCGGCCAGCATTCCGGATTTTTGGTAAAAAAGCGTTACTTCCTCCTTACTACCGCATGAGCGATATGGAATTTCCTCTACCCAACCATATGTGTTCCTATCCAAAATCTTTTGCCTGTAGTTTTTCCAACTATATTCTTTACATATTTTATTAATCAAATCCCTCAGAAAGGTCTCATTTGCCATTCCATGAGGCTTATAAAAAAAGGATGAACCGTTATCAGTTATAATTTGAATAACCATTCTTCCTCTCAAATGCGGGTCCGATCCGCTGGCTTTTATTCCCTTAACTAATACCTCCTTCCCTTTACCGGAAATTAATCTGTTTATTAACTTCCAGTCTTTTTTCAGACTGAAAAAGAACTCCATCCAGAACTCATATTGATTTCTTTCTGTTATTTCCAAAAGCTTCGATAATCCCGCATATCTATTAAGAATATCCTTTCTATATTCCATCCTGCTTAATAATTCCATATACGACAGATATTCCTTCTTCGGATCGCTGCGTACAATTATCCCCTTTTCAAGGCAGGTATGCATTTCGCAGATCAATGTCCTTACAACCGCCTTGTGCATAACCTCATACAAAACAGTATCCAGGTCAGGCCACACGGAATCGGCAAGCATATCCATTGGCAATACCTTTTTTTGAATCCTGTTTATAATTTTTGATATTTTTTCTTCATAAAAAGGATAAAAAGTCTTGGCTGTCATCAAAATATACTCCATGGGTATCCATAAATATGATTTATTCATAATAAAAGAGCATTCCAATCTATCTTGAAATGCTCTTTTATTGCGATTAGCAGCAAAAAATGGTAAGAAGTACTGTCTGTAATGTGATGTCGGCTGGAACTGCTTCCTTTTGGAGCAGTTCCGTTTCCTCTTCCAGATTGCCCGCAATATAAGTATCTTTTTCTGTTGACATCCTGCGCCCTCCTCTGCTTATTTTATTTTTAATATAACATATTTTTTTATATCCGTGTCATAGGAGGCGCAAAAGGTATTATTTTGACCTCTAATATTTTCTTTTACATATACATGGTATAGTAAACGACATTAATTTTTGTGCTTAAAAGAACAAAGTGACGAAAATT
>CAJTVL010000040.1 GCA_910579425.1 uncultured Lachnospiraceae bacterium | reverse complement strand
GATTAAATATGCAGTTGTCAGCGTTCAAAGCAATTGAGTTTCACTGATTCAGGTCTTAGATAAATCGTGGCTGACCTCTCCCTTGGAATCCACCACTATGACTCTTTCCATAGAATCTAATGCCTGACTCATTTTCTTGATTTCTTCTTTATCCAACAAATCGCTTCCCTGGGCACTTACTCCCCAAAATTCTGCTTTGATACTATTAGAATTTGACTTCAAAAATTGATAAACAAACGGTAAATACTTTTCAAAAATTATTTCCGGCAACTGCTTTTCATAATCTATGCTTTGTAAATTTAAGCTATCCCAAGCCGAAATGATAAATTTAATGAAAGTACCATTTTTTCGTATTTCCTGTAACATCTGTAGTAATTCCACCAGCATAAACTGATCAGGTAATATAAATTTTTTATCTGCATCCTTTTTCTTTTCTAAAGATTCTTTTCCATTTTTCAACAATTGCTGCATTTCCTGGGGAAGTTCTGTCAATAACTCCTCCTGACTTCCAATATTCATCCTTTTCAAATTTACAAAAAATAATATTTTATCTGCTGCCAACCACTCTTCCCTTGTTTCATCTTCAATATATCTGTTGAGCACGATATTGGAAAAAATTTCTCCATAGCGATCAGGAATCTCCAGAATATACCGTTCTTCCTTTTCATCATACAACGTATATTTCATCTTATGTATCTGTCCTACTCTTGTATGAGTTAATGGTTCAAATTTACCCCAATGATCCATTTCCTCCTTGAATTCTTTTGTCATCCCTTCCGGCGGCTCAGAGGGATTTAGATGAAGACGTGTTCCTTCCGTCTGGTCTTCCAACATAAAAGTAAACGCAACTAAAAACGTAGTCTTCCCACTTTCTGGTATTCCCATCATATAATATCGCTTTGTGTTCATAACTATCCTTTCCAAGCAAATCTTTCAAAACTATTTTTTGCCAATCCCCTATCTGCATAAATTTCCTCTACAAAATCTTGTTTCTTTTCTTCCACAGAAGCGTTGAGCAAAGTCTCCAGCAGAGATTCTAAACCACTATAATTTTCTATTTTTTCTTCATTAGATGAAATTGCCGCCGTCCGATGAACATAAAACTTCCCTGTTCGAGTTCCTAACATGTTCTGTAGTATTCTATTATTTTTCTGAATAATAGACTCCATATTTACATTATCTGAAGCAAGAATTTTATCATTCTTGGTGTAAACAATATGAACATCTGTATAATCTGTTATGATATGATTTTTCAGTAGATGGGAAATTACACTTTTACCTTCCATTAATGCCGTACTTTTTTCTATACCAGATAACTTTTCTCCATCAATCAAAACAAGCACATATTTTTGATTTACGAAGTTTTCTAATAATGCATTATATTTATCAGAATTAGCACTACTAAATATCTCTCCTGCAAAATCTGTAAACACCAGATGATAATGAATATTTTTCTCATCCATTATCGATAAATGAAGATATTTATCAGCTATCGCGTCACTTGTCCTTTCCATTTCTGGCTCAGAATTTTCTGACACAACGCGTAGTCCTATGCTACGTTCTGCCACATCCATAAGAGTCCGCGAGCCTGCAAATTGCAATTTCTTATTTTTTCCTCGCAAAAACATCTGGTAAATTGCCATTTCTAACGTCGTCTTACCACTATGGAACATCCCTGCAACAAAAATCAGCATCACCTCCTGCATCGCAGTCATCTTATAGAGTTCAATACTATTCAATGCTCTCCCCCTATAAAGATTTGATATTATAATTGTTTTTGGTAATTCTTCTCCTGTTTCATCTTCTGCGTCTTGTGGCAAAAATTCCTCTATATCTGACTCTGTTTTTTCTAATGATATATCATCTTCTGCTATATCCTCTTCTAATACGCTATTGTCCATAATTTCCCTCCCCCTCAGTCAAATATCTCTCTTACATAATCATTCACACTCTTTTATCCTACAAGTTCCATCAATTCACATTCATAATATAATTGGCAAGCAAACTCGCCTACCGTAATTTCCTGATTAAGAAATGCTGAATCATATTTTTTTTCAAAGATACTATATACCGTAGATAATTCTTCCTGTTCCAGAAACTCTTCTCGCTTCTGTAAAAGCTCTAAGACTGGAACGAATCCAGTATATTTAGACAAATCATAATTCTTATCCTTACAGTATGACAATATTTTTTCATCCGCCACAGAAATATAATCCTTTACCGCATAAGTTTTATTTATTTCCCTGCCTGATAATGCTTTTTTGATAATTTTCTTAACTGCAATAGGACCAGGAACCTGGGATACACAACTCATAACCTCAAAAGGTATCACTAATGCTAAAAGCTTATCATCAATATTTTTGAAACTGCAATCATAAATATCACTCCATTCGGCTACCATCCACCAAAGTAAATTCGATTCCTCTCTTTTATATTCCAACTGCTTTCTTAATGCACCAAAATTAGCATTAATTCCCCTGATATATCGAAGCTGTTCTGTTAAACGCGCCTGTAAATAATCTGCACCTACGCTCCAATCTTCCTTTTCCTCATCAGATATTTTTTTGTAAGATGCAATTTTTACATCCTCTACTTCTGACTCCTGACGTATTTCCATACATTTATTTTCATAGATAGCCATAATCTGTTCATAGATTTCTTTCTGATATGGTATATATCCTCTTCTATATAAAAGCAATAGCATGACTGCAATATCTTCTCTATTATTTTTCACATAATAAAGTAAGAACATCCCTGCTAACAGCGGGATTTCTCTAATACTCGCTTCTGAAAAGGAAACATCTTTTTCATTAAATACATTGATGAAATCAGCTATGTTTTCTTTGTTGTATTCCACGCCCATAAATCCTTTAACTAACTCATTACATATAGAAATACCCGGCTTACTTTCGCCAAATTCTTTAATCCCTTCTAACCTTTGCAAATACTGCTCCTGCGAAAGCTCTCTAATTTCACAACTCTGATACCATTTAGAAATATTTCTCTGCATTTAGAAATCCTCCCTCTCTTCTTCACTTTATTCTGTTATTATCACTTGTTTATATTTGTCTGCCTTTGTCCAATATCCTTCAAAATCTTTTGCAACAGTTTGCTTTCTTCCGCAATATTTAAAATTTTCACAATATTCTGGTTTAAGTCGTTTAAACAAATTCCATCAAACTCATGATATTGCCTCAATACAGATTCCCGTTCGTGGTTTTGCAAACTCCACAATTTATATACAAGTTCACGTTTACTATCATCAGTTTCACGTATGTTTGAAGTATTTATATCAGCCATGCCTTCTGGTACAAAATTTTCCACATGCTCTAAAGACAAAACAATTTCTTTTCTTTCTTTTCCGCTATCACAAAAAGATTCCTCACAAATAAACTTATGTAAGTCTTTATTCCATATTCTAGGATATAATACAACTCTCAATTTAGAATGCTCAATACAAACTTCAAGGAAATTATAGCGAGGCTGCCATCCTTCTTCTCTGCGATCCGGCTGTAACGCCCCTGTTCCAATCCGAACTCTCTTTTCATTCTGCTCCAAAGTCTGGACATGCCGATGTCCAAAAAGTTGAATCATTGCTCTGTCATCTAAAACCTGTCCTAAATCTTCTTTCCAGTCCTGTATAGGGTGATGACAAATCGTCATATAAATAACCTTATTCTCCCTTGAAGGAATCTGATGATTACCCAGCCTCATTTTCCGCAGGACTTCTTTTCCATTATCATCTTTTCTATGATCATCCGCATTAGATATTATAGTGGAATTAATACCATACAGGCACAAGCTATATCCATCCTCCAATTCAAGAGGATATGTCCAAGGTCCTTCTATAGAAGACACATTCCCCATATATCTTCCTGTAAAATCATTGTATCCTTTCAATGCACGATATAACAAATCAACTTTCTGTTGTTCCGTTTCTTCCTTCAATTTCACTAAATAACTCTGAAATTCATTTTCGTCTGCTTCCTCTAATAGTTTCTGCACTGCATACACGCTTACAAATTTTTTTGCCACACTCTGATCCACATCATGGTTACCTGGCACACAAAATACATGCCTGTAATCTATCTTCAACTTACCTGTCAATGTTTCAAGAAATTCATCAGCAATCTTATATTCATTTTCCTGACCGCTAAATGCTATATCCCCACAAATAATGATTCCATATGGACTTAATTCTTTCTTCAATATAACCTGCTCTATATCATTAAGCATTTCTTTCCTCAAATCTCGATCCGGAGAGAAAATTGAATCCGATTGTTTATTGAAATGAATATCTGAAAAATGCAAAAAAGTATACCTTTTCATCTCATTATCCATCCTTTAGCTTAACTGTACTTCTCTTTTTCTAATTTATGTAGTGTTACGCATGTATGATCAGTGCTCCCATACGCATCAAAGTATTCTCTCTCATACATAAACACTATACTGCAAGCTTTGTAGTAGCACCAATATTATAACCTGGGCAAGATTATTTATTTTCTATACTCCCATGATATCCTGGAACAATAAAGCCAACCCCTTCTTCTATCATGGCAGCCCTTAAAGCCCTATCAGAAGTCACTACAATCAGAGGTTCTTCTTTTGATGAATGGATGATAGAAGTGGCCACAATCAACGCATCTTGAGAGCCGAATTTATGTCTTGATGCGTGCATCATAAATCCTTCCGCCCGATTTATAATTGCCTCATTGACATCTAATACTATCAATTTTAATATAGGGCTACTGCCGTTTATCATTTCTTTTACCAGTTTTTGCATATCTCTGCACAATTTCTTATTCCACGGTTTTTGCCCTTTATGTAAATATCTATTATTACATTTAGTTCCATCCTCACGAATCTGTCTTGTGCATTTTTGCCACTGTGAGGACTCGCCCCTCCCATACTTTCCAATTACAGATAGAATTTCGAGTTCTGTTATTTTCGATATATAGCATTCTCCATTTTGAATATCTTTGAAATCATATCCATCACTTCTTATATTTTTACCATTCAGAAAACTTAACATTTCAAAGAACGCATTTGTATCCAACAAATATTTTTTCATGAGTTATCTATTCCTCTTCCATTTTGGCATTATCAATGATAGTATGCACATTATCTATCGAAAACGGTTCCAACTTTTCCTTCACAATATTTACTAATTCCTGCAAGTCAGCGTCCGGTCCTTTATTCACATAACCATCTATACCAATATTTGCCAAGGCTTTAATATCTGTAAAATCGCTAAAATTAGTATAAATAACAACAAAAACGTATGGACGGATTTTTCTGATTTCTTTTAAAACTTCTTCCCCACTCATTTTAGGCATTTTCAAATCTAATAAAATCAAATCGTAGTCTTTTTCCCTGACTAGCCTCAATCCTTCTTCTCCATTCTCTGCAGTTTCTGTCTCTATACCATTTAATTCAAATGCTGCCTTTACATTTTTTGCCGTCATCATTTCGTCTTCAATGACTAAAACCTTATTCATCTCCATTTCTCCTTTTTTCTTTTTTAGGTATTTCAATAATAAATCTGGCTCCATCTATAAATTTCTTATCTAACTTTATATTTCCACTAAAAATCTGCACTATATTCCAGACAATATATAGACCCAGACCCTCTCCGCCCCCATTTTCTTCCAGACTGTAATCTTTTGTTGTAAAAAAAGGTTCAAATATTTTATCTAAATATTCAGCCGCAATACCTGTTCCATTATCTTCAAATGTTATGAAATATGAATTTTCTTTTTCCTTCAAACTGACAACAATACTTCCTTTTATCCCCTTCTCATTAATAGCATAAATAGAATTTCCTATTAAATTGTAAAATATTTGATCAAACTTTACATGGTCTCCATACAGTATAAAGTCCGCATCCCTTATTACTTTCCATTCGATATTTTCCTTTTTCAATCTTGATGTAAATTCTTCAAATACATTTGTTATTTCTTCCGCAACATTAAATTCTGTCATATTTTCCTTTTCATTTACCACTGGTGAAAAACGAGACAGCAAATTTCTTATTCTAAAGGTCTGTGACAAAATATCATGAAACAATTCTACTAATTCATCGTCTGTGTTAACTCCTTTTTCCATCTTCATCTGATATAACTGCACACCATATCGAATATTTGTGATTGGCTGTCCCAACTCATGAGAAAAGCCTTTCAGAAGCTCACTCATAGATATAAGTTTTCGGCTATGCTCAAGTTCTTCAAAAAGTTCTTTTATGACCAGCAATAACGCCAAAGCAGCATCTTCTTCCTGTTGCTTTCTTTCACTCTTTGCCTTATTTGTTCGATTTAATGATGCAATCTTATTTGTTACTTCGACTGCTTTATCAAGCATACCAAATTGGAGATAAAAATTGTATAATGTACGCATAATCGGTACACTTTTATTCCCACATTTTTCAATCTTCCTTAACGTTTCATTTCGGCCCTCTACATCACCTACTTTTGAGTAATAAAAAACCATCTCATAAAGAACGTTAAAATTTTCTTGTAATTTTATCTCCGGATGTTTTAGAATATAATGTTCAGCAGAGGAATAATCATTTAATTTCCTACATATTCTAAAAAGTGTCCTAACCGCAACTTGATCTCTATCATATTCCAGAACGTTTTCTATCAGTCGCAGTGCTTCCCCATATAAGTCCTTCTTTTCCATTGAGGATACAACATATTTGTCTATACGTTTATTTCTTTCAGAATGATTTAGAGAAAGAATCTTATAATATAGGATATATAAGTGACACGATTTTTCAAGTTCGCCCAAATATGCAACAGCCTCTTCAAAGTGACTATCATCCTGAAAGAATTCTATCTTAGGAATATCCATATATCGGGACAGAATTTCACATATACCCGGTATCGCAAATTTATCTATCCTACCACTATCTATATTTTCTTCAACTTTATGACAATACCCTTCCATTACATCACTCAAAGCAATCTCTGCATATTTTTGCATGAAATAAGCAAAGTGTTTTATATATTGTGTTTTGTTCCCAATTTTTTTCAAAAAATCAATATATGCACTTCCAGCCAATTCATACTTTTTCTCCTGAAAATAGATATCTCCTAATAATTTATCAAATATATTTTCTTTCGGATATTTTTCTTTCGCCTGTAATGCAATATCTACTGCATCATCAGCTTTGCCCATTCTCCTTTTTTTTGATATTTTTTCAGAAAAATCATATTTTGTTATATTTTCCATTACTATCTGTTCCTCAAAAACAGTATAACCAGTATACCAAGTCTGTACCATATCAATTTTATAAAAATCATAACATAAAAAAAAGGAAACTTCTACTATTTATCTAATTTCCAAACAATCTCTATCTCCCCCTCTCCCCACACATAAACCGCCTCAATCATCTCTTCCACCAGTTCCCTACAAAGTCTCATCTCCCCCAACTCTTGCTTCCCAATCTCCCCTTCTCTCCATTCCCTCTCCCTACTCCTTTCTTTCTCTATCTTCCGGATTTCCTCACCTATCCTCTGTTCCTCCGTCCTCAAAGCCTCCACCTTATTCAAATAATCGCCCTTCTCTAACTGTTTCATTTTAAACTGTTCATACAAATACTGCTTTTCCATTTTCAATGTATCCAACTTCTTTTCCAGCAATGCACCCTTATTCTTTGTCTGCATACCTCCCGGCTTCAAAGAACCGTCTCCCTGTTCGGCCACTCCCTGCACCCTATCTGATCCCTCCCTGTCTGACGGCTCCAACTGCTCCCTATGTCTCTCTTCCACCCTTCTCCTAATTTGCCTCAAAACAGCGTCCTCTACCTCCGGCTCCCTCAATCTCCCGTCAAAGCACCCACTGCCTTTATCATATTTTGCTCTCCCACAAATAAAACACGGAACCTTTGTACAGACAATCCTGTTCAAACTCCTTTTACAATTCCCACACCGCAGTTTCCCCAGCAGTATGCTGTCCTGCTTTCCCTTATGCTCCTTCCCTCTCTGGCAACCACGATACTTAATCACTTCCGATGCTTTCAAAAACTCCTGCTCCGTTACGATTGCCTCATGCCTGTCGGAAACACAGACCTGTTCTTCATCAGCCACCCGCTTAAACTGGCTGCCTCCCACCTTTGTTACTCTGTACTTCCCGTTCACTACCATTCCAAGATATACCTTATTTTCCAGTATCTTCAAAACCATATTCCTGTTCCAGTAGCCCTCCCCATCCAGAAGATGGTATTGCGGATTGCCACGGTTTTTATACTGTCCGGGTGTCGGTATTTTTTCCTCGTTCAGCTTTACCGCAATCCTCCCCGTACTGTACCCCATACATGCAAGTTCAAAAATCCTCCTTACATATTTCGCCGCTTCCTGATCCACCGCCAACACCTTCTTATTCTCTGAAAACCGATATCCAAAAGGCGGTCTCGGGCCGATAAAATCTCCCCGCTTTCTTCTGACTTCCAACGCAGAGCGCATCTTCACAGATAAATCTTTGCTGTACAAATCATAAAGAAAACTCCTAAACGCAATCTCAATCCCACCGGTAGTTCCCTCATAGTTATTGCTGTCGTATCCATCCCCAACCGCAATAAACCTGACGCCCATGAAAGGCAATATCTGTTCCAGATAATCCCCCACTTCCAGATAGTTCCTGCCGAACCGGGAAATATCCTTGACAATAATACAGCATATTTTCCCTTCCCTGACCATGGAAAGCATCCGCTTCACTGCCGGTCTTTCAAAATTCGTTCCGCTGTATCCGTCATCCACAAACTCCAAAGTTTGCATATCCGGATAAAGGTTTTCTTCACGCAAATAGCGGCTAATCAGTTCCCGCTGGTGCTGGATGCTGTCGCTTTCTTCTTTGTCGCTATCTGATACTACATCCCCATCCTCCATAGAAAGCCTTAAGTATTCAGCCACAAACTGCTCTTTCATGTGCCCCTCCCTGTCCTTTATCTTCCGCTTCCAACTGTTTCATTAAATACTCATATTCACTTCTGAATCTGAATCTGATATGTATCCGCTTATCTCCGAATACTTCCACTTTTTCCAGCAGTTCCACTGCCATTTCGCTTGTCAGTTCCTCTGCTCCCTGAAAATGAAGAAAGGTTTGCATCCACTTGTTGGAACCGTTGATACACTGTTCAAAATCTGCCAGTTCCGTTTCCTTTTTATGAAATTCCTCTTCAAGCTTCTTTATCCGTAGGGCGTATTTTTCTTTTGCTGTCAGAAATTCCTCCTTTGTCAAAATTCCCTGCTTCAAATCCTCGTAGATACTCGTCTTTAAATAAATAGTTCTTCCCAGTTCTTCCTTTACCTGTTCCTTCGCTTTCTTTTTCTCCTTAAGTAAAAGCGTGTAATGGCTGGATTTCTTTATCTGCTCTGTCAGAGATTTTGCTTCCACCGCCAGATCAATCTGCAGCTTTATCTGCCGCAGTACCATATCAAAAATTTTGTAATCAATAATAGATGATGTATCGCATTCGGTCTGGGAATAATTGTAGGCAGAACCGCAGTAAAAATAATATTGCGCCTTTCCTTTTCTCACATCTTTGTTTCTTCTCATCACATGCTGACAATGGCCGCAGACCAGAATCCCTTCCAGTATATTTTCATAGCCCGGGCCGCCCTGCCTGTCTTTCCACGTTTTACTGTTTTTTTCTTTTACTTCCTGTACCTTTTGAAATATTTCCCTCTCTATAATTGCCGGATGGCTGTCTTTCCGGATTTCCCATGCTTCTTCCTTACGCTTGCCCTGTTTTTCCTTTGAATAGATGGAGCGGTTATTCTTCCCCTGCACCATATCCCCCACGTAGGTTGGATTATACAGAATCCGGCTGACTGCCTGGGGCTGCCAGAGGATATAGCTGCAATTTTTATATTTCTTTATCCCACGCTCCCCGGCATATCTGCTGGGAGAAGGGATATTCTCCTGATTCAGCGTCTTTGCTATCTCCGAAAAACTTGCCCCCCGCATTTTCATAGAAAAAATTCTTCTTACAACAGCGGCGGCAGTCTCATCAACTATGAAATGATTATCCTCCAAAATATATCCGTAAGGAGCCATATTCCCGATAAACTGCCCCTGCCCTTTTTTTGTGCGGAAAGCCGCCATAATCTTTTTTGATATATCTCTGGAATAATAATCATTTGCAAGGTTTTTAAATTCCGTTATTAACTCTTTTTCCCTAAATATCTCGCCCTTACTATCATAATGGTCATTCACTGCTATGAACCGAACCCCAAGAAACGGAAAAACTTTTTCCAGATAATCCCCCGCTTCCAGATAGTTCCTACCGAATCTGGACAAATCTTTTACAATGACGCAGTTTATCTTCCGCTTCCTGATATCCTCCATCATTCGTTCCCACTCCGGCCTGTCAAAGTCCGTACCTGTCCGTCCATTGTCAGTGTAAGTTTCCACAATTTCTGTCTTTTCAAGTCCTTCCGCAAAGTCCAGCAGAAGTTCAAGCTGGTTTTGGATACTGTCCTTTCCCTTCCCTCCATTGTCTTCATCAGAGAGACGTAAATATAATCCGGCTTTCATTACCGGCACTGTATTTTGAGGTAAAATCTTTTCACTTTTCCTGCTTGTTCTCGCCATAATTAGCCTCCTTCTTTTCTTTTAGTATCCCTTCCCTGCCCAAAGACATATCCTCTATCAGACTTAAGGCAGTCTCAAATTCTTCTGCATATTTAAAACGGACTTCTATCCTCGGATAACGTTCCCCTTTCTTCTTTTCATGAACACATATCCTGTCAATCAGGGAAACGATTACCTCTCTTGACAAACTCTCCAGATACCCGAACCGCTTAAATTCATTAATCCAGTTGCAGGTATGGCTAAGCCCGGCTGCAAGAAGCTCTATTCCTTCCTCCAGCTTTTCCAGACCCTGCTCCGCAGTCCGGATACGTTCTCCGTAGATTTCCTTCAATTCTCTGTATTCTTCCTTTGTAATCAGTCCGTCCTTATAATCCTCATACAAATCCAGCCGCAAACCACCGTATTTCTGGATTTCTTCTTTCTTTTTTACAATCTGCCGGTTTCTCTTTGCCAGTTCCCCGCTCTGCCGCTGTATTTCCTCCATCTGCCCCAGAATATGATCCATATCCGTAACGGTTTCTATCTGCTTATTCAACAGCAGAAGGACGCTTTCTTCCAGATTCTCCGCATTAATGCTGTGAGGACTGCATACCGCTTTATCCGCCTTATGGTTTCCGCATACATAATAAATAAATTTCTTATGGCCGGAAGGAACGGTTTTTCTGACCATATTTCCTCCACAATCACCGCACCGAACCACACCGGATAAATCATATACCTTTTCCTGTGCCGTTCCGGTTCTGGTGTCCATCTGCAAAAGCTCCTGCACGTTTTGGAAGTCAGAGGCCGGAATAATGGCTTCATGGGCATTTTCCGCCCTGCACCATTTTTCCTCTTCCTTTTTTACTTTCTTCTTCACCTTATAATTGGGCGTGGTGTCTTTTCCCTGAACGAGGGTTCCCATATACACCGGATTTCCCAATATCCGTAAAACATGCACATGGCTCCATTTACCTTTCAGGTTCTTTTTGAATCCTGTGTAAAAAGCGCTCCCCTGCTCTTTCTTGTAATCCATGGGGGTAAGCATATCCTCCCCATTTAGCACTTCGGCTATCCTGTAAGCGCTGCTGCCCTGTAGGTACATCCGGAAAATTCGTCTGATGGTCTCCGCCGCTTCTTCGTCTATTTCCAGCCTGTTCTTATCCGCCTTCGATTTCCGGTAGCCATAAGGGGCAAATGCGCCTACAAAATCGCCTTTTTTCCTCTTGACTTCAAGATTGCTCCTGATCTTGATACTGATATCCCGACAGTAAACGTCATTGATAAGATTTTTGAACGGAATGATGATATTGTCTGTCTGTGTATCACTCCTAGCACTGTCATAATTATCATTAATGGCAATAAAACGGACACCCAGATAGGGAAATATCTTTTCCAGATACTTTCCTACCTCAATGTGATTCCTGCCGAAACGTGACAGGTCTTTCGTAATCACGCAGTCCACTTTCCCTGTCTTAATATCCTCTAACATCTGCTGAAATGCCGGACGATCGAAATTGACCCCTGAATAACCGTCATCCACTCTTATTTCGTGGATTTTGATGTCCTCCATGGATTTCAGATACTCTAAAATAAGTTCCTTCTGATTTGTAATGCTGTCACTCTCTTCTTTATCCCCATCCTCTTTAGACAGGCGCAGATAAAGGTCAGCATTATAAATTTTTGTGTTTAGATTTGTCTCCATATGTTCACCTCAAATAGCCCTGTTTGCTGTCAAACCTGTTCTATTTGGGGTTCTGCTTCGTCCATAATTATTATATCATTCCGCAGAAAAATTGTCCATAGAAAGGCTAAACATTTTCGCAATTACATTAATCTTTCGTCATCTCAACACATAACTTCACAAGCTTGTTTTCAAGGCTTTCATCCGTATCCGAAAAAGATGTTTTGACTACCATACCATTACATATAAAACAAAAGGGATTTCTTGCTTCCCTTATAAATGCTAGGAGACGTTCCTCCTTCGGCAGCGTCCTGTCTATTCTGATTTTACCTATATCCGCCAGAGTACTGGTATCCACTGTCCGGATATCTACTTTTTTTAATTCCTCCAATTCTACAGCTACCATTCCCGTTCCCCCGGTTTTCCTTATTCCACTATATTATTTTCTGATTGTCCATTATGTACTTTTTCATGTGTGTATTCAGGCAACCTGATTATTGGAACTATCTTTTGTAGCTGTTATCCTGTTACTTCCCTGCTATCACAAGGAGCCGCCCGCTTTTCCCATGCATACGTCTGTCACAAGTGGCAAGGGTGATGATGCTGGTGGGCGCATGAGCGGGTTCTTCATAAAATAACGCCCTTCCCTGCAATTCCTCCATCCATGCGTTATAACTCTCCATATCCCAATGGTTTCTGATGCGGAAATCCCATTCTCCCAGATCGTCTATGCTGTATTTGACTACCGCCATCACCTGATAGGCGTTTACGCTCCCGTAGGCATCCGTATAATAGATGGTCGGGTGTTCCTTCAAATAATCTTCCTGCTCATACTTAAGCAAAGTGGAGAACATGGCATCAGAGCCAGTACCCATGTTGTGGCCGTAGATGACACGGTTGAAATCCCAGACCTGCGTATCCTTATCCATGAAGGGGCATCCAGCCTTGTCCTTATCCCCGGAAAAATCATGGGAGAGGTAAAAGGCATTGTCATCACTTCCCACCACCGGGAAATTAATCAGAGTATCCGGGATGCAGAGCCAGCCCTTGGTATCCTTATTTTCACTGCAAAGGGAATCCCAATCGTAGGCCTCCAATCCCAGCTCCCGTATCTCTTCTTCATACTCCTGTCTGTACCGCTCCGCATCCGCTTCCATTTCAGAGAACATTTCTTCCAGCTCCGCCGCCGCAAGTTCCTGTTCCTTTTCCCTTCTATATTCAAGGGCGGCATTAAGCTGTGTGTAGGCATCCGCTATCGCCTGATATTCTTCAAGCTGCTTCACTGCATGGTAACGGAATACTCCCATGCCGACAATACAGACAAAAGAAATGGCAACGCCTATGATGACCTGCACTGTGATACGGTTTCGTTTCTTTTCCGGCAGATTCGGGAAAAGTTTTTCCCCAAGCCTGCCTATATAATCTTTTATTTTATCCATACTCCGCCTTTCTTTGAAATTATTGAAAATGCATCAGGGGATGCTGCTTTTTTCCTGCCGCATCCCCATACTGCCGGGTTAATTCCGGGAGTACCTGTTCAGCCTCCGGCTTCATAGTTACTCCGGATTCCCTGTCCTTCTCTGGCATATCTCAAAATATCCCCTGTCTATCTCCGCCCCAAGGTAATTCCTCCCTGTCTGTATTGCCGCAAGGGCCGTACTCCCTGTTCCCATAAAGCCGTCAAAAATAAGTTCCTGCGGGTCGCTGGATATCTGTACCAGCCATGAGAGAAATACCATATTTTTTATAGTCGGGTGGTATATCCCGCTGCGTTTCGGCCATGTGGAATTGTAAGTTGCCTTTGGGTACTCCGGGTCGAACCAGCAGGCGTTAAACCTCGTCTTATATTTCCTGTTTGCCTCCTTTCTCCCACGGCGCACTGCCCCTTCTTTCCCTTTATTCTCCATCAGTGTGGTATGGCGGAAAGCCCGCCTGCCTTTCTGGCAAAAGATTACCCACCCCGCATTGTTCGCATAGCTGCCCGTCAGGTCGCCAATCCCTCCCACCGTTCCCTTCTCTACTACCATGCAGTTTTTGACGGTAAAGCCTGCCTCCACAAGACACTGATAATGGTAGGGGTAGCAGTCGAAACGGGTAAAGACATAGGCATGGGCATCCTCCTTTAAAATGCGGTAGCTCTCTGCCGCAAACCGCTTGTAATCTATGCCCCCATCCCCTTCCAGTACCGGGTACTTCCTTGCGGTGAATTTATTCTGGTAAGAAATACCGTAGGGCGGGTCGGTAAGTATCATGGACACGGAGCCGTCTGGCATCCGACCCATAAGCTCCATACAGTCCATGCAGTATATCCGGTTAATGTATATCCCTGTTTTCCCTCCCTTCTGCTGCATATTTTTCTGTACCTGTTTTTTTATTGCTAAAAATCCGGCCTGGCAGGAAGAATCCCTTATATAGTGAGAGGCAGGAGAAAATCCCCTGCCGCCACTAATCCGCCGCCTATGCAGCTTCACTGATAAGTAAGTATATATCTCTCCTCTCTTTCCCGGTTTTCTGTTTCCTGCTTACCATACTGCAAAATATATCAATATCCTCACAGCACGCACCCGTCACAGGCAGCCCTTCCGGCCCTTCTCCGCTTCCAGCACTGATGCGCTAATAAGAGCAGCGCCGCACAGCCCAAGGGCAGTAAGAAAAGCAAAGGGTGACGCATAGCCGGTCTGGATGACCGGTTCGCTTCCTTTCCCATCATTCCCGTTTCCTCCTTCCGTTTTTGTAGCCTTGTCGGTATCTTTATTTTTATCTGAATGCCCACCTGCCGTGTTGCCGGAGACTGTGCCATTTGTATTCTTATCTTTGTCCGAAGTGTTTTTATCGTCTTTTCCATTGGTATTTCCTGTACTGTTACTGTCCTGACCGTGTTTTTCTGCTTTCTCCCATCTCGCATAGAGACTGATGCTCCTGCCAGGTTTGTAAGTCTCCCCTTCTGTTCCAATAAATACGTGCCTGTCCGTGTACCAGCCCTTGAAGGTGTAACCCTCACGCTCTGCACCGGGCAGCTTCACACTTCCGCCCTCCACAACCTTCACGGATGCATTCTTCGTTTTGCCGCCGTTTGCGTCATATTTAATGGTGTAGGTATTTAAAGTCTCACCGGAATTATTATCTCCATCCTGTGTGCCGTCTCCGTTTCCCGTGCCGCTTCCATTACCGCCACCGTTGCCGTCATTGTCTCCCGTACTTTCACTATTGCCCGAATCCCCGCTGTTTCCTGAATCTCCACTATCACCGTTGTCTTTAGCCTTTTCCCATTTCGCATAGAAATCCGTGTCCTTTGTGATGCGGTATGTATCACGGTAAGCCCCCGCAAACTGTGTCAAGTCATCGTCCAGATACCAGCCTGTAAAGTCATATCCCTTACGCTCCGGCAGGGGAAGGTAGAGGCTCCCGTCTTTGATAATGGTAAGCTCTTTTACTTTAATTGTGCCTTTCCCGGCATAAAAACGCACTTTACAAGTGTCGGGATCAGTATCATCCTTACCGTTATCATCATCCTTCACCGTTTCCTTTTCCCAGAGTGCGTAAGCTGTCATATCCTTAACCGTTTTCATCTCACTTCCGGGGATTCCAAGTAAAATCCCGCCGTCTTTTTCCGTGTACCAGCCAAGGAAGTTATAACCTTTCTTTTCTGTTTTCGGTAAGCGGATCACATCGCCTTTTGCCGCCTTAATGGGCTTAACCGCATTCCCACCGTCTGCATCAAAAGTGGTGGTAACTTTCACCGCCTCTTTTTTCCCAAAATGTGCCTTTAAACTGATATCCGACTGCACGATAAATTCCTCCCCGGCCTGTCCTGCACACACGTTTTCATCAGAAGCTAAGAACCATCCAAGGAATTCATATCCGTTCTTGCTGCAAAGAGGGAGGATGACTGCGCTTCCCTTTCTGCGCTGATACTTTTCCTTACCGTCTCGCCGCCGTCTGCGTCAAAGGTTACGGTACAGATAACCGATTTTTCCTCTTCTTTTTCCTTCTCATAACGGGCTTTCAGTGTCACGTCAGCTAAGACCGTATATTCTTCCCCGGCTTTCCCGATCAGAGAATCCCCGTCATACCAACCGTTGAAAATAAATCCTTCTTTGGTGCAGAGGGGAAGGATAATAGTATCACCTTCCTTTGCCGTGATCGTGCCGCCCTGCATCTTCCCACCGTCTGCGTCAAAGGTGATGGTGCAGATAACTGCCTCTTTTTCCTCATAATGTGCTTTCAAGGTAACGTCATCAGCAACCGTATAATCCTCCCCGGCCTGTCCAATACAGGTATCTCCGTCATACCAGCCGGTAAAGATAAAATCGCCCTTCGTGCATTTCGGAAGGGTAATGGTATCGCCTATCTTTGCAGTAATACTGCCGCCCTCGATTTTCCCGCCGTCTGCGTCAAAGGTAACGGTCGCTTCCGATTTTTCCCATGCGGCATAATAAGAAATATCTTTCTGCGGAACGGTATAGGTATCGCCGCCATTCCCGGCAGGGATTGTCAATTTCTCGTCCTCATGCCAACCCGTGAAATTGTACCCTTTTCTGGAAGCTTCCGGGAAGGTAAGTTCCGAACCGGGAACCGCCTTTGTGCTGTCCGTGCCAATCTTTCCGTCATTGTAGATAAAAGTGATGGTGACGGGCTCCTTTTCCTCCCATTTCGCATAGAGGTAAAGGCTTTCCGTAAGATTGACCTCCTGTCCGGGCGTGTAGTCCGTTCCCGTTCCGTCCGGCTCCGTGTTCCACCCGGCAAAATCGTAACCATATTTTTCCAGTGTTCCCATGTAAGCGGAGGCCGCCGTATCATCCATAATGACCGCTGTATCACCGCTGGTGTATTCATCAGGGTCAGAGAAACAGCTGCTCTCCCCATTCCCGGCATTGTTGGCGTCATACATGATATGGTAAGTCTTTGGCACTTCCGCAAGGTAAAGGTTATCGCCCCTTTTTTCCGTACAGTAATCCTTTACGTGCCACGGGAACTGTTCCGGGCTCGCTTCCTTCCCAAACAGTGTGCCGTCAATCAGCACCCTGCCGGGCTTCACTACGTCCGGGAACCCGCCAAGCACAAAGGTTGAACTGCTCTCAAAGCTTTCATCTAGCAGGACAGATGCGCCTGTATTGTAAAAGAATAAAATATCACACGGGGATGCGCCCACCGCAAGGTTGCCCTCCATGACAATGTTCCCGGACAAGACAATCCCCGTCTCATTCATGTAGCAGATGGTGCCGCCCGCATAGCTTTTTTCCTCTGAACGGTTTCCTGTAAAGCTGCAGCCGCGGATTTCAAGGGGCTCCGTTCCCTCCCCCGATACGGTCTGGATGGCGCTGCCCCTCCCTGCTGTGTTCCCGGTAAAGGTGCATCCGCTTACTACCGACCTGTAGCCTGTTACGGTACATAAGCCGCCGCCGTCGTAACCGGCGCTGTTCCCTTCGACCAGGCTGTCGGTCAGCGTAAGAGGCGCACGGCTGTAGAGCCCGCCGCCGGTGGAGCCTGCCCTGTTGCCGGAAAAAGTCATACTGGAGAGCTCCCCGCTCCCCTGGAGGTACATGCCGCCGCCCCACGCTGCGGCATAACAGTTCCTGACCGTGCCGGACACAGCCGACACATGGGAATCCCTTTCTGAATGGATGCCGCCACCTCCCCCTGATGTATAGCAGTTCCGGATTAAGCCGCCATCCATGGTAAAGCTGCTGCCCTGCCTGATATGGAGAGCCCCTGCTGTATGGAGTGACCTGCCCCCATCGCCCTCATGTCCATCCGTATTGTAATTATTCTGTAAGACAGTGCCATTCCCCATGGAGTAAGAGCCATCCACATAAATCAGCGGGCTGTTCCAGACTTTGCCTAAATTGCTGAAATCCCCGTCCAGCACTGCGCCGCCGTCAAAGATGATATCCTGCGTGGCAAAGCTGCCGCCGCTGACTGCAAGCAGGACGGTATCGGTATCTGTGCCATAGCTTTTTCCAACAAAGCCGTCTTCCCTGCTGATCACTGCCGGGTTTCCGGTATCCCCACTCCTTAATGTGATGTTTTCTGCGGTAACTTCAAGTGTTGAAGATACACTGCAATCCTTAAGCACTGTAATCGTATCTCCAGCCTGCGCACTGGCAAAAGCCTCCTCCAGCCCTTCATAGTCGGTATCCCCGATCCTTGCCTCATAGGTTACGGTAATATCCTGCTCCGGTTCCTGTTGCTGTTCCGGCTTCCAATTGGCATACAGGTTCAGGCTCCGCTCCGGGGTAAACTGTCTCCCGGCCGGCCCTACGGACAGAAAGGTATGCACGTTTCCATTCTCAACCACCTGTATCCAACTTTCAAGGTAATGCCCTTCATAAGACGCTTCCGGCAGGATAATACTTTCTCCTTTAGGCACGGTGACGCTTTCTGTCTCACAGGTTCCCTCATAGGGCTCAAAATTGACCGTGTAGGTTTCTTCCGTCTCTGCCGCCTTTACAAGCAGGGGAACGCTCCCCAATACCCCTGCGCCAATAGTGGACAGCATGGCGGCAAACAGTAAGAGCTTTGAAAATCTTCTTTTTCTTCCCATCTTTCTTCCTTTCCTTTTTTAGTATCCTGGCAGGGATACAGCCCGAAAAGTCAATCTTTCCAGACTGCCCTGCACATAGTTTAAGGGGAAAATCCCCTATGCCTACAGCATGCCGTAAACACAGCAATTTCTAAATATGACACCCTGTTTTCACAACATGCTGTATCTGCGTCATTTTTCCACACCACCTCCTTCCAGCCAGCCCATGGAAAAGCATAAGATATTTTCCATTTATACCTTTCCACGGAATGGCTGGATAATTTCTGCGTATATCCGCTCTCATATCCACATCTTTTCAGTATATCTGTAAAACAATTCTTTCAAGTCTCCACTTATAAATATGAAAATGCCAGTACCCATAATGGGATTTTCATTTACCCAGCCCCCTACTGGCAGGGAGTATGCAGGGCGGGATGGCTAAACCCATTCATAGTCCGTGACAGGGAACGCTCCCCTCTCCCTGCCCGTCCTCCGGCGTGCTGTTCCGGCTGCCCTCACCGGGCAGAAGTATCATTATGGCTCCCCTTAGGGCTTCCTGCCACAAAAAGCCCCGCACCGGATGCCGCTCGCTGCCTTCCTTCTCCTGTTACGGTCCTTCGGTCTACCCCCATAAGAGGCAGGCAGGTCATGGCGAAGCTCCTTGTCCGGCGCAACTGATTCAAGGGAAAACCTCTTAAAGCCGCTGCATACTGGTATTCAGTTGTCAAGTTTCCTACATTCAGGCGGAAAGCCTATGGCTTTAAAAAGCAGTCCGAAGACCATGCTTTAAAGCCTGTAATAAGCATAAAGTATTTTTCTAAATTTTTTTACTCACAAAAGTGGGTATTTTTGCCAATCCTTACCCATCTTTGTGGGTATTGGAATATCTGTCTCCAAGTTCCGCAATACTCTGACAAAATATTGCAAAATAAAAGACGCCCAAAGATTTTTCATTTCTTTGAACGTCTCCCATTTACCTTAAGCTCATTTGTCTATCATTATCAGCCGATTATAAGTGCAGATTATATTTCATACTGTAAGCAATCCACTCTGCCACATCACCATTTTAATCCAAGAATTCATTCTTATACCTGAATATGGAATCCATGACCGCCATGGCAAACCTAACCTCTCTGGCCGTTTTATCCCGAAACAGCAGGCAAACTTCCTCCTGCACAAATCTGTGCGGTTCCTCTTTCACGCCAATATCCACAAGGGCATCAAGGAAAACTCCAAGGGCAACGGCTATCCTGATCAGTGTTTCAAGCCTTATCCCACCCTGCCCCGCTTCTACTTTCTGGATTGCCGTAAGTGACAGCTCTGTCTTCTCCGCAAGCCGCTCCTGCGTCAATCCCTTCTCCATCCGTATTCTCCTGACATTTTCTCCAATCCTGTCATAGTATGTCCCGCATGAAAAATGTGCCATTTATTTTTCGCTTTCCAAAGATACCTTTACATACGTCTTTCCAGCTTTTCACCTCCTTCTTTCCCGGCATACGTTTTCCATCAATCCCAGCCTTATGTAGCAGTACATATCCACCTCCCGTACACTGCATAAAAACAGCCGCAGACACGCCACCTGCTACAAACCTTAAACCATTCTGTCTCTATCCTTTTCCCACTTTCAACTGTCCATCTTAACCGACACCACAATTCTTTTTGATATGCATTACCACATCCTCTACCGGGCAGCAGAACACGTCACAGATGTAGTCGATTGATGACAGGTTCATGTTTTTATTATGTTTTAAACGGTGGATGAAAGCTTTGTTAAAGCCATAGTCAACTTCAAGGCTGTATGTGGATATCCTTCTTTCGTCCATCATCCGCCAAAACGGATCGTATGTCATCATAGGCATTTACACCTGTAATTATAGTATATACAATTAAGGGATTGCTTGCTATCCTGCATATCTGTAGGATAAATCCACTTTGTTATAGCTATAAAAATCCCAAAGCATGATATATTTCTACTTTTAGTTCCCCCTTCTGGCCATCTGATATACAATAACCAAAATTTCTCCCCTAAAATAGCACTATTAAAATCAGCAATATTCACTGTCTCAAAAGCAAGTAATAATAGGTAAATTAAATTTAAAAATGGTATACTAAACATCATTATTGAAAAAAGCAGTTCCTCATTATACAATATTATGTAAATAACATCAAAAGGAGATAACCTCCATGATTGACATTTATCTTTGTGAAGATAATGAAATACATCTAAACAAAATCAAAACAATGATAGAGAATTTTCTTCAAATGCATCCTTTTCATGAAAGGCTTTACTTTTATGGTAAAAATCCTCACGATTTGCTTCATTTTATTAATGAACACCATGAAAATACTGGTCTCTACTTTTTAGATATAGAATTTCCCAATGCTCCCAGCGGGCTGGAATTAGGGAAGAAAATACGCACAATAGATCCCAGGGCATATATTGTCTTTATCACAGCGCATACAGAAATGGCATACATGACTATGGAATATCATTTAGAGGCACTAAACTACATTCCTAAGTTAGAATGGCATATTGTAAGGGATAAAATATTTTATTGTATGCAAACTGCCCATGAACGGCAGCTTAAAACTGAAGCATCCAAAGAAGAAGGATCATCTTTAATTACAGTTACCATTAATAAGCAACCGGTTTCTTTTAATTCCTCTGATATAATAGCTATCCAAACCTGCCCAGAGCCACATCGCTTATCTCTCATCACAATTAATGGTACAATAAATATATATGGAAGTATCCGGGATTGGTGTAGTAAGCTAAACAGCACTACGTTTTTTCGGTGTAGTTCTTCTGAAATAATAAATCTTTCACATATAAATAAAGTTGATTATACCCTAAAACTCATAGAACTTGATTATGGGATTACCTGTAAACTGACAAAACGTTTTTCTAAATCATTAAAGCAGCTTTTATCCTGAAAACATCTGCATCTACAGATACATTTATTATAATATGACAATTATAAAATAAATGGTGTTAGTCAGTAAGTGGGTCGGTAAGGTTATATAATCACTAATCCCATCTCCCTGATACTTCTATTACTGTGATAAAAATCAGTGCCCGTCGCTGTCAGTACTGTATCCGTCAGCCGTCTGATGATATTTTCAGCATTCCGGTAAGCTGCTGAGAAAAGTGCATTATACCTGTTGATATACTTGCTTGCCACTCCGCGGTAAAATACGTACCGCTGCTTAATAAAGCTGTGAAACCCATTTACTGTGTTCAGGTTATAAAAACAGGATTCCTCCGCACTGCAGCCATTGCAGTCTTTAACGGTGCAGTCGGCAATCCCTGGAAACGCATGGTAACTGCGTAGCCCATCACAGAGGGCAAGGGTGCCGTCGGCAATATGGCCATCAAATATATTGATAAGTTCCGCTGCACTGGGTTTTGCCCTGTTAGTGGTGGCAGCCATGGCATCCCCATTGCGCTGGATGCCTGTGCAGATACACACATATTCATTGGAAATACCTCTTTTGGCTGCTTTCGCCCCATGTTTGCGGGGACCCCTGGGGATGGAACTGTCCAGTTCTTTTCCCTTATAGCAGTCGAGGACAAAAGTTTCGTCAAACTCAGAAACACCACTAAGGCAGACATCGCTTACTTCTGGAAGCTGTTGCAGTGCCATGAGCACTTTATGCCTCATGTCAAAAACCGCCTGATGCGAACATCCGACCCTGTCTGCGGTATAGTCAATGGCATCGCCATGGACAGTGTCTTTTATGACTTTGCGCCAGACATCTGCCGGGAAATGGGAGTTTGACATGATGGTATGGGTAGTGGGGACAAATGTCTTTCCACAGGACTTGCACAAAAACCGCTGTTTTCTGCATTTATGCCCATAACGTATGAAAGTATGGGAAGCACAGTACGGGCAGTCCGGTTTTACTGTCAGGATATCTTTGCCTCCCATGAGAGCAACGGCATCCAATAAAGAGACAATCTCTTCCTCCGATAGAAGATTAATGCGGCTGATAAGCAGTTCTTTGTTGGTCATGTTATTCCCTCCCTCATCGGGAATAGCATAGCAAACTTTATGTCCTATAAAACGGTCTTATAAGGTGTACCGACCCATTTGCTGACTAACACCAAATAAATTTATTTATTCCAAATTTAGCATTTTTGATTCTTTTTTGTTGTTTAATATATACAAAAACTTTTTTTGAAATCTAATTCGGAGGTCCATTAACTATGTACCAATTTTTATATATAATTGTTTCTGCCTTATTTTTTACTGTTAGCATCACGGGGCTGCTCCCCGAGAATTTTAAGTTCAGTGTCAAAATGGCAATATTTCTTTATAGCTTACTCATTGTAAAACTTTTTGCCTTTTCATATGGGCAAATTGGAACACTTCTTTTATTAGTAGGCGCAGAGTTGGCAATCCTGCTTACCAGTGACAATAAATTTCAAAACTGCATATTATCGTTAATAAGCTATATTGGATCCGTTAGCCTGAATTATATATTGCTTCTGTTTGTGCAATCTCTTTTAGGAATCATCGTAACTGATTTTTCTTCATCCACTATGATTTTTAGTTGGTGTTTTCTCTTTTTAATATACGCCATATTACGCCTTGCAAGACATCCATTAAATAAGTTCATCCATGACAGGATCAAATATATACATCAATTGCTCTCTGCTATAGCCATAAACCTTTTTATTGGCGCATGCATGATGGTTTTAAACATCAGCATAGCGGAGCAAATGGGATATACAAATAAAATTCTTATCATCAATTGTGCATTATTTTTCTTTTTCTTCCTGTCATCCACATTTCTACTATATATGCAGTATAGAGAGTATAAGAAAAGTGAAGAATTACATATTCAATTGACAGAACAGCAAATTTTGAAAGAAAACATTAAAAACTTAGAAGAATTCTCTGAACAATTACGCACTTCAAGACATGACTATATGAATGTCCTTTATTCAATTGATTGCTTTATATCAGAAAATGACTTAAATGGACTGCGAAGCTACTATAAAAATGAAATACTGCCGCAAAATGATAAAATCAAATTTCATCAAAATAATATTAAAGACTTAGAATCCATTAGCCAAAAAGAAATTAAAAGTATTCTGCTCGTAAAAGCACAAGCAGCTTTTACCTTACACATTAAGTTCATCTTAAATATACCAAATAACATCGAATTTATAATAAAATCCTATGATCTGGTCAGAATGTTAGGGATCTTTTTAGATAATAGTCTGGAAGCTGCTCAGCCGATTCCTAACTCAGAGATCAATATTAGTATGTATGAAGACACACAGCGCCAATACATTGAAATATCTAATACCTGCGAACTTGACTTTCAGAACCCTAATTGCTTATTCCAAAAAGGATTTACTACTAAAACGGAACATTCCGGATTAGGGTTATATAATGTGAGGAAAATTTTGGAAAAATATCCCTCGGCAATACTTACAACAACTTGCAAAAATAATATATTTACACAGGCACTTACTATTTCTTCAATACATTAAATAAAATATCGACTGCCTATATTCTATTAATAAAAACAGTTACCTGGTTTGGGTAACTGTTTTTATTTTTACTTTATAAATATATCTACTCTCCCTTTATGGCCTATTCCGGAAGCTGCTCTGCATCTCCATAAGTTGCTTCCCATTTTTCAGCACGTTCATCCATAATTGCCTGACCGCCTGAATTCATATAGTCTGCAAGCATACTGTCCCAAACACTGTCAAAATCAGCTTCTGATGCAATCACTGCATTATCATAAACCTGGTCGCGCTTAGCGCTCAGGGTATCGCCAAGGTTTACTTCCGCCTCAATGGCCCCTACTTTAGCGTTCTTGGCAGGAACTGTATCGGTCTGTGCAATCTTATCCGCCTCTGCAACGATGTCAGGATCAATGCCGCTATAATTGTATGCCTGTGAAAGCTTTGTCAATTCTTCGGTTGATAAATGCCTTTATCCTTTTAGGATAAAGCCCTGTAAAAATCAGTTATTCATCATCAGTAAAAAACTTCTCTAACTTTTCTCATTTCTCTCCAAACATTATCTTCATAATTACTCACCAAAACAGAAATAATCCCATTATTCGGATTATACTCGGATATAAAACTTACACCCGGATCACAACCTTGAAAATACACAAAATCTTTACCATCAGGATTATCAATTATCCACATACCATAGCCATAATACCCTTCTTCCGCGTCAGCCCCATCTCCGCTCTGCTTACTGAGCATCTCTGAAACAAGTTCTTTTGAGATTAAATTTCCCTCCAGTAAATTAATCCAAAAACTAATAATATCTCTTACAGTTATAAACGCCCCGCCCGCACCAGTACCTTTCACATCCACAGAAAATATATTTGTGCGGTAATCCTTTGTATCAGCACAATAAATATAGTTATTAGCGCACTTTGCTGGCAGCCTATCCAACTCATAATACCCTGTTGATTTCATACCACATATGTCAAATACATTTTCCTTTAGGTATTGGTCAAAAAACATTCCCGTCGTTTTTTCTATAATCATTGCAAGCAAGACATATCCTGTATTATTATACTGGAATTTTTCTCCTCTGGGATACATCATGGGCTTGTTTATAAATAGTGGGAGCAAATCGCTGTTATGCCTGATTTTATAATTAGGATAATCAATCCATAATTCTTCATATTCCTCCATAACACTTTCATCAAAATAATCCGGAACACCCGATGTATGGTTTAAAAGCTGTTTAACTGTAACATCCTTATCAATATCATTTAATGGCATATCAAGCAGCATACCTAACGTATCGTCGAATTTTATTCTACCTCGTTCAATTAACTGCAATATCCCTACTGCAACAAATACTTTTCCTGCCGAAGCACTCGCAAACTTTGTTTCTATCGTATTAGAAATTTCATTTGGCAAATCCGCAAACCCATTTTCTCTTTCATATAAAACCTTACCATTCTGAACAATATATATATTTCCCCTAAAGTTTACATCTATCATTTCTTTTATACCCATTATAATCTTCCTCCAATCCATCAATTTGTTTCTCTAAAAAACTGTTATTGTATATAAACGGTCTGCTTTCATTGGTTTTCAATTTCTGCTTCATATTTCCAGGTTAACGCACCTGCAAACTGAGAACTCTTCAGCCCGGCACACTGGAATTTATACTATATCCTATTGAAATAGTAGTGTTTTATTTTTTGTATCTAAAACGGCCTTTCTCCCAATAGGAAAAATTGCATGATTGGTTCCATGACCAAAATCGTCACAGTAAGCCACGGGAATGCTATACCTTTTACCGAATCTTTCCAATACCTCAAACAATAGCGGCGAAATATCATCTGAATAATGTCCAAACAACAGCCCCGTTACTTGCTCCATCAATTGGCTTTGTCCTATACAAGTTAAGAACATACTGACATCTTGAACGGATTGAAATTTATCCAATTCTTCAATAAATAGTATATAATTTCTGTCTGTTCGATAAGGAAAAAACCTGTTTCCCAAAGCTAAAACAAAATTAAGCAAATACCCTCCAACAAGGACTCCTTCGCAACATCAATTTTGGTTTGCCACCCAGCTTGGTGATATAATCCCAATAGTATCGTCATATTTTAACAAATTCATATATTATCTCCTTCAAATAACTCAAACTACAAAGCCAGCAGTTTTCCTGCTTCCAGTACTATCTTTTTTGCAGTGCCTTTTTCCTGATCTTCGTGATGGCTAATATAAATAAGTGTCTTGCCAACAAGTGCGTGGTCGATATGATCCAAAACTTCCTTTTCCGAACGGCGGTCCAGATGGCTGGTCGCTTCATCCAAAATATAGATATCCGCATCCCTTAAAAGCGTTCTGGCAAGTATGAGCCGTTGATTCTGTCCTCCTGATATCATATCCCCCTCTTTACCGACTATTGTATCTAACCCTTCCGCAAAAGCTGCATCCTCCATTTCCAAGCCAACCAGCTGGCAGACAGTTTTCATTTCTTCCTCTGAAGCATTACTCTTTGCTAAAAGTAAATTCTCTCTGACGCTCATCTGAAACAGGCAGGAGTCCTGTGCAACATAGCAGATTCTTTTATACCGCTCTTTTTCGTCTATATTGCGTATTGGCTGATCCCCAATTAAAATGATCCCACTTTGTGGTTCAATAAGGCCTGCGAGAAGCTTTACAAATGTAGATTTGCCACAGCCGCTTTTACCTGAAATTTCAATGCGGTCTCCTTCTTGGACGGAAAAAGATACATCGTCCAAAATCATTTTATTATCGTAGGAAAAAGAAAGACCTGAAATTCTTATATTATAATTGTTTGTGCTGTCAACTGGAAGCATTTTACTTTTTTCTGCTTGTAATGTACACAGCACCCTGTCAATCATGCTCTGCTGAGCCAATAAATCAGCCCTGCCTGAGGACAGAAAATCCATTGCACTGGTCACCAGAGAAAAGAAAGATGAAAATGATACTATCTCGCCAATTGTCATGCTTCCCTGTATCACAAATATCCCTCCAATAAAATAGACCAGTATGGAACAAATTACTTTCTGCTTTATCAAAGGTATTACCAAATAGCGTGAGGCAAAGCAATAAATTCTTTTTGAATCCCAGTATATGTGATTATACAGAAATGACATATATTGTTTTTCTTTTTCTTCTTCCATGCATAAAGCTTTGATCTCCTTCCAATTGCTTAAAGTCTCCTGAAACCAGTTTATTTGCCTTTCATTATTCCCACGTATTTCATTTAATATCACCTTTTCTTTCTTCGCAATTTTTCCGTCTATTACAAAGCTCATCAGAGAAAAAAGAGCGGCTATCATTGTCAGTCCGGGATTAACCACACAGCATAATATCAGACCTGCAATAAGGCTGATCATATTAACATTATAATTTACAAAATATTTTTCAAGATAATCGTTCAGGAAAACAGAATCCTTCTCTAAGGTTACTATAATATCGGATGCTTTTGTTTGTGAAAACCAGTCAACACTGTTTTTCAGAATATTTGAAAACATACTGTTTTTTATCTTTAGCAAAGATCTTTTGTTACACCAGACGCCATAATATGTATTCAAATATCCAAGGACGGTTTTCAAAAAAAATGCCAAGATAAACAACACAATTATATTCTTTAAGTAAAATATCTTTCCCCCAACAAGAATTTCATCAATAAATACCTGATAAACGAATGGAAACAGATACCCGCTCAAAGTCAGAAGTATACCAATAAACATATATCCCAGAATAAACTTTTGCTCATCTTTGAGGACAGCGAATACTTTTGTATTTACTTTTTTTCTATAGCCTGACATTTTCATTCTAATTTCCACCTTCCGCAGCAAAGAGTTTCTTTATATACTGGCTGTTCAACAGCTTCTCTCTGGTATCAATTTGAATATTATTGTCTTTCAACAGAAGTATATAATCACTTTCTCTCAGTGAATAGTATCTATGCGAAATAATGATTACTGTATGACCCTCAAGCTTCTTAATTGTATCAAAAAATATTTTTTCATTTTCTCCATCTAATGCACTGGTCGGTTCATCAAAAATAATAATTTGGGGATTCCGCAAAAGGATCCTTGCTATAGACAGCCTTTGCTTCTGCCCACCCGACAAACCTTCTCCATTTTCTCCCAGCATCGTCTGAAAGCCTTCTGGTTTTTCCATAATTTCATCATAAATTCCTACAAGCAAGCAGACTCTTTCTATCTCTTTTTTATCTGCATTTTCATTTCCCAACAAAAGATTCTCATATATTGTGCCTTCAAAAAAATAATTTTTTTGTTGTACATAGCCGATCTGTCTCCTCAATGCTTTCAGGCTGCACTCCTGAATATTAAACCCGTCGATACATATTTTGCCTGAATTCAATTGATAGAAACGCATGATTAAATTTACAAGCGTAGTTTTTCCAATTCCGCTCTCACCCACAATTGCGGTAATTTTACCGGATGGAACAGACATACTTACATTTTTCAGAATCTGCTTCTCATCTTTATAGCCAAAGCTTACTCCACAGAATGAAACAGCTCCTTCATGAAATACGATATCTGCCCCCTGGCTGATTTCTTCTTCCTCAGAAAGAAACTTCTGTATGTAATTGACAGACGATAATCTGTCAAACCAGTCGGAAAAATATCCATTCATGTCAAGGATACATTCTTTTATTTCTTTATAGAAAGAATATATAACCAGAAAAGCGCCAATCGTTATCGTTTTCTCTGCAACTGCATTTGCAGCAATGATAAAAACAATTAATTCCAGCAGAAAATTTGATGTTTCAGAAATCATTTGCATATGATATTTGAATTTTTTCTTTTTGTTTTGCAAATCAATCAAATCTTCTTCATAATTATTATATTTATCTTGCGCCACTTTCTCACTTTGCAGAAGTTTAATGTCAACTATTCCTCTTAAAATATCAAAAATCCAACCTTGGAATTCAGAATTAACTATTTTTTCATTATCAGAATATTTGCTTATTTTTGTAGTTGTCCTAATTGATATATAGGAAGATATGGAAACCAGTACCACGATCCATACTCCGATTTTTCCATTTAATGAAAATATATAAATAGAATATAATACAATAAGGGAAATTGCCCTGATTGCATATATGATATTTCTGTTAATGATAAATATACACTCGTCCGAATAATTGATTATCATATTGATAAGGTCGCCATTTGCTATCTGGTCAAATGCCCTCAATGCCATCTTTTCCAGCTTTGAAAAAAGATCCTTTTTTATATCAAAAGCATACTTGGAATAATTATCATTGAAATACATATATACGCAGAAATATAAAATACACCAAAAAACCGTTATATATACAAGGCAACTTGCAATCGTCGTAAAATCTTTTATATTTTGGTGGTATATCATTTCATCTGCTAAAATCCCAAGAAAAATGGGCAAAATGAAACACAAAAGACCCTCTACATACCACCCGATAAAGAAAGCCCAAAATCCTCCCACATTTCTTTTCAAATATTTTCCAAGAAAAATCATGTTATTTATAAATACTTTCTTATAGTCCGTTTTTTTCAACCTAACTCCTCTCTCCGGCCAAATGGTAGAATCTAACTTTGTCTAACAAAGTAACTTTTCCATTTGCAATGGAAACATTACATGAATTTCCGAAGTGATTTCCCAGTATATCTTGCGAGTCCTGATCAAGAACATATATGTATTTATGATTCACTTCATTATCAAAAGTCAGGTACACGGTAAACACATGTCCATTTATATTGGGCTCAGTAATAGCAGTACAGCATTCCCCATACCAATTTTCAAGAAAAACTCTCCCCTCCCCGTTCCATTGTATTGAACAGGAAACATATTGATTCATGCTGATATTATGCAAGACAATGAAGATCAAACATACGTTTAATACTATAAATACAGTAAAAAGAAAGGGAAATTTTGTAAAAACCTTTACAATAATTTTTAAAATTTTATTATTAATTACATTACTTTGATCCATTCTTTTCTCCTCTATTCAGGTTTGATATCACAGTATAGTCTCAAAGCGCACTTTACATCATTAATGTATCAGATATTGAGGTTCTTCCCATTTCTCCAAAATCATTCTCTGTTTTTTCAAAATCATAAATCATAAGTTCAGATTTATTTCTAACACATTCTTTTATGCACTGACCCGATTTTCCAAAAACCATTGTCGGAGCCGTTTGAAATGGTGAAATAGCATTTACGGAAACAGTAGTAGTAACATTTTCAACTGCCCGAGTTTGCAAGTGCCCTCTAATCATGTTATATCTTTCTCTATCATCTATATCTGCCACATCATAAAACAGAATGAGATTTATATCGGTTTTTCTTTTGTATAATTCCCGAAAGAATTCAGGAAATCTGATTTCAAAACAAATTCTGATGCCAAATAGTATCCCGTCCATTTCAAATATCCCATCCATACTGCCTTGTGTGAAATTATCCTTATCCCATCCCCACAGAGCACGCTTGTCATAGAATTTGAATTGACCACCAGGCTGAAATAACATAGCCCTGTTATAAATTTCTTTCTCTTTGTATACAGTTCCAACAATAAAACAAATCTTATTCCCGTCAGCAATTATTTGAAGTTTATCACACATTTCATGGACAAGATTAAAATCAATGCAAGACGAATTAGCTATGTTCCTCGAAGGATAACCTGTTAATGAACACTCAGGGAATATGAGTAACTGAACATTTTTGCTTTTTGCAAGGTATATTGCATTTTCAATTTCTTTAAAATTTTCAATAATATTTCCAGACACAGCAAATTGATATGCAGCGATTCTCATTTAACAATCATCTCCCATCCAACAGGCAAAAAATTTCTACTTTCCAAATCTACAAATATTTATCATACTGTCCATCTGGAAAAGGGTTTTCTAATCCTAAAACCCTGGGCCATAAACCCATATCATCAATCACAAACCCCATGATCATTCCCATATGACTATGCAAATGTCTGAACTGCGCTAAAATCAAAGTAAACTTACAATATTCACACCCTTGAGGATATTCCAGCAATTGTTCGTCAGTCAATTCGGACAGGTATGTTTGAATTTTTGTTTCAATACATGCAAAATAAGATTCTATTTCTTTTCGGGAAAGAACTTTTGGAGAAATAACATCTAAATTATTCAAATCTTTTTCATGAATATCAGGTTCACGAAAATTCATGTCTCCCGGGTTGATATACCATAGATCCAACGAATGCAGCATATGGTATATGTGCTTCCAGCAGGGCATTTCGCAATATTTCTTATTCCACAATTCCTCCGGAACACAATCAATTACATTTTTCACTTCCCATAATGCCCGGTTTGTCTGTTCTTCAATAATCTGAGTTAAAGTATTTTGATTCATGCTTTTTTTCTTCTACACTACAAAACTGCCTAATATATGAATCCCTCCTGCATTGGTTTATTTCAATTTTAAGTTTATTACATACTACCACTGCATCATTTAAACGTTTTCTGGCTAAATCTTTAGCATATTCTGTATATAGGCTTTCAATAACACCAAGCTTTAAACTAAACTCCTGAAAAAAACTCGATTTCTCATTTAAAGTCGATTCAGTAACTATATTACCGTCTTTGTCTAATACATATAATGGTTCATCAATCATCCCTCCATACATTAACATCCTGGCAATACCTATTAATCCCAAAGAATCTAATTTGTCAGCATCATAAAGAATCCTTGCTTCTGTTGAATTGGCCTGTCGTTTTTTCTTTTGTCTATGTGTTAAAATAGCATTAGAAACTAGTTGTGCCCTGCTCTCCTCCCAACCGGCAGCAAGAAGATATTCATACGCCTTTTTACTTCCAATTTCGGCATGACATACATCTAATTTCTTTTTCTGATCTACTCTCCCTATATCATGCAGTAAAGAAGACACGATTAATATATCTATATCACACTTATCATCTATATGTTCCATTATATCTAATGCATTAGCCAACACCCTATACACATGTTCCTTTCCATGGGCATAATCAACCTCTTCCATTTTCTTCAAGCATATATGTTTCTATTCTCTTATACCCAGCAATATCCATCTCTATCTCCTCTCAATCTAATTCTATATTTAACCTTGCAAAAAACTTAAAAATTTTTATATCTTATTGGTATCAGTTACTATTTGGTAAAATCAATATGCCTCCATATTTTTTAACTATAGCATAACTTATTAAAGTGCGATGAATAAATTCATAAAACGCTTTTATTTAATCCGAAAATGCCATTTTCTTTTCATATGAATATACTTTTTCATTCAAAAATGGCATATAGATACACTCTCTTTCCATTTTCTAATAAAATTCCCCGCAGCAAAACTGCGGAGAATTTACCCTGAACCATTCAATAGCCTAACGATACCATCAATTAATTTACAATTCTTCCTTCATAATTGTCTGATATTTCTCCATAATCTCATCATACAATCTCTGTCTGAACTTCTTTGTTACCGGATAAGCAATATCCTGATAGATATCTTTTCCATTATCATCAAGACGTCCTGTCTTGTAATCTGGCATAGAGACAAAGATGTTTCCTTTCTGGGAGATGCCGATTCGGATTCCGGTCACTTTGAATACATTGTTGAAGGTGACGGATGCGTTAGCCTTTATGCTGCCCTCCTGATTTTGCATGGGAGTTACGGTTACTTTGATATCCATATATCCTGTATTGATTGTATCTGCTGTATTTACAGTGTTGTTTGTGTTGGTCATATTGTTTGTTCTCCTTTCTGTCTGCCTCTTTTGGCTCTGATGGATTCCTGTTTTTATGAATAAATTGCGCTCTTATTAACACGGGGATGTCCGATGAAATCTGGCATCTGTTGTTTTAAATTGACAGCTTTTCCGCCTGAATATTTTTATTTTTTCTTGTGTTTTTTCGATTTCCTAAATCTTCCAGTCTTTTTCCCTGACATTTTTCCGGCTTCGCCGGAGCTGATTCATCTCATCTTATCCTTTTCTGCCATGGATGAATTTACAACCTGTTCCCCATTTCCCTTTCGTAAAATTCTTCCAGATACCCTGCCACAGCTTCCGCCATATCCCCCTGCTCTTTACAAAGCCCTTCCACAGTCACAGCGAGCGTATCCTCCATCAAAAGATAGAGATAGCTGTTCATATCCTGCCGTTTCAGCTCCTTTACAGCTTCCATTGCCCTGCCGCTTATGGGAATCGGCATTCTAGTGAGGCTGATCCCTGAGGGCCGGTATGCCATAGCTCCCGCTTCCCCCTTCCGGGATTTGATATTTTCCCCCAATCTCCTGCTCCTTCCTGTCTTCTGTTCTTTCCGCCGCCCTCTGCTTCTCCTTTTTCCTCTCAAAAGTTTTCTCTATCCCCGTAAGCACCTGCCCCGCTACAGATAGCGCCGTATTGCACAGGCCGTATACCATGAGCCTTGGAGCGGTAGCGAGTACCGGGAGCAGGGAGGAAACAGGCGGCGGTTTTACACCCATCCGTACCGCCGCCATATACTGTGCACTTTGGATAACCGCATTTGTAATGTCATAAATATGCTCCGGATTCTGGGAATTGTAGCGGCATAATTCACTGATATTTTCTATATATTTTTTCTCTTCACTGTAAGCCTCCCGCTCCACCGCTTCCTTCACATAATCCTGCACGTTTGCCGATTTTGCATGAAGATGGGCAAGCATCTCCTTTTCATTGCCTTTGCCTAACCTCCATACCTCCGGCCTGCCCCTCCCGTTGGTGTCGGTTATGTCGAATACGTGGTCTATGTAAGAGCGGTAACTGTTGGAATCTATGATGGCAATCCCTTTACTCCCCTTGCGCACATACCTGTCCTTTTCCCGCCACCCGGCATAGGTCTCCACCATCTTTGCGTCCGGTCTCTGGGCGTAGAGCAGGCTGGCGTTCTCAAAGCCCATCTGATAATGGACGGCGGAAAATTTAAGGAAGCTGCTCCATGAAGCTTCGTCCTGAATGATTTTCGGCACAATCTCACGGTAGATATCTTTGGTATAGATGATGCCCTTCATTTCCTGCCCCTTTCCGGTAAATCATTTTCTTATTTTCAAAGCCATGACGGCCTGCCGCACAAGACGATCTTCCCCACGGAATAGACCGGGCGGAACACCACACATCCCTTTGACGAGGAAGCATCCACCAGATATCCGTTCCCGGCATAGACCGCCACATGGGAAATATTCTTGTATCTGCCGTTCCTTGTGAAGCTGTAAAAGATTAAATCTCCCGGCTGGATATCCTCATAGTTCACTTCGCATCCCCCGTCGGACAGGAGCTTTCCCTGTGAGGCGGCGGTATTGGAGCCATAGTAAGAGAGGTTGATACCCGCTTCTTTATAGGAATAATAGGTGAGGGAGCTGCAATCATAATAATCCCCGCTGTCACGCTTCGCCTGGCTGTAGGGCTTCCCAAGCCTTGCGAGGGCGTTCTTTACCGCCTGTGAGCCAGTATCGCTGCCAAGATTCAGCCTTTCTTCCTCTTCCGGCGTAAGGCTGCTCCTTCCGGGGCTTCCATAGCCGTCAGTCAGCCCTTCTATGTTTTCCAGCACTTCCGGCGACATCAAGTAGCGTAAGATTTCCGTTTCTTCCTCTGTAAAGATGCCAGTCTGTATAATGTCCTCACTGGTAAGGAGCGTGATGCGGACTTCCTTTATCTTGATCTCCACTTCCTCTGTCCTTATGGTGACATTCCCCCAGAAATCCTCTTCCTCATAGGACTGCTCCACTGTCTCCATGCGGTAGCTGATATTAAGGGATGTCATTTCGTCAAAGGTATCTTTTAAGAGTCTTTGGTTCTTCTGCGTCATCACTGTTGCGGTATCGCCAAAGCCGTGTTTTACCATGTAGACCATAAGGATATCCGCCATGTTGTCCGGCTCCCCGTCTCCTTCGTAATCCTCATAAATCAGTTCCATTTCATCCCCGCTGCCGGGGTCAGCAAGTTCTTCCTGAACTGTCTCCCTGAAATCCTCCGTGTATTCCTCAAGCACCTCCACCGCCCCCGGCCTGTCTGTCAGCTTCGGGAGAAGGATGGAGAACGGCGAATTAAAGAGAATGGTGATGGTGATGGTGATCATAAAAGCCGGTATAAGCACGGGGAGCAGGGATGCCCCTATGGAAAGGAGCGTTCCTGTTATCATCGCTTTTGCTTTCCCTAAAAGCAAATCTTTCACTACTTTTAAGGGGCTGTCCTTCTGTTCTTCCTGTGAAAACTTATCCCTGGAATAGGAGAGCAGCCGGAGTATGGCTGCCCTTTTCCTTCTTCTTCCTGCGCCGGATTTACTACCGGGATCTCTTTTCGTATTTTTCCTGTCATTCCCATGCTTCTTATTTTCTTTTGTGTTTCTACTTTTCCCACCATCTCTGCCCGTATCCATATCCATAATCCCGGCTTTGTCCTGCCTTCTCTGTCCGGAGATTCCCTTACCACGCTGGCGGATGGAATCACCGGGGGCTCTCATGCGGAGCCGGGCGGTGTCTTTTTTCTGTTGGTTAATCAGGCTGCTTTTTATCTCTGATAAAGCTGGTTCTCCTGTCTGGTACAATTGGGATAAATATACTTCCGGCTTATATTTTTCTTCCGTTTTCCATGTTCCGGCTTTATTGTCCGTATCTGGTTTTCTGGCTGTATCTGATCCGGCATATGCATTCCTGCCCATGCGTTCCTGTTTTCGGAATCCCAGATATTTCTTCTTTTTGTAGCCGGATATCTGCCGCCCCCTTTTATCTTCAAAAGACCGTGCAGACGCACTGGCCGGATTTATTTCCCCTGCACCTTTTACCGGAATATCTCCCACTGGCCTTAAATTCCGTAATTCCACTACCCTGTTTCCATGCCGGATTTTCAAGCCCCGGGCTGGCTGTTTCCTATGTATTTCTTTCTTTGAAAAATTCCTTCCTTTGAAAATAAACGCATCTGTATGCCTGTTTATCCCCGGTGCTTCCGATCTCCTATGGATAACGGTATCTTTCGTCTTTATGGTATTTTCATGGTAAGCGGAAGGATGGTGCGGCTGAACCTGATGCCGTGTCTGGTGCTGGTCAGCCTGGCTGCCATTGGCTAGCCTCTTGTCCTGAAAATCCAGCTCCCGATATAAAAGGTTATGCGCTCCCGCCCTGACCGCCTGTTCTTGATATTCCCGATACTGCGGCTTCTTTGCATGGATATTTCCCGGCGCAACAGAAGCTCCGCCGCCAACTCCCCCACTACCATCCCCGTTACTACTTCCATAATCTGTCCGGCACATTTTTATATCATCATAATGTGCTTCACCGCCTCCGCCATCAGAATTTCTGTATGTCTGCCCCTGTACCCTTGCTCCTGAATATCCACTCTGCCGGAGCGCATCCTGCTTTTCCTTTGCGGATAAATTTACAGTATTCTTCGTATATTTCTTCCCCTGCCCCGCATAATGGATCCGCCTGTCCGCTTTCTTTTTGGCTGTGAAATTTTTATCCGTCCTTTTTATCCTCATAGGCTCCCCTGCCCGTTCTCCCGATACCACTTCGCCATGAATGCGCTGCGGTCAGGGAAGGGTGGCAGGGGCGTTCCGACCGGGTAGGCGTTCAGGATATCCCTTCCCGTCCGTACATAGGAAAGGACTTCCTGATAATAAGCGGTATTGGCAAAGGCATATCTGTCTTGGGCTTTGCGCCTGTTTCCTCCATCCGCCACAATCTCCGTTCCTTCTTTTTTTCTTACCTTTCCGGCTATTGCTACACTTTGCGTATTCTTCCCATTAAGGGATAATTCCCCTCTGGCAAGGGCTTCCAAACCACATAAGGCTGAATGGAATTTCAGGTAATCGCAAAGCCACGGATACCCGGCTTTCCGGTTTCCGCTTTCTATCGCATTTTCAAGGAGCGTCAGGAACGGGGCAGGTTCTTTTACCGCAGGCAGTACGCCGAATGATACCTTCGCTTCCCCTTCCTTAAAGAAATCCACACGGTATAATACTTCTTTCCCCACAGGAATCTTTTTCTCCATCCGGATATCCGCCAATGGCAAAGGCAGCGCCTTTAAAAGCACTGCCCTGTCCTCTTCCTTATATACAAATGTAATGATAGGTATCCCCTTTTTCCGTTCCTCCC